>JASHOS010000012.1 GCA_030040995.1 Terriglobia bacterium | reverse complement strand
CACAATTTGTGGAACTCCATAGGTGACCGTATGAGGCTATTCTTGCTAGGAGCAGGGATGGGAATTGTTGGCGGGCTGCCGCCGAGCCCGCTCCACTTAATTGCTTTGACTCAAGTGGCGCTGAACCGGTGGAGGCGCGCGCTTTCCGTGCTGATCGGCCCACCGCTGTTCATTGACGGCATTTTCCTTCTGGTGATGCTATTCTTTTTCCGCTATGTTCCGCACCGGGTAGCCCA
The DNA here is from genome assembly GCA_030040995.1 of Terriglobia bacterium. Classification (GTDB taxonomy): domain Bacteria; phylum Acidobacteriota; class Terriglobia; order UBA7540; family UBA7540; genus JASHON01. The sequence continues at coordinate 6,026 of JASHOS010000012.1, read as the reverse complement.
TTCGGTCGCATATGCCGGTGGTGTGATTTTAATTGGATTCGGCATTTATTCGCTCAGAGCGATTCGCGGAAAGAGCCGTGAAGAGCTGGAGCGGGCGAGCGGCCTTACGTATGGAGGCGTTGTTGCTGCATCGCTGGCCGAGGTGACCGCTCCGGGAACGTGGATTTATTGGCTGACCATTGCCGGGCCCATCCTGGCGCGTGGCCACCGGACCGGGTACTGGCATGTGGTTCCATTTTTTGCCGGTGGGCTTCTCGGATACTACGGCGCGGCCATAGTGAGTGTCTGGCTGCTTGCCTGGGGAGCAAGCCTGCACCGATACTTCAAGCAGAGGCTCCTTCTGGTGGCGAATGCTCTACTGATCGTTCTTGGCGCCGCCTATCTTCTGAATGCTTATTTCAGGTTCTGACGTTTCCGCTATTCGCCTGCCTGAACTGCAGCGAGCGCGCCGACAACCGGCAAGGTGCGGGAAATTCTGAATTGCAATTTGCGGTGGGCGCTGCGTACCGCATTTTCCACGAACTCCGGCGACGGGCCGCGTGCGAAAATAAAACCAGGATAGCTACAACCTTCAGGCCAGAGGATGAGGCGCTGACCTCGTTGGGCGCTGATCACGATGTCCTCCACTCCCGGTGTAGCCAGCGCATCTTCGAGCCCTTCGATATCCTCGTAAACTCCTGCTTGGCTGACGGGAATCATCATGACGGCAGAGGCGCACTCCTCGCGGATCACTGAGTGAATAGCCTCGCCGAGTGCAAGAGCAATGATCAGCCGTTCAAGCGACACATTTCTTCCCCAAGTGTCTGAGTGGAAGCGCAGAACTTTCGAGCAGAGCCCACCGATGGGCCGCGCCGCAACCTCGAGAGGCCAGATACCCCTGCGGTTAATCCTGAGCTCGGCATGGAACGGCCCGTGAAAAAGGTGGAGGGCGCTCACAGCCTGCGCCAGCGTTTTTTCCACCGCGGCTTGCGCCATGGCCGGCAGCCTGCTGGGAGTTACGTAAATCGTCTCCTCGAAGTACGGACCCTCCATCAGGCTGGGCTTATCAAAGATCGCCAGAACTCTCGGAACGCCGCGAAATACGATTCCTTCAACCGCGATTTCCGTACCTTCAATGTATTCCTCGAACTGAATGTAATCGCTGGTTTCTTCGCGCATCACCTGCACGTCGGGAGAAGCTAAGAGCGCCTTGATGCGCTCAAAGCCTTCTACAAACTGAACAGGATTATCAGCGCGAATCACGCCGCGGCTCGCGGAGAGCGCCAGAGGCTTCAATACACAAGGGAAGCGAATACCCGCCCCGCCCCCGTTCATGAGCTGGCGCGGGTTGTCCTGTACTTTGAAACGAGCAAACCTTGGTATATTGAGGCCTGCCGCTCGAAGGCACTCCCGGGATAAGTACTTGTCCCTGCAAAGGTCAGCCGCTTGGGGAGAGTGATAAGGCAGCCGCAGCAGCCGGCACGCCCGGGCAGCCGAAGGTGCCGTGCGGTCGCCGAGCGCTACAATGGCCTTGAGCGGGTTCGCGCGCGCGTAATCCGCAATTTGATGAGCTGATCCCTCCGGATTCTCGAAACGCAGCGGAAGGGCACCATCCTTCCAGGGGTTTTCCAGCACGTGGCAGCGATCGCTGCCGAAGGCCACTTCGAGCCCCATTTCGCGCCCAGCCTCGGCAAACGCTCTGGTCTGATAGCCCGTGGTCGAACTCAGAATCATCAGCCTTCGTGGCGCCTTCGGTTCAGTCATGGCTAGACCGGCGCGTACCGCGACCTGTGCTCCTGATAATACGCCCGCATTTCCGAGTTGGCGGCAAGAATTGCCGAGATTCCTGGTTGCGCCTTCGCCAGCCGAGACGCGGGAATAGCTACCAGAAGTTCGTGTTCCTGAATACCGGCAAACGTGCGTGCGCCCATACAGCCGAGGCTGGTGGAAGTTGCCGAGTCTTTAAGCGAGCGGGGAATTACCGCGCACGCAGGGCGCCCAAACACATGGGCTTCGCTTCGCTCGCCGCGCCAAGCGATGTCTCCGGTGGCTTCGGAGAACAGCATCGCCTGGAAAGGCGTACAGATCATCATCACCACGTCGGGTTCCAGGGACTGAAAGCTTTTCAGAGGACCGTAAACAACAACCTCATGGGCTTTTTCCACGGCCGGCACGTTTTTGACCTCGGCGGGTTCGAGATATTGAATCTTTCCCATCCGGCCGACGAGATCCATCGCCCGTTGCATCACCTCTTGAGGCGGCTGAAAACCCTGCGTTATGGCTCCGATTGGGCAGTTATAATGGTCCTCGGCGGTGGCGTAAAACAGCGAAGTCTCCGCGGCCTTCCAAAATGTACAAGCGGTTGGAACTGCTTCTGAATAACGCTTCAGCCCTGCCGGCGCTTCTTTCAAAAACGCCAGCCCGATGGGGGCGTGGGACAGATGTAATCCGTCTGTCAAAAGGCTTGCGATGCGCGCACAATCCATAGCTTCTCTCCTTGACTGCAGTCTATTATTGCGGCGGGGTACGCTGTCGACCTAGTGTAGTGCGTCAGACATCGCTTTACATAATTCGGACGCTGAGATTCGGTCTGCCCATGAAAATACAGCGTTTGGCGAAGATCCCAAATGTAAAGAAGCGTTGGACGCACTACACTAGTGTGCCGTCCCCGGCAGTGGGTCAGTTTGAATTTGTAGCGGCGAGTTTACCTCGCCATGTGGCGGCGTAAAGCCGCCTCTACGTCAAACTGACCCACTACCCCGTCCCCCTAATCCTTGACAATCGTGGTCTTCGGCGACCCGCTCACCCGACTCGCGCCGGCTGGTGAAGACGCCGGCCACGAGCCACCCTCTCCCCCAAGGGGGCGAGGGCAATTGTCAAAAGTTATGCGGGACAGGACACGACGTGAGGCTATATCACCTCTCCTGATGCCCGGGAAGTGGCCGACAGATTCTCCGTAGGCTCCGCGCAACAATACCAAGGCTCCGTAAGATAGGGAATCGCCCCTGGCGCGATTCGCAAAGGAACCTCGGGCCAACGGTGTTCAGAATCCTCGCAACCCAGCGCGCGAACGCGGCTGAAAATGCCGGCGCGTGATTCCTTCTTGAGCAAACCTTCGCGGATTCCCTTCTGGACTTCAGCGTAGAGGGTATCAACTCGCGGATCAGGATGCGTCCACGGGTAAAACAACTGCGTTTCGCTGAATGCGCCAACCACGCTTCTCACCTCATCCAAGCCCAAAAGCCGCGAGCCTTCAGGGATCAAAAGCCGTATGCCGAGCTGAACCGGCGCTACACTTTCAACCAACCCCAGGCGGGCAATCGTTGAGAGGAATTGGCCGTAGCTGGCGAATGTGGTCCAGGGCGTGAACGCCACAAAAGTGGGCGCCAGAGCGAGACCCTGTTTCCGGAAAAGGTCGAGAACGCGAAGAAAATCCGCGCAGGTGTGTCCCTTTTCGAGACGCGCGAGCATGCGGTCGTCAAAGGATTCGACGGCAGTGGTGACAAACGCACAGCCGGTATCCCGCAGCGTGCGGATATGTTCGCAGTACTTGAGCAGGTGTTCCACCTTGATCGTCACATCATAACTCAGGGCCGGATGGGCGCGATGGAGAGCCGTAACAATGGAAATTGCGTGACGGATTCCATTAAAGAAATCCGGATCTCCAAACGTGATGTGCTGGGCACCCATTTCCACCTGGCGCGTGATGTCTTCAAGCGCCACTTCCTGCGGCACAATACGGAAGCGGCCCTGATAAACGGGCACCACCGGGCAATGCCGGCATAAGTGCTTGCATCCTCTGCTTGCCTCGGTATTACCGGCGATCCGCTGCTCTCCACCCGGCTCTTCCAGACGAGCGTAGCGGGCGAGGTCCGGAAGCCTGTGGCGGTCAGGAACGACAAATTTTAGCCGGTCGAGGGAAACCACGGCCTCAGTCCGCTGCAGCGGCTGCGCCGGTTGCTCGTAGCGGGGGGTGGCGTTCGCATGTCTTGCCGCCACACGCTGGGCGGCGAGAACTAGCTCGTGCTCGAACTCGCCTCCCAGGATCGTCTGCGCGCCGACCCGGCGCAGCCGAGCCGAGTTGAGCGGAGCGTACAAACCATAAAAACAAAGGTGGGCAGTGGGATTGATCCGGCGAATGGCCGGCAGAACTTGGACGGACAACCGGGTGGCAGTGTGCATGGGAACGTAAAGGGCAATGAACCCTGCCTGCCGGACCTTGGATTCGTCCAGGTCATCGCGCGAGAGGTCGAGACAGTCCACATCGAAGCCGGCGTTCCGAAGCCACGCTGCCGGCGACGCCAAGCCGAACGGCTGGCGCCCCAATTCGTAAGTCGAAATTAACAGGACGTTCAAACGGCAGCCTTCCCTCAGAAGCATTCGCGCTGCTTCCAGCGATCACGCCAAACGCGTAATGCAATGCAACTCCGCATTTGCTATAATCGCGCCGTTTTATGAGCACGCGCAAGACTCCTCAACTTTGATGCGTGCTATTATGGCGAGACAGCTCTGATGTTATTCAAAAGTTTCAGCGCCGCGGTTTATGGCATTGACGCGTACCTTGTGGAAGTGGAAGTGGATATTTCTGCCGGCAAAGGCGATTTCATGACGGTGGGCTTGCCTGATGCAGCCGTCCGGGAAAGCCGGGAAAGAATTAAATCCGCCATCAAAAATTGCGGTCTCGATTTTCCCTTTCAGAACATCACCGTCAACCTTGCGCCCGCCGACGTGAAAAAGGAGGGGTCGGGGTTTGACCTGGCCATTGCGTTGGGCATCTTAGGCACCACTGGGGCGTTGCTCAAGAACGACTTGAAACAGCACGTTTTTATGGGCGAACTCTCGTTGGACGGCGGGTTGCGGCCCATTAAAGGCGCGCTTTCCATCGCCGCAATGACGCGGCAGAAGGGAATTCGCAAGCTTGTCTTGCCAGTCGAAAATGCGCAGGAAGCTGCGGTGGTACAGGGGGTTGATGTGTTTGGCGTCCGGTCGCTTCCCGAAGCGCTGGATCTGATTAACGAAACTCGGGAATTTGTTGCGGAGCGCGTGAACGCGCGCGAGATGCTGGCGCGAGCCAGCCAATCGGCCGTGGACTTCCGCGATGTGAAGGGCCAGCTTCACGCCAAGCGGGCCATTGAAGTAGCGGCCGCCGGCAGTCACAACATCCTGATGATCGGGCCGCCGGGCGCGGGAAAAACCATGCTGGCTAAGCGGATCCCGACGATTCTCCCGCCCCTTACTTTCGACGAAGCGATCCAAACAACCAAGATACACAGCGTCGCGGGCGTGCTTGAATCCGGCGCAGGATTGGTGGGCATCCGGCCGTTTCGCAACCCTCACCACACCATCTCCGACGCCGGCCTGATTGGCGGCGGGGCCGTTCCACGGCCCGGCGAGGTGAGCTTGGCCCATAACGGCCTCCTGTTCTTAGACGAGCTGCCCGAGTTTCAGCGCAACGTCCTCGAGGTCCTTCGGCAGCCCCTTGAAGACGGCTCCGTAACTATTGCGCGTGCCTCGATGTCCCTCACTTTTCCCGCCCGGTTTACGCTCGCCGCCGCCATGAACCCCTGCCCGTGCGGATTCTTCAACGATTCCTCGCGCCAGTGCACATGCACGCCTCCCATGATCCAGCGATACATTTCTAAAATTTCCGGCCCGCTTCTGGACCGTATTGATATTCACATCGATATGCCGGCGGTGAAATATCGCGAGCTGCGCGACGACTCGGGCGGGGAAAGCTCGGAGGAAATCCGCGAGCGCGTGATCAAGGCGCGCCAGCGCCAGCTTCAGCGTTATCAGGGCGAAAAAGTCTACTCGAACGCCCAGATGAGCCCGCGCCTGATCCGCAGGTACTGCGCGATTTCCGCAGAATGCGAAAAGCTGCTCGAAGACGCCGTCAACCGGCTGGGGCTGAGCGCGCGCGCCCACGATCGCATCCTCAAGGTCGCCCGCACCATCGCCGACCTCGACGGCGCCGAATCGATCGGATCGATGCACATCTCGGAGGCCATTCAGTACCGCTCGCTGGATCGGAACTACTGGGCCTAGCA
>JASHOS010000127.1 GCA_030040995.1 Terriglobia bacterium | reverse complement strand
AAGGCGGACGAGCTGCTTGGGATTTGCTACCGGGAGGGACTTGAGCATCACCGCATCCACCAAGCTGAAAATCGCCGTGTTCGCTCCGATGCCCAACGCCAGCGTGATAATAGCGACGGCCGTGAATCCGGGACTTCGGCGAAGTCGACGCAGCCCGTAGCGGATGTCCTGCAAACAATTCTCAACGTAGCTCACTCGGCGCATGTCGCGGCACTCCTCTTTGATTTGCTCGATCCCGCCGAGCTCGCGCCGCGCGGCGTAACGCGCTTCCTCCGGCGCCATCCCTCGCGCGATGTTCTCCTCCGCCAGCTTTTCCAGATGAAACCGAAGTTCATCGCTTAGCTCCTCTTCGACGTGCTTCTTGCGGAACAGTGAGCGGAGGCGAAGTGGAAATTTGTGTATCCAGCGCACGATAACGGCTCTCAGCTTTCAGAAATCATTCCCGGCCTATGGGGTAGCGCAGACCTGCGTTTTCTTGCAGGTCTGCGGTTTTTCCCTGAAATCGCGACAAGCCGCGGACCTCAACAGCGGAGGTCCGCGCTACGTGGCTTGCTGATGGCTGACTGCTGAGAGCTTTTTAAGACGTTTCCAGGACAAGCCCAATGGCGCCCGACAGCCTCTTCCAGTTCGCCTCTTCCCGCTCCAGGTACTTGCGCCCCGCGGGCGTCAGCGAATAGAACTTCGCCCGGCGATTGTTTTCGGACTCGCCCCACTTCGCTTTGATCCACGCATTTTGCTCAAGGCGGTGGAGCGCGGGGTAGAGCGCCCCTTGGTTCACCTGGAGCACTTCTTTCGAGACCTGCCGGATACGCTGAGCGATGCCCCATCCGTGCATCGGCTCGAGAGCCATAGTTTTAAGAATTAACAGGTCCAACGTCCCTTGGACCAGATCTGTCGGTTTGCCCATTTCCACTCCTCTCAATTATCGACAGCCCATTCTATCCCTGTAATTGTCGATAGTCAAGGGGAGAAGTTCGGCGATCCGTCGCGGATAGGGGACGATGGGTGGCAAGCGCCTCAAGCGGTCAGCTATCAGCAAACAGTCTCAGCGAGAGCCGGTACACGAGAACAAAATCTCTCGGGACGGGATTGAATTGTATGTAGCCACGCCTCAAAGCTTGACCGTCACGTAGAAAATCTGATCGTGCAGCCGAAGACGGCGGTGAACGTCTGACATGGACAAGCCCACGGCGAGAAACACGCTCGCCGTGGCTACCGCCCACCGCTTCACGGGCCACGGACCACGGACCACTAATCACGAACCACGGCCTTACTCGTACCGTAGCGCCACCATCGGATCGACCTTGGTCGCGCGCCGCGCCGGGATATAGCACGCAAGCAGTGCGGCGCCGGTCAGAATGAGTGAAACCGCCACAAACGTCAGCGGATCGGTGGGCTTCACACCATAGAGCAGGCTTGACAGAAAGCGAGTTAGTCCGAGCGCACCGACGATCCCGATGGCCACGCCGATAATGACCAAGTTCAACCCCTGTCCAGTGACCATCTTGAGGACGTCGCTCTTCTGCGCGCCCAGCGCGATCCGAAGACCCACTTCGCGTGTGCGGCGCGTAACTTCGTAAGACAGCAAGCCATAAAGACCTACGCATGCCAGCACGACGGCGAGGGTCCCGAAGAAGCTCCCGAGACGCGCAACGAGACGCTCCTGCATCAGCAGGGCATCGACGTTCTGCGATTCGCTACGGACGTCGAACAGAGGAAGATGGCTGTCAACATGATCGACGGCAGTCCGGACTGCAGGGATAAACACAGCGGGATTTCCAGCCGTGCGCAATTCGAAATACGCCCCTCCACCTGTCACTGGGACGTAAACGGCTGGGTGGATGCTACGGCGCAGGTCATCGTACTTCGTGTCCGCCACCACCCCTATAATTTCCAAAGGTCGATCAATAGAAATAATCTCACCGAGAGGGTTATGGGTTCGGAGATATTTGCGCACGAACATCGCGTTGACGAGCACGGAAGTTGGCGCGGCGGCCAATTTCGACCGCTTCGCGCGCGGCTTAGAGGCGGCCGAACCAGCAGGTTGTTCAGAAGGCTTCGCAGCCATGTCTCCTTTGGCGGCCTGCCCGTAGTCTACCGCTGTAAACGTGCGGCCTGTGAGCAACGGGATGCGCATCGTGTGGAAAAAACCAGGCCCTGTATTAACGATGTCAACCGGCATCCCTTCCCTTCCGAGTCTTCTGATCTGGACGACCGTCGTCGAGAGGCCACCCGTCAGCAGCGCGGGGAATGAGTAACTCGCAGAAAGGACACCGGGCAATGCAGCAATCCGGTTGCGCACGCTGCGATAGAGGTTCTGAATTTGAGCATCTTTATAGCCCGCCAAGGTCGGGTCGAGTCCGAAGACTAAGACGTTGCGCGTGTCGAAGCCTGGATTCAGGTCACGAAGATTGCGGAGCGTGCGGAAGAGTAGGCCCGCGCCAGCGAGAACAGTCATCGAAAGCCCGACCTGGGCTATGACAAGGGCGCTCCCGGCGCGAAACCTGCGCCGCGAACGCGGTTGTCCGCCTGTGGACGCGCCTTCTTTCAGCGCGAGATTCAAATCCAGCCGTGTGCTACTGAGAGCCGGCACAAAGCCGAAGAGAATCCCGGTAAGGAATGAAACCGCAATCGTGAAGACGAGGATGCGCCAATCCGGCGTAACCGCGAATGAAAAGTGGTTGCCTGCGCTGTGCCAAATCAGCTCAGTGATAACATCCACGCACCAGTAAGCCAGGACGATTCCCAGCGTCCCGCCTGCAGCCGAGAGCATCACGCTTTCGGTAAGAAGCTGGCGCAAGATTCTGCCACGCGCCGCACCCACAGCTAGCCGCACCGCCATCTCCTTGACGCGCGTCGTTGCCCGCGCGAGCAACAAGCCAGCCACATTAGCCGAAGCGATCAGCAGAATCAGGACGACAGCAAACATCAGGTCATGAAGTTGTTGGGAAAACAGCCAACGGAAGCCGGTAAGGCCTTCCTGGGCTGGAAGGAGCGCTACGGCGGGATCGTCTTGGGGTTTAGAAAGCGGCTTCGCTCCGTGCAGGACTTCGTCGCGGAAAATTAGGTTTGCGGCCGCTTGAGCCCTTCCGAGCGAAACGCCGTCCTTAAGCCGCCCGAGCATCACCCAGGACCAACTCCCAATGTCGTTCCTATCCCGCGGGTGCAGCCGCTTTGCCATCGCAATGGGAAGCCAAAAGTCCTCCGACTTGCCCGGAGCGAGACGGGCAAAGCTTGGCGCCGTGACGCCGACGATGGTGAACGGAACGTTGTTTAGGTCAACTGTGCGTCCAATTGCCGAGCGCACGCCCCCGAACGCGTTTTGCCAATAGGCGTGGCTGAGGACAATGACTGGCGTCGCATCCGGAGAATCGTCTTGAGGATCAATTGTGCGGCCGATTGCGGCTGGAACACCCAGAGTGGGGAAAAAACTCCCGGATACAACTTCGCCGTGAGCGATACTCGGGGGGCCGTTCCCGGTAACCTCGAGGGATGCGGGTCCAGCAAACGCGGTGACACTGGAAAACGCCTTCGTCTCCGACTGCATCCTGTCGAAGATGGGAAGCGGGAATGAGCAGCCGGAAGGATTCACTTGGCTGATGTTGGTGAAACAATCGCTGTATGAACTGTAGCCTGTGTATGCGGGTAAGTGACGCGCCCTCCAAGTGAATACAACAAGCTGTGAGGGATCGCGCACGGGCAGCGAGCGCAGCATCACGGCGTCAAGTAGGCTAAAGATCGCTGTGTTCGCGCCAATACCGAGTGCCAGTGTAATCACGGCTACCCAAGTAAACCCGGGATTACGGCGTAGTTGCCGCGCACCGTAGCGAATGTCTTGGAAGAAGGTTTCGAGCCACGGCAGGCCCCATAGCTCGCGGTGTGTATCCCGAAGTTGGCTGGAACCGCCTAATCGCATCCTGGCGGTGCGGCGGGCTTCCTCCGGCGGTAAGCCTCGACGGATGTTCTCCTCGGTGAGCATCTCGAGATGCGCATCGAGTTCCTGCCGAAAATCTTGATCGATCTCCCGGCGAGCGAGCAATCCGTGAATTCGCGAACCCAGAACCTTCAGCCAATTAAACATCGACTTAACTCCGTTCTGCGAGAGGGTAGCCATGGCGAGCGTCTTTCTCGCCGTGGGCTTTTCCTCCCGCCTCAGCGCTTAGAATTGACGGACGCTCGGTCTTGTGCCGTCTCGGTGGCATCTTCCAAGGCCGGCAGGATGCCGGCGCTACATCCGTTCTGCAAGTTGCAGCACGCGGCCTATGACCGCGGAGATTCTTTTCCAGTTCTCTGTCTCAGCATTGAGCTGTTTTCGCCCTGCCCTGGTGATGGAATAGAACTTCGCCTTGCGGTTGTTTTCCGAAGCGCCCCAAGCAGCCGAAATCCACCCCTTTTGCAGCAGGCGAACCAGCGAGGCGTAAATCGTTCCCTGATTGAGCCGCAGTACATCCTCGCTCAGTTGCTCAATGCGGCGGGCAATCCCATATCCGTGTAGGGGACCCATCGCCGCAAGCGTTTTCAGCACCATAAGATCGAGCGTGCCTTGAAGGACCTCCGACTTTGTTTGGATCATGTCATCTCCTGTGGCTGATGCACATAAATATCTCACAGCTCTTGTGCGATGTCAACATGAGAAGGGGGGCTGACGCAATACGGGAAATCTGCAAACAGCGGGGAATCGTCGTTACCGTCGAAGCGATCGAACGCCTGATCTCTCCTGATTCGGTGGCCCTAACATTCGTTATCACCCAGTGATAGCGGGCGGGCGGAGCCAAAATGCAATCATCCATTCAGGAAACGTGGCAGGTTGCCAGTTGGTAGCTGATCTCCGCCTTTGAGGTCTACGGCGTTTGTCGAATATCGGCAATGGGCCTGGTGCTTCGCGCGGTAGCCACGGTCAACCGCTTTTTGGTTGGCCGTGGGCTTTTCTGTCAGCGAAAGGCCCACGGCGAAAAAAGCGCTCGCCGTGGCTACCCCCCTTCAGGAAGAGCCGCAGGCCGCAAAAGCGGACGGTCTGCGCTACCCGGCTGATCACGAACCACGAATCACCGCATCACTCATAGCGCAGCGCCACCATCGGGTCGATCTTAGTCGCCCGCCGCGCCGGGATATAGCAAGCGAGTAAAGCTACACCGGCCAGAACGAGCGAAACTGCCACAAACGTCACCGGGTCGGTGGGCTTGACGCCATAGAGCAGGCTCGACAAGAAGCGTGTGAGAACCAGCGCGCCCGCAATTCCGACTCCAACACCTATCAGCGCAAGAATGGCGCCTTGGCCCACCACGAGTCCGAGCACATCGCCTTTCCGTGCGCCTAGCGCCATGCGGATGCCGATCTCGTGCGTGCGCTGGGCCACGGCGTAGGAAATGGCTCCATAGATCCCGACGACCGCTAGTACAAGCGCCAACAGGCCAAAGGCGCTGGCAAGAGTCAACATCATCCTCTGTTCTCCAAGAGACAACTCCACGTGCTCGTTCATTGTGGCTACATCCGCGATGGGCAAGCGAGGATCGAGCGAGCGGACGACCCGCCGGACGGACGGAAGGGCGCCCATAGGGCGATACGCCGTGCGAGCTAGCAGTGTCATGGTAGGCTCATATTTCTGCGCCAGTGGCAGGTAGAGGAAAAGTATCGGCTTCTCGCCTAAGGACCTATACTTGCTGTCCTTCACGACACCGACGACGTGAATAAACGGTCCCTGGCCCGGCTTCTCTGACATCCAGAAGCCTTCACCAACGGGATTCGTATGCGGCCAGAGCGTCCTAGCCATGGTTTCGTTGATTGCTGCGACGAGCGGTGCGCCAGAGCCATCCTCTTCACCAAATCCACGGCCGAGGAGAACCGGGATGCCAAGCGTTTGGAAATAGCTGGGTGTAACCACAGAGTAGTGGACGGCCACCCAAGGCCTTTGCTGGGAGATCTCACGCCCTTGGGCAACGATGGCTGCGCCATACGCGTCCAGGCTCACGGGCGGCTCTAACGTCACCGAGGCTGAACTGACGCCAGGAATCGCTTCCACCTTGCTGACCAACCCATCGAAGAACGCTTTGCCTCGCGGCGCCTTGTAACCCTCGAGGCCCAGGTCGAAGGACATCATCAAAATGTTTTTAACTTCAAAACCAGGGCTGATCACAAGATAGTTCCGAAAAGTCCGCAACAGGAGACCCGCGCCAATCAGAAGCATCAACGAAACAGCGACTTGGGAGATCACCAGCGCGCTCCGCGTTCGTGATCTGCGATAGCCGCCCTCAGGCTGCCCTTCCTTGAGCGTAGCGGACAAATGCTGTCGCGAGCATCGCAGTGCCGGCGCGATGGCGAACACGATGCCGGCTACGGTGGCTACAAGGAGCGTGAAGGCAAGCACTCGCGCGTCTGGATGGGGATCAACGACGGGAAAGAATTCCCGGATCACCGGGAAAGCGGCGATGGAACGCGCTCCCCACAACGCCACGATCAGGCCGGCACCCCCGCCCAGCAGAGCAACCAATACGCTCTCGGTCAGCAATTGGCGAATGAGTCTGCCGTGCGTCGCTCCAGCAGCCTGCCGAACCGCAAATTCCTTGCCCCTAGCTGCCGATCGGGTCAGGATCAGGTTGGCCACATTCGCGCAAGCAATCAGCAACACGAGGGCGACAATTCCCATGAGCAATCCCGTGTCGCTTCTGAGCTCGCCGCGTAAACCTGGGTCCATTCCCACGCGGGGATAAATGCCGACTGTGACTCCCTTGTTCGCTTTGGGATCTTCGAGTTCGAGCTGACGTGCGATCACGCGCATCTCCGCCTCTGCATGCTTGATGCTGACGCCGGGTTTCAATCGCCCAACCGCACTAAGCCAATTATCATCTCGGACGTGGCGCCAATCGCCTAGCGGCCAGGGCCACACTTCGCCTGCCATACTCAAGGGCACCCAGATATCCACGGGGTTTCCCACTGTGACGCCTAGAAAACTGCGTGGGGCGATTCCAACAACAGTAAAGGGGTGGTTATTAATCCGGATTGTCTTGCCCACCAGCGATGGGTCCAATCCAAAATGCCGTTTCCACAGGCTATAGCTCACCACGGCGACGGCTCTTGCTCCTCGAACTGAATCCTCCTCCGGCAGAAAACCGGGCCCACTCGGGATTTTCACGCCCAGCACATCAAAGTAATTGGCGGTCACCATCTCACCCTGGACCCGCTCGGCCTCACGCTGCCCGCCCAGGTCAACCGACTTATCACGATAAGCGAACAGTCCGGAGAATACGGTGTTCTCATCGCGAATGCTCTCAAAGTTGGGATACGAGAGTGAATCGAAGTCCGGCTGGCCTTGATACATGTAAAAACGGTATACGCTAACGAGCCGATGGGAATTATGGATGCCGGCAAGCGGACGCAGGAGCGTTGTGTCCATGAAGCTAAAAATCGCACTACTGGCGCCAATGCCGAGCGCGAGCGTGATTACCGCGACGGCGGTAAAGCCGGGGTTCCGGCGGAGTTGGCGCAGGCCATAGCGCACATCGGCAATAAGCTCTCGGAGCAACCGCAAGCCGAGCGTTTCGCGGCATTGCTCTTTGAATTTTTGGTAGCCGCCGAATTCGATGCGCGCCCGGCGCTCGGCTTCAGCGCGAGAGAGACCCGAGCGCTCAAGGTCGTCCGCGCGATACAGGATATGCGATCGAAGCTCCTCCTCCATCTCTGCGTTTATCTGCGAACGACGAAAGAGGGTAGCGATCCGGAAACCAAGCGAGTGGAGAAATCTCATATTCCCCTCCGGTCAGGGCACAGGTAGCGCAGAGTCTCGCGCCTTTCGAGACTCTGCGGCATTTCTAGCTTCGAAAAGCACGAAGTCTGCATTGCAAGGTCGTGATTTCTTGTTTTTTTGGCAAGGTTTTTGATTACCCCTCACCCGCCTGCGGGCAGGAGCCGCTCCGTCGCTGAAGCTCTGGAGCGTAAGCGACCTTCGGTGGGCGCAGGCCCGGCCCGCGCCGGCTGAAGAAAGCGCCGGCCGCGGTCCACCCTCTCCCGAGGGAGAGGGCAGCGGCT
>JASHOS010000126.1 GCA_030040995.1 Terriglobia bacterium | reverse complement strand
CGATGGCCTTGCCCTCCGCTCCGCCCTAAACGTTCGCCCTTCGGGCTCGCAGGGCTTCGCTCCGGGCAAGGCCATCGACGAAGACAAACACAAGAACAAAGACCAAAAGAAAAAGGGGACACTTCTAACGAGGTAAGAGAGGGGACATTTCTAAAGAGGCTTGACAGGGTCTCAATTTCCCTCTTGACAGAATGCGGCTGCCGTATTATTTATCTGCGTTGGTTTACGCAGCCAAGCACTGGCTCCCGGGCGAGCCAAAGGCAGTTGGATTGAATTGGGTGTGAAGTTGATAAGGAGGATGGAAGTGCCGAAAATTCAAGGAAAGGTGAAGTGGTTTAACAACACCAAGGGCTATGGTTTCATTGGGCGGGACGGCGGACCGGACGTGTTTGTCCACTACTCGGCCATCCAGATGGACGGATTCAAGACTCTCCAGGAGGGTGACGCGGTCGAGTTCGAACTGGTGGAAGGGCAAAAAGGCCCTCAAGCCGATAACGTGACTAAAGCCCCATAGCCTGCTGGTTACTGCGGGTTTGGGCCTTGCACCACCTGCACCATACCTGTTGGGCGGATCCATTTAGCGAAGGCCGCCCGCACCTCGGGACCCGTCAAGATCAGGTAGTGGCGCGCCGCAATGATGGGCTCATCAAGCGGCAGGCCAGTATCCGAGCGTGAAATCCACCCATCGGCGATGCTGTCTACGCTCGATTCGGAGAGCGGGATACTGCGCAGGAGAAGTGCTTTTGCTTGGTCAAGATCGTGGGCGCTTACGGGAGCGGTTTGCATCGCTTTCAGGTCGCGCACAATAACCGTGCGCGCTTTGAAGACGTTGGGCGGATCGCAGCCGTAACTCACTTCGTAAGTGCTCCGCGCTTTACCGGCATTGAGCGACGACCCGACATAATAGACGAGCCCGGTCGTCTCACGCAGGTCTTGGCCCAGCCGGCTGGCGTAGAAACCACTACCCAATACTTCATTACCCAATTGCAGGGCATAGTAGTCGGGACTGAATCGATTGATGCCCAGCGTTTCCGCGAGCATCACCGAATCCTGTACGCGGCTTTTGTCCGGAACCGTCGTGGCGGACGGGTTGTTGAGGGGCACCGGCGATAAATCAGTGGGCGGCTTCGGACCTGAGGCGGTCCAACTTCCGAAATATTTTTCGATCACGGATTCTACTTCCTGCGGCGTCACGTTTCCGACAACGACGATCGTGCTCAAGTCTGGCCGGAAGGCGTGCTGGTAATAATTTTTGATATCGCCGAGGGTCAGTGATGAAACCGTAGCCGGGGTTGCTTGCCGCAAAGCGGGATCGCCCTTTGGATAGAGACCCTCGTCAAGGGCGCGGTCGGCAAGGTACCTTGGACTCTGAAGCTGCCCGGCGACGTAGCGGGCTTGTTGCTGTTGCATAATTGCAAACGCCCGGGCTGGCAATGCAGGGTGCAGCTCATTATCCGCCAAAAGCTGCGCTCCGCGCTGGAACTGATTTGCGAGCACTTGCAAAGAGAAGTCCAAGCCTGCGGACTCGTCGGCGCCGATATCGTCCAAAGCTTTCTGAAACTCAATCCGATTGAGCGTGGTTGTGCCAAAGGAGAAAAGCTGATCCAGCACCCCGCCTGCGCCTTCTTGCCCTTGCGGTACTTCCAGGTCAGAGTTGTTTTTGATGTGCCCGTAGACGCTCACGGTGTCACTCACGGACTCGCGTTGGACGATCAGCTTGATGCCGTTTGGAAGGGTCCTCACCGTAGGGTCCATGGTAAGTTCGGGAATGGTAAGCTTGGCCAACGCCTGCGACGCCCAAGTGGGCAGCGGAACCGGCTTCACGTGTTGCGGCGCGAACGATTCGGCGCCTCCAAACGAACTCCGCGAAATAGGCTTGCCGGAAGGTTGAGGCGGCAAAACGGCCGTGATGGTGTCATTAAGGTTCAGGTATTGCCGGGCAACGCGGTCGACTTCCTGCACGGTGACGCGTTCCATGGCTTCCAAGTCGTCTTCCGGTGAGCGCCTTCCTTCGACTGCGACGGCCTGCGACCACTCGGAGGCGAGCCCGGAAACAGAATTCTTTTGCAGCTCCTCATCGGTGATCTCGTGCCGCTTCGCGGCGGCGACGAGGTCCGGAGGGAAGCCGTTCTTAATGTCATCGGCAAGGATATTGTGAATTTCGCTCATCAGCGCACTTGAATCCGCCCCACGCGGATACCCGGCGAGCGCGATGGCCAATCCGGACTGGGGCAGCGACTGACCTTCAAATTCGGCGAAGATCGCCTTGCCTTCCGGAACAAGCGCGTAGAGAGTGCCCCGCTCGCTGTTCAAGACGTCGCTGAGCACTTGCGTCGCCGCATAGTCCGGGCTGTCTGTTCCCGGCAGGCGGAAAGAGATGGCGGCTACGCCAAATGGGAAATCCGACGGGATATTCAAGGTTTCGGGCTTGACCGGCTGAAGATGGATTTCCGGCCGGGCGGGAAGCGTTTTGGCGGGAATTTTCCCGAAAAGATCCTTCACTTCCGCCAGCGCCTCCTGCGGCTCCACATCTCCCACGATCACCAGGATGGCATCGTTCGGGGCGTACCATTCGTCATAGAACTTCTTAAGCATTGCCCCGGTGGTTTTATCGAAAGAGAGGCGGGTGCCGAGTCCGGAGTTCGCGAGCGGCGTCCCATCGTACAGAGCTTGCAGCATTTTGAGATAGAAGAGGTAGAAGGGATTTGAATGGTCTTGCGCCACCTCCTGTTCAATGGCTCCCCGTTCCTTCTTCCACAAAGCGTCCGTATCGTCCACGCCTTGCATGCGGATGGCTTCGATCTCGAGCACCAGCTTCAGGTCCTCTGAAGGTGCCGTAAAGTAATATTGCGTGACGGTCTGCTGGGTATCCGCATCAAACGAGCCGCCCACCGCCGCGGAGATTTCCGATAACTGGTCCGCCGAGAGGCCGGGACTGCCGCGGAACATCATGTGCTCCTGCGCATGCGCCGTTCCCGGGAAATCGGGTGGACACTCGTTTGAGCCCACCAGATAATTCATCATCGTGCTGACAACAGGCGCGAGCGTATTGCGCACGACGACCACGCGCAACCCGTTCGAAAGCGTGGCGCGTTGCACGGTCTCTTCCTGGCTCGCCGGGTTCTGGCCGGCCGCGTGAACGCTGCGTGACCGGGCCAGCGAGAGCGCCAATCCAGCGATCAGAACTGCAGTCGCCGGGATCCTGAGTTTACGGGAGCTGAAGCTTCCTACCCTTTCCACACTCGCCTTCATCTTGCAAGCGATCCTCTCCACTGGATTCTCCGCCCTTCTGCTCTATTTCTTCCACGCCTGCAGCAGCCGGCGCACGAGCACGAGCTGCCCAATGTGGTACGCGTTATGGTCAGCAACCAGTAGGGCTTCGCGAAAGACCGTCTGGCCCTTACCGTGGGGAATCCGCTCGAAAAGCTTCGTAGAAGGGCTGGCCACAAGCTTTTTCATCGCTTCGAGGTCTCGACGAAAAGCCCGAGCGCTCTTGTCCCACGCCTGAGTGTCTGGCGGAGCCTCAGTGGCAAGCCAATATCCGGCGGGCCACTCCGGGGAAGCATGCTTAGGGTTGCGGCTGAACTCCAGGATATCCCACTGGGCGATTCGCAGGTGCTCGAGAAGCTGCCAAGCCGTATGCGGCGCGCCGGAAGGTTTTGTTCCCCGGAGTCTCGCGGGAATCCCCGCCACTGCTTCATCGAAGCTCACGTGTGCGCCGCCGCCGCAAAGCAGCTCCAGCAAGTGCTTGCGCGCGGCCTGAAGGTTTTCCTCCATCGCACTCACCGCCGGCTTCTTGTCGCGACGCGAAGATTTTGAGGCCATATGATTAGCGCTTGGCTGCGCTACCTTTCCCCTTTGGCTGCCACAAAGCCGGGTAGCGCAGACTCTCGCATTTCAGAGAGTCTGCGGTTTTTCTCGAGTTCCGGGGATAAAAGCCGCAGACCTGCCAAAAAACGCAGGTCTGCGCTACCTTTCCTCTTCGGCTGCCGCAAAGCGGCATAACCGACCGATAGCTCGCGTTATAGCGCCAATTTACGCAACGAAGTATTTGGAGCGTTCGTTAAACTCTATTATTCCGTAACCGGCGACTTTGCGCTAGCGAGCTCTACGGAACCAGGCGCGCGGCGCCGTCAGGGACTGCAAAAACCTTCGGAATCCGGGCGCGTACCGGCGGCAGAGGCGGGAATTCCGCGTGCGGCTCGGTCTGGTACCAGTACGCAACGGAATAGAAATTGTCAGACCGGTTGTTGCCCGTGCCATGCTCAATGGTGAAGCGAGCGGAGCTTTCGAACCGGAGCGGAGCATCAAGATGCCAGCGATACACACACCAGCGGCCTCCGATTGAGAACGGGTTCGAGGTATAGGGCGCTCCGTTGTAGGGGTAGTGAAATTCCTTGCCTCCAAAATCCCAGGCGCCGTTGTAATAATCTTCGGAGCCGGTACCATTGGTGACGGGCATTGCGCTGCCGTCGATAAAGAGCATATCATCGCCCTCGCCCCACCACCCGTCCTGGTTCAGGACCACACCCTGCGTAACGCCCACAAGGTGCCCACGCCCTGTCGCTTCCATAAAAACATAGTTGTCCTTCCCATCAAGATTCTTTTCCTCCGCGGTTTTCCATCCGGGGCAGGGCGCAGCCTGGCGGTATTGCGCATGGAAATAAGCGGCATGTTCGGGCAGTGCCGGTAAAGTTTGATAGTCGATATTCCAATAAAAAGCCTCGACGGGCTGCTCGCTCTCGCTCGTGACCGTGATCTCCGCCGATCTTCGAAACGGCATTGGGAAATACGCGTTGAGAGCTTTCAAGGGAGCAACCGTTAAGAGCGCGGACTGGTATAGAAAATACTCACCCAAGCTCAATCCAAAGAAATCACCGACGGGCGTCTCCACGCTCGGGCTTGCCTCACCATCCCAAAACATTCTAAGGATCAGCTTCTTTAAATGCTGCTCGTCCGGAGACGCAATAGTGAACCAGATGTGGCTGACCATGCCCGGACCGCTGGTTCGGAGCAGAGTCAGAGTCTTTCCGGGTTGGAGTGCGCGATAGTCGGCGTTTCCGCCCGTCCGATCGTAGCTGGAAGCCTTGGCAGTGCGATAATTGCGCAGCAGCGCGAGCGAAAGCTCTTGGGGATAGAGGCCGTTTGTGTCCGGGCCGTTCGCCGATGCCAGCGCCTGGCGGCCGCCGAGCGCCGCCAGGCCGGCCGAGGCGCCTCCCAGAGCTAACAATTTCCGGCGCGGAACGCCAACCGTCTTTTCATTTTTCATAACCGATGTCTCTTTCCTGTAGTGCCGCTCATAGAGCCGCGAAATACGCCGGCCCCGCCGTGCGTGGGAGGATCGAGCCGGCGCTGCAAGAGGCCGGGCGCCGTTGATTTATGTCCCAGTATATTACCCCCGGCATGGTGCAACCGCGGATACAGCTTAATGAACTTCCCGGCGGGCTTGCTCAAGCGCCTGAGTGGCGAGCGAGTATTCCGGGCAGATCCGAAGAGCGGCCTCAAGGTGGTGGCATGCCTTGCGATACATTTCCTTGGCTATGTAAACGCGGGCCAAATTGTAATGGGGATAGTGGTATGATTCATACCGGCGAGACTGGAGGGCTCTCTCGAGCCAGGGAACAGCTTCGTCGTATTGGCCTCTTTCGATAAGATAGCTGCCAATGTCGTTGTAGGGATTTCCGAATTCCGGGTCGATTTGGATCGCCTTCTTGCATTCTTCGATGGCCTCATCCAGTTTCCCCTGGAAGTGATAGGTCCAGCCCAGAAACGTATAAGCTTCGGCGGTGGGATGAAGATCGAGGGATCGCTTGTAAAGCTCTACGGCCATTTCGTAATCCCCTCCCGTCTGGTATTGGTAGGCTTCTTTCACTAAATCCCACGCGGCTTGATGGTTTTCGACGTTCATAACAGCCCGATTCCTGCAATTAATTAACATAGCGGCCGCCGGTTGTCAACGAGCGCCATCTCTGTTGTCAAGCCTCTTTAGAAATGTCCCCTCTCTTACCTCGTTAGAAGTGTCCCCTTTTTCTTTTGGTCTTTGTTCTTGTGTTTGTCTTCGTCGATGGCCTTGCCCGGAGCGAAGCCCTGCGAGCCCGAAGGGCGAACGTTTAGGGCGGAGCGGAGGGCAAGGCCATCGACGGCCGCGCATCGGCGGCGGCTGGACGCAG
>JASHOS010000125.1 GCA_030040995.1 Terriglobia bacterium | reverse complement strand
CCCTACCCCTATTGATTTCCGGGGCGGAAATTAAGGGGACGGTAAGCCGACTCTCTACATCACCTTCGGCTAGCGACGGATGACCTCCCGGGGGCGAGTCCCGCACCGCGGATATCAAAGGTGGGGCCTGGGGCTGGTTTATAGCTGACCTTCTGTAGTGGAGCACGCTGAATCATTCGAATGCAGGCGGATTTTTGTGAAATCGCCGGTTTCGTCAAAGGAGCCGAAACCGATTCCGCCGCACGTGAACGTCCGATCGATTGTGGTAAAGAGCGGTTTCATGTGGTGATCGAGAAAAACACTGATCGAGCCGGTGTGGGCATCGCGGAGTATCCGCACCTTGTGCCAAGCCCGGTCTGGAAGCGCGGCGGGAGCATCGATCCCTGCAATACGCCGGCGAGGGCTGCCATTCACAATGAAGATGCCGTTGTGAACCGCGATCTGGCTCCCCGGATTCACCGACAGGTGAACGTAGTAGAAGTGGAGCGGATCAACATAGTTGAACACGACGATCATGGAGCCGCCTTCCCGCCGCACATTCGCCTCCAGATCGAAGCTACGGACCTGAACATTCTTCAGCCGCGCGAATTGCAAGGGCCGGCGGGGAATTCCGGGAGGGCGGGAGCGCTTCATGTGGAGGTAATGCAAACCATTCTCAGAAAGTACTTCCCAGTCGCTCGGATAGGGCATTGACCAATCGCTTAGGTTGGCTGACGTAAAGTCGTCGCTAAGAGCTAACGTTCGGCTCGCGCCGCCGGCATGTGCAAGAGGCAGTAGAAGCTCACAACAGGCGGCCAACGCAAATCCAACTAAAAGCAAGCGCAGGTATGGAGAGGTCCGTAGTTCCATAGTGACGAATCGTAACAAGCATTCCGCGATTCGCGCAACGCCGCGTGGATGCGGGGCCGTTCAGAAGTTCGTCGGAAGGGGTTAAGTTGACGGGAAACGACCTGACCTCGCCTCTGGCCCCTGGCCGCGGTTGTTCGAGCTACCGATGAGCGCGATTTGCCGACTAACCGTCAATGTGGCAGGCCGCCAAAACCGGCGGATCGAACTTGACGAACGGACCCCAAGTGCGGTGTGATGACGGGTGCTGTAGGGCGGCGGGAGGGCAAGAATTGCTAAGATTTGGCCATGCTGGGAACCTTGGTAGCTGCCTGCACGATACCTACGAATACCTGCGACCCGCCCTCGAAAATATCTTAGGCTACCCGGTTTGCCTTGAATCCTTCACTAGCCACAATGTGCCCGGCGCAGCTAGCGTACGTAAGCGCGACGGATCCCTATTAATCAGGTTGCCTGGTCCCAACGAGGAGACCGGACGAACCTTCCTTTGCCTTTCTTGTCTCGCGTCGCAGGATGCGTATTGCAGGCGTGTCGCTGGCTGTTTCGTGAGAATGTGTGCCCGGATCGCACGGAATGCCGGGAAATCGTGGGACATTAAAGCCCAACTTATTCGCGAAGAGCAATTCCTTTGGGATAATTTGGTGCTGTCGCTCTTTTACGCAGGCAACCAAAAATACAACGCGCTCGACCTTCTCGGAACCGCAAGAGAGGCAAGTGCGTTTCGATATGAAGGCGCGCCGGTGCGTTTGGGACTAGTAGCGACCTGGAACTGGTACCGGCTCAGGCCGCTGTTGGAAAATCGCCAATGCTTGATTTCGGAATTTGAACCTTCGTTCGACCTCCGAAGCCGACTGAAGGGAGATAAGGCGAGCCATCTGCTCACAGATGGAATCAGAAGTTTCTACGTCGTGAATTCCTCAGGATACGCAACTTCATGGATCGTCTTAGGTCCAGCCAGGGACGAGTACACACCTGACACTTGGGAAGCAGTTCCGAGGGCTTACAGCCGGATAAATGAGCACCTTGTTGGAAGGGACATGACAATTGTCGTCAATCGGCATGGCGAGGTTCTGCTCTTTTGTCGAGATGTCGTTGTGAAATGGAATCGCAGCGGATGGCACCGGGTGGCAGGCCCGTCGCTGTCGACTATTCTCGCACGCTATTTCCCTGCAGAAGTTGCAAGTCGTCTCGCTAATGCCGCCGTTCGGCTGTCCGAACGACGCCAGGGTGCTCTATTTGTGCTAACGCAGGACGGCGATCATACTCTGGCGGCCGGATCGCCAGGGATAGCGAAGAACTTCGGAGGTGTAAATCTCTTCAATATCGCGGATGTGGATCTTGAAGCCCTTTGTCAGATCGCAAGAATTGATGGCGCCGTGATGGTCAGTCCCTTGGGCATGGTGTTGAACGCTGGCGTGATTCTGAAACTGTCTGACGGGCTCGCGAGGAGCCAGCAAGGAGCCCGGTCCGCCGCCGCCTTTGCGAGCGTCGACGGCGTGGCTCTCAAGGTTAGTCACGATGGCCCCATTTCGATTTTCGAGAACGGCACGGAAGTGCGAAGAGCGGGTTGATCACGTGGTAGGGCCGGCCGATTTTGGTCTCTCATTCGCGCCAAAACACGACTTGGGGGTTGTCGACGGCAATGTCCATTTTAGCGACCTGCGACCCGCCTCATTCCTCCATTGCAACCTGTAACCTGAACAATGCGTGCTAGCCCCTTGGTTACGGGAGTTTGTAAAAGACTGTCATTTCGACTTCAGGCAAGTTCAGGGCAATGCCCAACCGATCCCGAGTAATTGCTGGCAATCCCATTTGTCGACCGAGGTAATTCCTCAGCACAAGTAGCAGTGAAGCATTCAGGTTGCGGAGATTAGCGGCGTACTCGTGGTGCAGTTCGTCCGATAGACCGTGGAAAACCTGGTTCCTCGCCCCTATGAAATCCGCAAGGATATCCGCAGGTATCAGAAACAAGGCACGCTCCCTCAGTTGGGAAGGAATTTTCCAGGCTCGACTGCACTTCGGGCATATGTTCAGTTGGAACCCGCACTTCGGGTCTCCGCAGCTCGGATGACGTGACCCGTGCACGGGAGAGTCATGCCGGACAAGCAGTTCGACAGAAATAGTGAGGTTGATAAACCGATAGAGAGGGTGCTCGGAGTTAAGCGCCTCCCAAAGAAAATGAAGGGTGGATGCGTACTTCGGCGGAAGGGCCAGACCCAGTATTAGGGGCTCCAGGCTTGACAACGGGGCTGGTGGCACCTTGTAATTCATCTGACCAAGTGAAGTCTGGCGGCGCTGTTTCTCATCGGTAGGAAAATCAAAGATGCCCTTGCTTTTTAAGTGGACAGGAACCATCGCGCAGAACGCAACTAGGCTCACAACGAGGTCGCGGAATTCCTTTAGCTCTTCATTGGATGGACTCTGCTGCGGCGTTCTCCCTGATGCAATGGAGAGCTTGAGCCGAAAGACTCCCTCTTCCAGGCGCCGCATTTCGACGCCCGTCACGTGCCATCGCGGGCGTATTGCAGTGATAATGTCTCGCTGAAGCTCAGCGGTCATGGTTGCTGGCAAAGCCAAGTCGATTTGAAACCAGGAGGATTCCACGTCCTTAACCTCTGCCTCAGCGGCAGCACGTCATCGCTGTGGGAAATTGTAACTCGGCTCGTTTTCACCGGCCGGCCTCGTAGCGTGCGTTTTTTGCATGAACGAGATGGTAGCGCAGCCAGGGCAAGCGATTCACTTGGGTTCACTTGGCCGTATAATAGGCTACCCGCCAATGTGAGGCCTCGATGTTCGAGCGCACCGTCGGGGAGACACGCTGGCCATGAGCAGCGAATTTATTGGCAGTCGCGCCGGCCCAGTCGAATGTTTCGCGAATTGCTCTCATCTCTTGAATCGGATGCGGTTGGAGTGCCCTCGGCGTGCCAGACAGAAAAATTGCAGCACGTGCCACAAGTCGGCAGGAGACGAAGGCGGTAGCTGGCGCTACCGCACTCCAAGGAAATCGAAGTTGTCGCAGGCCCGTCCGCTACGCGGAATCCCTGTTCGCCCCTGCCCCTATCCGTGAACGAGCTCCCCTGTCAAGACGGGCTACTGGTTTCACCTTCACGCCATCCACCATCTCCAAGGCGCGTGAATCGTTCTTCGCCGTGAACGGTTTGCCACTGACAGTTGGATAGGCCGGAACGACTATGCCGTGACCGCCGGGCACAGCACCAGGAGACCAAGTGGTGCTCAGCGGCCGATTTACTTGCGCTCGTCCTGTCCCCCAGGCCCCAAGTCCAGCGAAAGCAAAACCTAGGAATGCGGGCAGAGTTATACGTCGCAGACCTACTCGCGTGGCCATGGATCCCTCCCTCACTGGGAAGCTCTTTCGCTCTCAAATGTTGCCGACGCTTCCCGACAAAAATGGTGCGTTTCATAACCGGGTTCTGGGGGCGCGAAAGCAGCGACTGCCACCCGGCGGTTTTGTCGGCGGTTGCTCATAGGCTCAACCTCTTTTGACACAAGCTGGCTGTTACTTAACTACAGGTTTGAAACCTAGAAATATATTTCTCGAGTGAGGGAGCCGAGATGAAAGCGACAGGTCCCTCGTAATTGCGGTATGTTTATCAGGAGTCCGCGGACAATTAGGCGTTCCGGCTGGATGACGGGCTACTCGGAGGTTTGATGGTGAAGAGAAATGTGAAGGAAATTCTGTGCTACGAGAAAGGTATTTGTGCTTTCAAAGCCCTTTCGTAAGCTTCGATAACTGTGTTCAGTCCTTCAGGCGTGTCCTGCGGAGTAATTGTTATCTCCAAACGTCCAATTGTGCTTTTTGACTTTCCGAACAATCCGCGGCTCGGTTTACTCGAGAAATCGAGTTGCACTTGCCCATCGGTTAGTTCCATCTCGAAATCTGCCGTCAGTGTGGCTTTTTCTATCCGCGCTGTTGTCAGCGGAACCAACGTGATAAGTGGAACTTCGACTTTGCGGATTACAGTTTCAAGGCTCTGGTCTAGCGCAGGGTATTCCAGCGTCACCGTTTTCGGTACAAGCGCTTTCTGTTCCTTCCCATCCGTCGCTTTTTCCGTTTTCTCGGTAAAGTAGCGATCCAGAAGGCCGATGTTCTTGTCCATCAGCGAATCACCAGCCTGAATGATCGCTTCCTGAATCGCGGCGATGAAAGACTTGAGACTGATCATACTTGATTGCTTTGAGAGGTATCTTTACACAGAATATCGACCAAATTCAGGAGCCCTTTTGCGGGCGGCAAGTGCGCGAGCCCGACCTCGTTCGTTTCTGTAAAGTTTGATTTGAAACTGCTCGCGTGCCACAACAGTTTTTCCTGAGTAAGGCTTACACGGGCAGCTTTACTGTTTCTTGCGGCTGCACCTTCGGCAATTTCCTCGTTTTCAAGAGGTGGATCGATTCTTAGGAGCGTCTCGATTTTAACGGGTCTCAGCCAGTTCACAGCTCTTGTGAACCGAGCTTTGATTAGCTCTACAACCCGTCTTAGACCAGCCATTAATTCTTCCCTCCAAGTCTGTCTCGTTCTTCCTGAAATGCCGCCAGCGCCTTGACGACGACATCTTTGCTCTCGGATGCGAGGCCGATTCCTGCCCCACATCCGGGACAAGCAAATCGTGTCCCCAGTAACAACTGCCCGGTGTCAAAAGGGATGCCCGTTTTACATACGGGGCACGGAATAGTTTGTTCGCTTTGTAAGAACACTGCTTCTACCTAAGTCGTTGTCTCAGAGACTGCTGGGTTGTATCGATTTCTTAGGGTCAACTGGTTGTATAGACTTCGAGTACAGTTCCAGCACGGTAAGCAAGCCAAGCGGTAACGGAAGCGGTCCCGCATTGATGTTTACTTTCAGGTGAGAAGATTCTTTGGATGGCTGAGCATCCCTGGCGGTTGAAGGCTTATTGGAGATTTTTCCGAGCAAAACAGCTTTGTCGTCCACTACAGGATTTATGCCTGGCAGCAAAGGCTTCTGTTCTTTTGGAGCGACCGCAGTTATTTCCATATCAAATTCGACACTGACCTTATCAACGACAATATTGTTAATCGGCACCAGGCAGATGAGAGGGATAGAAAAAGGCAGCGTAAACGGTTTGATGAACTCCGCGTCTGCCGAAGAGTTTTCCGGCTGAAGGAATGTCCTCGTCAGCGACATCTTAATCATGATGGGCTCGTAAATGTCGTCTTTATTTTTGCGAAAGCAATTGTCAAGCAAAGCCTTGGTCTGGCCGCTTACCATGACCACATTTGCCTTCGAAGCCGCAACCAATGGCGCTGCGATCAGAGCCTCAATACTCAGTTGATTCTGCAACTCAGGCTGGGGCATAGGCTCCCCTCAAAAGGACATCCCGGCGACAGTCGACACTTTCCGCTGGAGTGGAAAAATAGTTCACTACGCCGCCTCCCGATCGTGGAATCTTCGATCGGTTCAGGATCGCACCCCACGTATAAGGGTCCTGATAAACCACGAATCGGGTTGAACCGCCGCCTCGACCCTTAATCAGCACGCGACATTCTGCCTCAATTCCACAACGTTGCTTCTAGACACGCGAACGTCCCCACTTCACTCCTACCCTTGCGGCTACGAGGGCAGCGCCTGCCGTGTTGACGGTACCACTGCCGGCATGGATATGGGCTGGATACAGTTTGTGAACGCTTGAATTATCGTAGTGACACCTTGAGGCAATGGAAGTTGGCCGGCATGTACATTGACCGCGTACTTGGCCGAATTGCTCTTCTCGTAATGCGTATTGTGGGTCGAAGTGTCCTTTTGATCGTAGCTGGCGGACCCTTTGATCGAGACGCTTAGCGGACCCCAGCCAAGCTTTGCCTCAAAGCTGGTTTCCGCCTTTATCTCCTTCTCCTTCGCCTCTGACGTTTCTTCGGAGAAGCTGGACTTTACTTCCATTTCGAAAGTGATCTCGACCGTATCGACTGCTAATGAATTCAGCGGAACGATCGTCAAGAGCGGCAAATTGAAAGTGGTCTTGACCTCCTGAATCGAGGTGTCGCGGGCGGGCACGGCGGGCGGGTTGCCGCCCGGTCCCGCAGGAAGTGCCGGACTTCCCGGGGTGAGTACACCTCTCGTGAGGGACATTTCAATCATGATTGGGGAATAGGAGTCCACTGGAGGAGTCCCAGTGGTTTGTTTTGTGAAACACGTGTCTAGCAGGAACTTGGTCTGTGTCAATGCCATTGCAGCATTGGCGTTAGCTGCGGCGTTAAGGGGTCCACCGATTAACGAGTCCATTGGGAGTCCTGAGAATTGCTGAGCTATCGATAATAATTCTGGCCCTGGTTCTGGCACTGTAGTCTCTCCTTGTCAAATTGGCGTTGTTTAGGTCGGCTTTACTCCTCGAACAAAAAGAGAGTATATCATGAGTCAACACATTTGTAGATATTTACTTGTACTATAATAAGTCAGTCGATGGATAGCCCAGGTTTCGGGACCATTGTGGTGGATCTGAAGCGGAGCCGGGCAGTGAATTTGCCCCCGAAGGCTCGGCGGAATCGCTGGCGGCATGGGTTGGAGGCCGTCCGGGTGTGATGACCATCAGCCGTGACCGGCACGGCAGATAGGCTGAGGAAGGCCGGGAACAAGCTCCCGATGCAACTCAAGTAACAGATTACGGACGTCAGTGGAGAGGATCACCGGCACTCGCGCATCCCCTCGGACAGAACTGACGGCCGCGAATGAAGGCGAGCAATAGAGGGCGGGTTGAGTTATTCCGGAGTCGAGTCCGTGAAGTCATGAGGTCGAAAGCGGCGCCTTCGCTGCCAACCCCCCAGATGTTCGGCAAGTCTTCCACAAGGGACGAGTAGCGCGTCATCTAAATCCAACCGCAATGGCAAATCGGGTGTGTCGATTGCGCTCTGACATGCTCCAGCCTCTACGCCCGAGCCGGAGGCGGAGCCGGCGTGAGTCCGTGGCGGCGCATGATCTCGGCCATCTTCGCCCGGTCCGGCGGACCACCGGCCGCCGCGTTGATCACCTCGGCAGACTCGCGGAAAAACTGCGGCCCGATCGCTGCTGGTGTGACTGCGCACAGTACCTTCACGGCTTGGCTGCCGTTGTTGTCGAACCGGTGAATGGCGCCACGCGGAATGCATAGCGCCTGCCCAGGCCCGACATCGATTTGTTCTCCGTCAACAGTCCAAGTCAACACTCCGTCGATGCCGTAGATCGTCTCGTCGTAGTGGTTATGGCTGTGCGCCGGAGCGGCCAGCCGTTGCGCCGCCGGGACCATAACTTCAAATGCCGCGATGCTGCCACTGGAGTTCTCTGCGGTGATCAGGAAGCGAACCGCAAGTGGCCCAAGACGGATCGTCTCGTCGGAAGGATTGACGTGCAGGTCGGCGGTCAGCTGTGACATGTACAGTCCTCCTTATCTCCCCATTCACTCCGGCACTGCGAAGAGCCAGAATCCGATCTCGGCCAGCTCTTTCCCGAGCAGGCGGGACCCGTGAAGCCTTCTTACATCCCCGGCGACCGGAGCCGGTCGATTTTGCGCGCCCACAGCGCCGCGATGCCCAGCAATCCGATGCTCATTAGTACCAGCGAACCAGATTCCGGCACGGGGCTTACGGTCAGAGAGCCGTACTCTCCGGGGGGTATTGTTGCACTATCAGCATTCGGATCGTCAACAAGGCTTGTTGCGTTCGCGAGGCCTGCTGCGTAGACAATAGGCCCGCCGCCCACGTCACCGTTGCTCCACAGCTCACCCACGTAACTTCCGGGTCCGGCAATGTTAAACGCCACGCCGAAGATGTCGAACACGCCTCCGGAAAATGGATAGGTTAGCGTGGATACGCCGTTGATGAGATCGTAACAGACCAAGGGAGAGTTTCCTGCCGGGTAAAACGTGTCATCGTAGGACAAGCCGCCTGCGGTATCCGCAATGCCGGGTGTGGCGAGAGTGTTGCTCACATACGATACCGGCTGGTACAGCCCGGTAATCGCGCCGGAGACACCCACGTTCGAGTCCGAGAACGTTCCACTGATACCGGTGATCTCATCGACGCCAGCCGTCGAACTCTGTGAAACGGTGAATATACCGGACGCAGTGATGCCTCCGCCGGTAAATGAAAAACTGAACTCATCCGCCATGGCGGCGGACGCGAACCCAACTGCCACTGCTAACGCGAGTACTGCGATATACCTCAGCTTCATTTTTCCTCCTTCAGAGAAAAGTGATGAGTCAGGCACAGGTAAGGCGTTCCCTGCACGGGGAAGTGAGCTTAACAGAACGGGGAGCGTGGAATCAAAGGAAAACGCCAGAAGAAAAATGCCAGAACCTTCTTCATCTTCTTATTCCTCGCTGTTGAAATCCAAATCGGCACTGACGAACTGATAGCGTGGACTTCGGACAGGAGTCCGCGCTACGCGGAAACACGGCGTCTTCGTTCTACCCAAACCAGGCCCAGTCCGCCGAACAATCCCACCGCCAGCAGCGTGAATGAGCCGGGTTCAGGCGCCGGAGTTGGTGTAGTGCCATCCACCTGGAATGCTGACAGCGTGCCGGAGTGTGTCAGCCACGACCCCGTACCGTTGGCGGAGTCGGTGAAAGCTCGGGTGCCGGTGTCACTGCTCGAGTAGAACCATTCCTGGATTGAATGAGCATCCGTCTCCACAGCGACCAACCAGTACAACGTGCCCGAAGTGAGCTCGACGCCCGCGCCGCTATAGTCGAAGGTCACTAAGCCAGGCGTATCGGAATCCGGTATCGTCCCCTGCTGCGTCAGCGTGGCCAGGATCGTCCCCGGTACCCCGCCGCTGTTCGAGTCCAGATCCAAAGTAATCGGGCTGTTGTCGTCAGCAGACTCGTTCCCCAGAGCGAGAACCGCATCCGCCAAGTCCGCTGTCGAACCAGCAGTAAACGGCATGGCTTCCACAAAATCGCCGGAAGCGGAACCACTGACGGGGAGGGCATCTGAGGTGTTAAACGAAGGAGTGCCGGTGAAATTCGTGAAGACAGTTATCGTGGTGGCCCTCGCGGCTCCGGCGGTAACAAGCGCCGCGAAGGCAACAAGGCTTGCAAAATAGGCTGCTCTTCGAATCTGTAGTCTCATCTTATTCCTCCCTGCTGAAATCTAAATCGGCACTGACAAACTGATAGCGTAAACCTCTGCCCCTCACGGGCTACCCGCCGATCAACTGCAGCCAAGTCTGCCCGGCTGGGCAGCCAGCGGCGTCATCTAATCACCCGCTGGCCATAATCCGCAGTCTCGGTCACGTCAATGTCTTGCTGTGAAAAGGGTTCCGGCAAATGTTCGGGCCGGTCTCTTCGGACCTCTGCGTGGCTTGCAAGACGCATCAAACTGAGAACCAGGATCAGCGCGCAGGTCAGCATGGACATGTGAAAGCCGTATTCAATGTAGACGAGCCGATGCATATCAAGACCGACGTGCATGTGCAAATTATCGTGGAACCACCAATTCCCCAAAAACCAAGTGAGGGTGACAAACAGCATTTTGTTAAGCCATCGCGGCCCAAGACGCAAGTCCCGAACCACCGGCCATCCGAATGCGGCGAACGCCACGGCAAAACCGAAGGCCAGCGCCTCAATAGCCGCGAGCGCGATGTAGGCGGGCAGAAGATTTGCCGGCGGCATGGGAACGCCAGCCCCCATTGGCCAAATCTTCGGCCCAGCGAAGAATGCCGCGCCACCAATCACCACGGTCAAGAGGAACATCTGCCACAATTTACTCACAATGGTTGTCTCCTTGGCATATTTGTGAAATCCGGCGCTAAATCTTTGGTAAGACAAACTCGATGCCGTACCGCGGGCTAACCTCAAGCATTCTCTGTATCTGGTAGTGACTCAATTTGAATTCGTAACGGCGAGTTTACCTCGCCATGTGGCGGCGTAAAGCCGCCCCTACGTCAAACTGAGTAACTACCCTGTATCTTGCTATACGGAGCTTCCGCCGGTGGCGGCAGCGTCATGGCCGGCGCCGGCACGCTGAATCACTTACGGCGCTCAGGCCCGCGCCCCTGGGCGGCAGACGAAAGCAAGCCCCAGCATCCCAAGCCCAAACAGCACCAACGAAGATGGTTCGGGCGTCAGCGCGGTGATGCTACCCTGGCCCTCATTGAAGAGATAGGGCGGGTTAGTAGTGGTACTCAGCACAACAGCGCCGAAGATCGTACCGCCGGTGAGACCAACCAGCGACCCTTCGGTGGGGCTCGTAGTAAGGGCGAACGTTAGCATGTCATTCGTGCTGTTATAGGCCCCGACAGTCCAGAGGGAAGATTCTGAATTGCTCTGGAAGACGTCGTCGAAAGCCGTCAGGCCCGGAAACGTGATGTCTACAGCAGTTAAACTCCCGGCAGTCACGTCCACAGTAAGCGTGCCGGAGAACGTGCAATCATTGCCGCAGCTTTGGCCTGCGTTGGCTGACGCGGTCCCCGAGATATCGAATGTAGTGATTGTATCCGCCGCAGCGAAGGCAGGCGCCAGCAGCGCCAACGCAATCAACACGGCAAGACTCGGCAGCACGAAGCGGCCCAAGAGCGAGTAAAAGTTTTCTTTCATTGTGTGACCTCCGCGAGCCATCCTGGGTTTTTACGGACTTCTCATCCTGTAATGGGAGAGCAGGCTGGGGGATTGTATCGTGCCTTTTAAAATTTCTTTGGGCGGGTTAAACTAGGTGCCAAAGTGACGGTCCCAACCTCTCTTCAGCCCGATACCGTAGCCCGGCTGATGGCGAGTTTTCGCAACGGCGACCATGAGGCCGCCGGCCGGCTGGTCGAGCTTTTCTACCCCGAGCTCCGGCGAATTGCCGCCGCGCGCATGCGGGCCGAGCGTCCGGATCACACGCTCCAGCCCACCGCTGTGGTGCATCAACTCTATCTCGAACTGGTCAAAGTCAAGGCCCTTCGCCCGGCCAGTTCGGACGGAGCAGATGAGAAGGCCGCGTTCCTGGGTCTGGCGGCTTACCTGATGAAGCGGCTGCTGATCCATCATGCCCGTCCCCTCTCGAGGCGCGCGGAAAAAGCTGAGCTTCCCGACCTTCCTGGCCCGCATTCGCCTACAGAACAGTCGCTTGTTGAAGTTGACAATGTTCTGAACCGGCTCGCCGTCATCAATCCCGCACTCCGGCGCGTGGTGGAGCTGAGGGTCTTCCAAGGCCTGACGCGCGAGGAGATCGCCCGGGAAATGGGCTGCGGCACCGCTACCGTTGCCCGCCACTGGAGCTTCGCCCGAAACTGGCTGGAGGAAGCCTTGTCGGGGAGGCCAGGGCTGTGACGGACGAGCACTGGCAATTGGCGTACGCGATCTATGAGGCCGCCGCTCCTCTCGGTGAATCGGAGCGGTCGCGGTATGTCCACGCTACGGCGCCGGACAGGGAAATCGCCAGCAAAGTGCTGGCGATGCTGGATGAAATGGAGGCTGCCGCCGATTTGGGCGCTCTCCCCGACATCGCGCATTCCGAGGGTCTTGTCACCGCTTCACCCTCCAGCAGCCTGCCGAATGGCGCTGCGCTCGGCCGGTTCGTCATCACCGGCATTGTCGGCCGGGGCGGAATGGGTATAGTTTATTCTGCCCACGACCCCGAGCTGAATCGTGAGGTCGCCCTGAAGGTGATCGCGCATGAGGCTGGCTTTTCCAGTCCCGAACGGTTCATTCACGAGGCGCAGGCCGCCTCCGCCCTGAACCATCCGAACATCGTCACGGTGTACGAGGTGATTCGCTCCGGGTCCACGGTGGCGATTGCCATGGAACTGGTGACGGGAACCTCGCTGCGCCATTTTTGCGGCACAACTCAGCCACTAGGGAAACTGGCGCTCTGGGGAGGGCAGATCGCCCGCGCCTTGGCCGCTGCGCACGCCCACGGAATCGTTCATCGGGATATCAAGCCTGACAATCTGATGCTCCGCCCTGACGGGTACATCAAGGTTCTCGACTTCGGACTCGCCCGGCAGGTCGGAGTCGACAGGGCAGACGACGAATTGGCACTGGGTACCCTTGGGTACATGTCACCTGAGCAGGTTCTGCGGCAACCCATCACCGCCGCGAGCGATATCTTCTCCCTTGGCGTCGTGTTATACGAGTTGGCATCAGGAACAAATCCGTTCCGAGCCGGCTCGGCCGCCGCCACGACCCGGCTGATCCAGGGACTGGAGGTGCCTCCTTTGCCGGCTCAGCGAGAAGGTGTTCCCCGCAAGCTTGATCATCTGGTGCGTGTGATGCTCAGCAAATCGGCGACAGATCGCCCCGCGGCTTCCGAAGTTGTGTTGCGCTTCGAAGCCCTCGCTCAGCCGCGGACATTTCGGCGCCGAAATCGCTCCAAGCCGGCGCATCGGCAGCCGTCGATTGCCGTCCTGCCCTTCGCTAATATGAGCTCGGAGAAGGAGCAGGAGTACTTCAGCGACGGCCTCGCCGAGGAAATCATCAACGGGCTGGCGCGTGTACCGGGGATCAATGTCACGGCGCGAACCTCGGCGTTTTCCTTCAAGGGCAAGGATGTTCAAGTCGCAGAGATAGCCCATGAACTCGGCGTCGAGCACATTCTGGAAGGTAGCGTCCGCAAAGCCGGCAACCGCATCCGCATCACGGCCCATTTGATCAGGACATCTGACGGATTCCACCTATGGTCGGAGCGCTTCGACCGCGAATTGAATGACATCTTCGCGGTACAGAACGAAATTTCCGCGGCGATTGCCGGGGCTCTTCAAGTGAAGCTGGTTGCGTCGCCCGCGGTGTTGCGTAGTTACACGCCCAAGCTTCCGGCCTATGATGCCTATCTGAAGGGGTTGCATCAATACGCGAAACTGGCGCCGGATTCGCTGGCCAAAGCCCGCGAATCTTTCGAGCAGGCCATTGCGCTCGATCCGGAATATGCCTTGCCCCGCAGTGCTCTCGGCGCAAATTTTGCTACGCTCGGGGTGTATGGGATGCGTCCGGCCCACGACGTGATGCCGCTGGCGCGCCGCGCGTCGCAAGAAGCGTTGAGCCTCGATCCGTCGCTGCCGGAGGCACACGCCAACCTGGGACTCGTGGCCGGGCTCTACAACTATGACTGGAAGGAGGCCGGGCGGCTCTTTCGGACGGCCACAGCTCGCGATCCCGTTCCGCCGCAGGCGCGCCAGTGGCATAGTCTCTACCTGCTGGCGTTGGGCCGCGCGGAGGATGCCATTGAGGAAGCCGGGCGGGCGCTCGAAGAGGATCCGCTCAATTTGTCTTCGCGTGCAGTGCTGGTGACGTGCCTCCATGCGGCTGGCCGGGACGAGGAAGCAGCCGCGGAAGCGCACCGAACCCTGGAATTTGACGAAAACCAATTCTCGGCCTGCGGCTTACTTAGTTTCATCGAGGCTTCGCGCGGAAAGCTGGCGGAAGCCCTCTTCTTCGCGGAAAGGGGGTATTCGCTGGCGCCGTGGACGAAATTGCAGAGCGGACTTTTCGCCGGGCTGTTGATGCGCACGGATGAGACGGGCCGCGCCGACGCCGTGCTTGCGAAACTCGGAGATGGCCGGTCCTACCGCAGCCCTCTGGGGTTCGCTTTTTACCACCTCGTCCAGGGGCAAGTTGAACAGGCCGCGGATTGGGCCGAAAAGTGTATCGAACAGCGCGATCCGGGGACGACCTACTTCCTGCGTCTTCCACTCGCGGCGGCGTTGCGATCCAGCGCCCGCTGGCCCGTGCTGACCGGGATGATGAATCTGCCAGCAGGCGTTTCTTAACCGAACTGCCGCGAAAATTGCTCATCAGCGAGCAACTCCTGATCGGCGCTAATTTTCAAAAAGCCCCCTATTGAGTTGATCGAACAATGGCCAGATCGTCGGCAATTCGGAAGTTGGTTTACATCTTTCGACACCTGACTACTGTTTACCCAGGGGATGTGCGGTCGCGATCCTCGCTAACTAGCCAGGGCCCTCGCCATTGTCATTCCGTAGCGCCGACCTTCAGGTCAGCACGTGCCGGGCTAAATAAAGCCCGACGCCACAACTTCTGGGAGCACCTTCAATTTTTAGCGCAGGGGTATGACAGGGACGGTCGCCTCATCGTGCTAAGAGTTTTGTCCTTGGCTGTCGCCGCATTTCTCCGCGCGCCCATGGACCGGGGATTGGAACTGACTTCGCAGGCGTTCGAACGCCGCGATTCCCTGCGGTCAACCCCACCCGCAGGATTGCTGGCCTTTCCCGCAGTCGATCGTGTCGCTTTGCGACACCCCGAAGGGTGAAAAGGACTCCCTTGCCCGGCGCATGCGCGCCGTCCTCTCCTCAAAAGGGGCGAGGGCATGCGGTCCGAAAGAAAGAACCGCCGGCCCTGCGGGGCTATTCACAGCAGGCCCCTTCGGGGCCAGGACTATTTTCTCAGTTCCGAGCGGCAAAGGCGGCAGCTCCGCAGCCGCACTCCAAGGCGCAGCGCGGCCGAATCAGAAAAGGCGGACGTAGATGGCGGCGCCGAGCACGCCTCCCACCAGCGGCCCGATGATGGGAACCCATGCATACTCCCAGCCGGAAGCGCCTTTGCCGGGAATCGGCAGAAGAGCGTGGGCGATACGGGGCGCCAAATCGCGCGCGGGATTGATGGCGTAGCCGGTCGGCCCTCCGAGAGAAAGTCCAATAGCCCAGACGAGAAAACCAACTAGCAGCGGCGTGAGTCCGGTTTGGGTGGGAGCGTTGTTCGCGCCCAGCGCGAGGCATCCGAAAACCAGCACAAACGTGGCGATGGCTTCTGTCACCAGGTTCGCCGGACGGTGCAGGATGGCTGGTCGAGTTGCAAAGACCAGGAGTTTAGAAACTTTGTCCGGCGTTTCCTGCCAGTGTACGTAGTAAGCCGCCCACACCAGAATCGCGCCTATAAATGCGCCGGCAAACTGGCCAGCCACGTAGGGCGCGACTTCGGCCCACGAAAACCGGCCCACGACTGCATAGCCAATGGTAATGGCCGGATTCAGATGCGCTCCGCTAATCCTTCCTACTGCGTAGACTGCTATGGCCACGGCCATCGCCCATCCCGTGGTAATCACGATCCAGCCGGATTTTTCCGATTTTGTCTTTCCCAGTACCACGCCAGCCACAACCCCGTCGCCGAGAAGAATCATCAATGCCGTTCCAACGAGCTCCGCCATAAAAAAATGCATTCTTTTCCTCCAAGCCAGAAGATGCGATCTCGCGCCCGTGACCGGCGCGGTCGAACCAGTATAGATTTTCCTTGGGGAAAAGACACGAAGCGGGAGGGGGATGAGATCGGCCGGGCCCCCCCTCACCTGGCCTCCTTCGTCGGTCACCCTCTCCCCCGACGGATATTCCTTTTCGATGTTGTCGAACCTGGTTGTCGATCTGCTTGGCAAGAAGGCAGTTACGTGTTTCGTGGTTTGTGCGGCGCCTGACTACATCGCCGAGTTAGCAGGGGCGAAGATCCGCCCGGAACTCAAGAGAATCCGCAGACTCTCTGAAATGCGAGAGTCTGCGCTACCCGGCCACCCCGCCCCGGCGTCTTCATCGCTGTAGTTCCTGCAAATACCGTTGCGCCAAGGGGTGGCCAGGGACCTGCTTCAGCAAGGTCTTCAAAACCGCTTCCGCTTCGGTTCTTTTGCCCAACCTGATGTCCACCCTGGCGAGGTTTAAATAGGCCTGATCGAATTTGGGTGCCCTCTCGATGCATTCCGAAAAGGTCTCCGCGGCCCGCTCGAACTGACCGGTGAGGGCATAGACGACTCCCAAATTGTCGAGCGCCTGCGGATTATCCGGATCGAGATGCACCGTTTTCTCAAAGTAATTTTGCGCCTGGTCATTCCGGCCCATTCCAGCAAAAACCATTCCTAGCTTGTAATTCAGCACAGGGTCGTTCGGGCGCTGCTCCAAGGCGCTCTGAAGAAGCTGTTGCGCCTCCTCGGGCTGGCCGAGAGTCCGGTAGAGATCGGCCAGATTGCCAGCGACCAGGGCGTTAGCCGGATCGATCTTCAAAGCTTCCTTGAAGTATCGCTCCGCTTCCTGCGGCTGGCCCTGCCGTATGGAGACCACACCCAGGTTGTTGTAGCCCATCAGATCGCCGGGCCGCAGTTGAACGGCTTTCACCAACCGTTCCTCCGCCAGCGCCCATTTCTGCTGCTGCATGTAGAGCGTGCCCAGATCGTAGTAAGCGTCAGCGGAATCCGGCTCGTCGCGGATGGCGCGGAGAAAGGCTGCTTCGGCCGCCTCCGCGTAACCGTGCCGGGCGAAGGTTACGCCATAAGTAAAGTAGTTCCGGGTGAAGGCGCCCCCGTAATAGCGGCCGGGAAACGGAAGCGCTTTCGCTTGCCGCTTTGCGCCGGTTCGCGGAATATTGCGAACATCTTCCATGAGATGCCCTACCGGAACCGGTCCCTGATATATCTTGACGATCAACCCCTCTTCGTCCAGAAGGAAGGAGGTGGGAATCGTCAAATTGCGGCGGCGATCGAAGGTATAGCGATAGAGCAGATTATAAACTCCCGCCACCTCAGGCGTGCCCAGCAGGATGGGAAACGGAAGCAGAGAAGCCAGGCGCGCTCGGTTCACCGGATCATCCAGATTCACCCCAAGCACCTGGAGGCCGCTTTCAGGCCACCGCGCCTCGCGCCGCCGCAATTCGCCCAGCATGACGGTGGAAGCGGAAGAGCTTGATGACCAAAAGCTGAGGAGCGTGGGATGCCCACGCGCGCCACTTAGCGTCCGGGATTTGCCGGAAAGCTCCGGCAGAGTGAAATCGGGCGCCGCGATGGGGGCGATCAGCCAAGTCTCGAAACGCTGGGGAAGCGGTTTGTGAGCGCCGGGCGGCGCCGAACGGCTCCTGGTTGTTTCCGGCACAACAGAGCCTGTAGATTCGGGGATGGCCTTTCGAGAGTAGGGAGTGGCGTGGAAACCTGAAGCGCCTTCTTCAATGCCGACGCAGTGGTCCGCCGGGATGTTTTCAAAGTGCTGCACTTGGCCTCCCGGCCAGCGTACGACGACGCGAACCGGCTGGTCAGACTTTCCGGTTCCGAAGAAGACTTCTTTGCTGTGCTGCGCGAGAAAGCCCGACCCGGCCTGAAGGAATTTCGTCTGGCTGTGTCCGGCGATCGAGACGGTGATAGAGGTCCCGATGGCGTCACGGTTGGCCTCCCTGCCTCGCAGCTTGAATGAAATCGAGTGGCCGAGCCCAGCAGCAACATTATGGAAGATGCGGATTTGCGGTCCGGTCCGGTTCTTGAGGATCAGCTCTTGCCTTCCGTCGCGGTCGATATCCGCCAGGGCAAATGAGCGGCTGTCGTCAATGCAGTCGATTCCTGCGGCGCCGGAGACATCCGAAAATGTTCCGTCGTGGTTGTTGGCATAAAGCACGTTCCGCTGGTAGCCACTCCAGGTGGCGTCGGCTCGAATCAGCTCATTAATGGCGTTCCAGCCTTGCTCGTATGAGTCGGTAGGGAGGGCTCCGGCAGGAGATTGGGCAACCACCTGCCGCCAAAAAAAACTGGAAAGGTTCTCTGCTTCGGGACCGCTGATCATGCCATTCGCAATGTAAATATCCGGATAGCCGTCGTGGTCGAAGTCCCAGGCATCGCTCGACCACGCCCAGCGTCCCATTGACGTTCCAGAGGTTTCGCTCTCGTCCTCAAAGCCTCCGCGCGCATCGTTGCGGAAAAGGGAATTTCCCATTGAATGCTTGCGGTAAAGGCTCCTTACGCTTGCCGGCGCCTCCGGCATGAACTCCTTGAGACTGGTGAGGCGCAAGCCGGCGGCGCTCCACATGTCCGCGACGTAAAGATCCTGCCAGCCGTCGTTGTCGTAGTCCAGCCAGCAGACGCTCATACCGGCACCGGTATCAAGCACTCCGGCGCGCGCCGCAATATCCGTAAACGTTCCGTCTCCATTGTTGTGGTAGAGGTTCTTCTGGCCGAAATCGTTGGCCACGTAGAGGTCGGGCCAGCCATCCTTATCATAGTCGCACCAGCCGCAGGCAAAGCTGAACCGGTTATTATTCTGATCCAGCCGAGTCTCGTGGGTGACGTCGGAAAACGTTCCGTCGCGGTTGTTGCGAAAGAGAAAGTTCGCGGGGCCGTTTTGCGCGTTGTAATAGGGTACGGGATAGCGGTATCGGTCCGGGCCTTGGTAGTAGGAATACAGGCAGAAATAAATGTCGAGCCAGCCATCGCGGTCGTAATCCGCCATCGCCGCTCCGGTGAAAGAGCCTTGAGGATTGCTGGCGAAGCGGAAAGCGTCTTCCTTAAGCTGGAATTTCTCTCCGCCTTGGTTCAGAAAGAGCAGTGGGCTTGTTCCCCGCACCACAATCAAGTCCTCGAGCCCGTCGTTATTGACGTCAGCGAAGAGCGCCATCGGGCTGCTATCCAGGATGCCCACGCCCGCGCGCTCCGTAACATCTTCAAACGTTCCGTCGCCGCGATTTCGATAGAGCCGGTTGGGAAGGCCGGAAGGCTGGCAAATGTATAAGTCATCCCATCCATCATTATTGAAATCGCCGGCCGCAACGCCGTAGTTCCCGTAGATATCGATTCCGCAAGCGCCGTCCAGTACCGTTCGCCAATAATCTGTTCCACGCGTCAACTGGCTTCGGAAGGATGGAATTTGCCCGAGCGTAGCCTCGGTAATCTCCTGGAACAGGGGAGCCGTGCTGCGGCTGCATTGCTCATTTAACGCGCGCCATTCCGTTACTTCCCAGGCTTGCCCGGCGCTTTTCATCCACGCGAGCTCCATCCAGCCGGCGCGCTGCTGCCGATGATAACCCTCTCCGGTATCCACCAACTCGTAGCGAACCCGAGTTCTCGCGCCGGGCCCGGAATTCTCGACCGACGTTATTTCAAACTCAGCCCACAATATCCGGACGCCGCGGAAACTGTTCGAAAGCTCGGCGACGAAATCCTGGGGGTCAAGTTGAGGCGTAGGCTCAAAGCGGCGTTTCAAGATTCGGAGGATTCCATCTGCTCGCTGAACCGTTTCCTTCGCCGCACTTATGCGCGATCCTTTGAATCCCGGGCTAAGGTTCCGGGCGATCGCGTGCCAGTCCGGCTTGCCTTTCATAAGGGCTTCACGCCAGGTGACCAAAATCCGGTCGATGTCCTGCGCGATGACCTCAGTGGGGAACGCATCTTTAGCGGGATCGGTTTTCTGCAGGATTGAAGCTAGAGGTGATGGCGAGGGATAGTGCGGCTCGAACACTTGCAGTTGCCCCGCCGCATGACCTTGGGGGCTCGACTGTAACTTCAGTAAGAAAGGGCCTGCCGCTCCGCAAGTCAGCAGGAAACGGCGGCGAGAGAAGGAATTGGCGTTAGCCATCGTGGGATGGGCTTACCGGCGCTAGGCGAGCTGGCTGAGGAGCCACTTCATGTCAACGGCGGTACTCGACTCGGTGCCACGAGCGAGGAAGGGTGATATGACCAGAGCCTCACCATGATTTTCGAACCAGACGAGCAGCGAGGCCTCCTCAGCTCCTGAAAGCCTCTGTTGATCGATCCAGATGTAAAAAGCCGCCATGTCGGCGTCGATCAGCGATCCTGCCAAATCAAGTTCCGGACTCTGATCCTTTGGCGAAAGGAGCTCGTTCATAGGGCGCTGCCGCTGACGCGGAGCGAAGCGCGCCAGGATGGTCAACGGCTGAGCGCGCCGCCAAAGCTCTCGCGCCGTCCACAGCACGAAACTCGTGCTGAAGATTTGCGTGCCGGAGCCATTGGTCAGGATATCAGCTTGGAAATGGCTTAACACCGCGTCCGCCGGCGCGCCGCTCAGTCCGATTTCTTCCGGCCGCATGTTTTGCAGCATGGTGCGCAGCTCTTCCGGGCCACCGATTCCGCCGTCGATCGCCTTGTTAACTTTCCGCAAGAGGGCGGCGCGAGCGGGCGCCAACCCGCCGTAGGACATCGAGACGAGGGGGCCATCCGGCACAGGCTCGGCCGTTCCCCCATCCACATACCAGTACCCGTAGGGCACAGGATGGGCGGCGGCGCGCGCCGCCACCGCTTCGAGCAGCGTGCGGAGACCGTTGGCTGGATTGACGTTCGTGAACGTCGTGCCGTGGGGACGAAGCTTTCGGAATAGCGGGTAACCGTTATGCTCAACGCCTTTTCCGATCACGGCTATTCCAAGCCTTCGCGCCGGAAGCGGCTGGGGCGGAAGGGCGGCGCTAAACTTCGCCATGTAACTTGTGGCCGCCTGCCTGAAGGCGTCAATCTGATGCGTTGCCCAGAGCTCGGCGGAAAGCTCTTGCGAAAACCCGCCGGGCGAATTGACCCAATCCCAGTGAGCGAGGCGCGCTGAAAGCTTCACACGCGCGAAGCCTTCCAAGAGCGCAGCTCGATCGCTCTCGGGAAGGGAACCAAGGTAGGAAAGCTGGCCGTCAATTTCCCGGCGCTCCGCCGGAAATTTCCAGTCGTATTCCCGAATCTGCTGCAGCAGGAGCACGAGCAGGGGGAGCGGCAATTGCTGCAAGGTGGGCAGATGCTCTGTAGCCTGGCGCCTTGCTTCAGGTGGATAACCCCTGAAATCATCGGCCTGGAGTTGGCTCGGAACCATGGTGGCTACAACACCTCGGTCAGCGGCTTGCCCTGTCCCATGCGGGGTGAGAAACCGAGAAGGTCGCCGATGGTGGGCACCAGATCCACCGGCTGCACCGGCCGCTCCACCAGCCGGTTTTGACGGATTCCGGGTCCCATCACCATCAGCCAGGTGGTGCGCGAAAGGGCGTCACCCGTGCGATGGTGTTGGAAGCCGTTGCCCGCCGCGTCTTGATCCGAATCCCGGCCAAAGTCGGGCAAGATAAATAGCGTTGTTTTGCCGACATACTCCGGTTCGCTCTGAATGGTCTTCCAAATCTCGCCGCAAAGCCGGTCGGTTCGCTGGATTCCCTCGATGTAGAGCGAGTAGGAGCCGGCGTGAGCGACGTCCATATCGTGCAACGTGATCCAGAGCAGGCCGGGAGCGTATTGCCGCATAATCTGACGGGCGACATAAAGTGAAAGTTCGTCTGCGCTCGAGAGCGTGCGCGCGTGCGCAACAAAATCAGAAACAGAAATTTTCAGGAGTTCTGAAAACTGGCTGAGGTCAAACTTGTTGCCTTCGACCGGCGGCGCGAAGAGAGGAGTCTCGTAATTGTCTACCAGGAGATGGTCGTATTGCGCGTCGCTGGTGGTTGAAAGCGCCTCCTTCAGCAGCCGCTTGGGAAGAATGACGCCCGCCGCGTAATCAGGACCGAAGGAGCGGGCGTCACTTCCGCCAATTCGATTGAAGCCGTTGCTGGGCGCCACCACCCAGGCGTCGTATGCCGACCGTTTTAATTCCCGACGGTAATATTCAAACACGGTGGGATGGTCCGGGGGGACGGCGGCAAAATTGTCAAAGGTTTCATAGACGCCGGTCGCCAGGCTTGCGGTGGCAACATAGTGCCCGAGGATGCCACGGTTGACGACGCGCGTGAAGAAGGTTGATTGGGGGATGAGCTCGTTCAGGAGATGCGGGATATTCTCCTGGCCTTCCGGCATGAATGTTTCTTCGTCGCGGCAGCCTCCGCCGAACGTGACCACGACCACCTTCCGGCCACCCTCGCGTGGCGCCGCAGCCCGTGCTCGCGGCGCAAGTCCCAGCAACGCTCCGCCCGCCGTCGCGCCCGTCACCAGGCGCAGAAATTCGCGCCGGCTGCTGGAAACCGCGCTCACCACCTCACGCGGACTCGCCAGATTCGTCTTGATTAGAAGGGGAGAACGAATGACCACTCCTCCCGGGCAGCAACGTTCAAAGTCCGTTGCTGTATCGCAGGTGTAATGCCTCAGAACGTGTGAATGAATCGTTTGCACCACAAAGACACCAAGGCACGGAGGTTGAAAACGAAACGCTTTTCTCCGTGTCTTAGTGTCTTAGTGGTGGGATGTGCAGATTCTTTCACAGCTCCTCAGTCTCGGGCGCTACCTTTGCTACATTCCCTCACCAGCTTGGCGTCCAGCTTATCGTGAAATCTGCGCTACCGTCAAGCTGGGCAAGGCGCGGGCAGGCGCCTCGCGCCAGCTACGTTTTCTGAACAGAGCCTCGGCAAACGGCTGGAAATCTTGAAGCGTAGCGCTTGGAGAAAATGGTCGGGTAGCACGGCGCGGCCTAGCGGCCGCAACCAAGGTTAAACATACTCTGCCCTTCCCCACCGGGCTGAGCGTGTCCCACATTTTCTGCTGGACACCGGGGTCAACCCGTAGTGCGTATCCTCGATGTGAAAGGCGAGAAGGTAGAGATCGCAGTTTTCCCCTCTCCCGCAAGCGGGAGAGGGAACGGTGGCTGGGTTATTTGGGTTTGGTGGCCCAGGCATGGCGCGGTGTGCCATGTCTGCGACGGCGGCGATTCGCAGACATCACCAGACGATGTCTGCGCCACCCAACCCCCTCAGCAAAAGCCGCAGCGAAGTAGCACAGAGTCTCTGCTTATGAGACTCTGCGGCCTTTGATCGTGGCCTGGCAAAAAGCCGCAGAGTTTCCAAAAACAGGAAACTCTGCGCTACCCGCTCTGGCTTCGCCCAAAAGAATACCTCGAACATCTACCTATACTCTTTCACCGGATGAATGTCAAACAAAATTGAAGGCTGATACGTTCCGTCGGCTGGGACCGTGTGAATTATTCGAGTTTGTCATACTCATCTTAGCGTTATTGCACTTCTTGGTTGACACTGGCAGACGGCAAAATTAGAGTGGAAGAGGTTCCACGTGACCAAAGGAGACGCAGCACATGACCGGAATTCAGTTCGTAACCGACGAGAAGGGCCGCAAGGTGGCGGTTCAAATTGACCTGAAGAGATACGGCGCGATATTAGAGGAATTTTGGGATGGGCTGATTTCGGAATCGCGCCGCAACGAAAAGGGGATACCGCTTGAAAAGATCAAAGCAGACCTCGTAAAACGCGGGCGATTGCGTGAGTAGTTACTCCGTCGAGGTCACGCCGTCTGCGCGGAAAGAACTCGAAGAATTACCAGACAACGTTCTCGCCCGCGTCCTCCAAAAAATGGACTCTCTCCGCTCTGCGCCACGGCCTACAGGATGCAAAAAGCTGAAGGGCTACAAGGACCAATGGCGCATTCGGGTTGGTGACTGGCGCATGGTGTACGTCATTGATGACGCCGCTAAGCTTATCAGCATCACCCGTATTGCGCACCGTCGCGAGGTATACGAGCGATGACTTATGGAAACTGTCTCGATACCCTTCTTCTCTGCGGTCACCCTTCTATTACGGTCACGGCGAACATGCGTCGATATCGGTACGGCACCGTAGGGTAACAGCGGCGGGACTGATTCCCAGTAGTTAGCCGCCACCGCGCTCGCCTTCCTTGAAGCGATAACCCACGTAGGCCTCGGTGAGGAGGTATTGCGGAGAGGCAGGATCGTCCTCCAGCTTTTTTCGTAATTCGTGGATGAAAGTGCGGAGGTATTCCCGTT
Organism: Terriglobia bacterium; assembly: GCA_030040995.1. Classification (GTDB taxonomy): domain Bacteria; phylum Acidobacteriota; class Terriglobia; order UBA7540; family UBA7540; genus JASHON01. Next base: position 23,091 of record JASHOS010000125.1, on the reverse strand, counting down.
CTTGGCCGTATTCATCGCCCCAAACCGCGTGCAAGAGCCTTATGTGAGTAATCGGAAGCCCTGCATGTGACATAAGGTAATGGAGCAGATCAAATTCTTTGGGTGTTAATCGCACGACTTCGCCCGCCTTGCGCACGATTCGCCGACTTGGATCGAGTTCGATATCTCCTACAAGGATCGTTTCGCTGGCGTCGGCCAGCGGGGCTGTGGCGCGCCGAATCGCGGCTCGAATCCGAGCCATAAGCTCGGGCACCGAGAATGGCTTCGTGACGTAATCGTCGGCTCCGGCGTCGAGCGCTTTCACCTTATCTTCCTCGCTCTCCCTGACGGTGAGCATCAAGATTTGGAGCCGGGGATGCAGCCGGCGAAGCTCGCGGCACGTCTCGATTCCACCCATGCCGGGCATGTTGATATCGAGGAGGACGACGTCGAACTTTTGATTCTTCGTCTCTCTCAGCGCCACCTCCCCGTTCGGGCTCTCCGTGATTTCAAAGCCCAGACTGTGCAGAGAGCTGTGAAGCGCTCGCCGAAGCCGGGCATCGTCATCCACAATGAGAATCTTGGAGGTGGCTGCGTTCATCTCTTGAGCACCGCCGGCAATGCAAGCGAGAAAATTGTTCCACTGACTTCGCTTCCCTCAACCCAGATGCGGCCCCGATGCGCCTCCATGATTCTCTTGACAATCGAGAGCCCCAAGCCCGTCCCCGGCGGCCTTTCTTCCGTTCCTGGAGCGCGATAGAACCGCTCGAAAATACGTTCGCGATCAGCAGGGGCGATACTTCGTCCTTGGTTCTGCACGGTCAAGATGACTTCGGCGTCTTTCAGCTTGACCTCGAGATTGATCGGCGAATCGGGAACGGAATACTTAATCGCATTCTCGAGGATTTGTGCGAGCGCCGTGAGGATGAGCTTGCGGTCTAGCATAACAGCGGGTTCCTGGGGAGACATAATCAACCGGAACCGGCTGGCGGCCGGTTGGTCCTGAAGAGCTTCGATTGCGGGATTGATAAGGCTGGAAAGCAGGAGAGGTTTCGACTCTGGTTTGAAGTCAACGCCGTCCAGCTTGGCGGCTCGCAAAAGGTGCGAGGCCAAACTATTCAGTTCGCCGGCCTCTTCGTCGATGAGACCCACAAGCTCGGCCTGGACGGTCGAAAGGCCGCCTGCTGCGATAAGGCCAGAGCTTGCAGTTAAGATCGTCGCTAGAGGTGTCTTGAACCCATGAGCCAAGGCATCGAGCACGGCAGTGCGCAATTGTTCGACTTCGCGGGCCGCCTCGGCATGAAACTCCCTTTCGAAAGACCGCCTTCGCTCCAGAGCAATCGCGCTGAGCGATGCGAGCGCCGTGGCTACAAGGACGCTCATCTTACAACCGCACAGACCAAGGCCGCCGACAGGCCGAGCCCCGAGGCGCAACACACAGAACCACGACTGACTGCCCAGATCGAACCGATCGGAATTTGAATAGTACGCGTCACGAGTCTGTTCTTCTGCTTTAGCCGGCACGTCTCCGCTGAGATGGGTACTGGCCGAGACCGCGTCAAACAACACGGCGCCGGCAAGATTGAAAGCTTCCCTGATCAGCGCGGGTATCCATGGGCCGGGCTCGCGAGAGCGATCCAGCAGCAAGATTTGCCGGGAGAGCTGGTACAGCCGCTCCGTGTCGCGCCGCTCGGTGATGGCCTGAGAGGCTTTCACCTGGGCTTGGTGAGACAGCCGGCTGACCACCAAGGCGGTAAACTCGAATGCGCCGAGCGCGACCCAATTTCGCGGATCGCTGACGGTGAAGGTGAACAGCGGTTTGATGAAAAAATAGTCGAGGCAAACAACCGCAGCAACCGAAGCAACAGTCGCCTGCCCGAATCCCCCGTACACGGCAGCCAACACGACGAAGACGAGGTAGAGAAATCCGGCGGACGCCAGGTTCAAGCCGGCGTGGAAGGCCAGCCGCGTGCAAAGAGCCATCGCTGCCAGGACAAGGTAAAACGCTCTCAGCCCCCGCAGCTTCGCTAAAACTCCGGAGAGCCAACGCAAGCCTTCCTTCCACCAGAGCCGTGCATACCCAGTTATGGCGTGCTCTCTCCGGGTGACTGGGCTTGCGGCTTCCTCATGCGCAACAGACATTGCACACCGCTTGTAGTATAGACCGTCCCCCGTTAAGAACGCATAAAGCCTGCGGAAAGATTTTTTTTGTGTCTTTATGCGGCCTTTATACCCGTTATTGCAAACTCGGTTCAGGCGATCGATGGACCAGTTATTCCGGTCTCGGGCGAAGCTAAAGAGCAACAGATGAAGGCGCAAATGAATAACTTGTTAGGCATGGGAGCAGAACTAAACGAATCTCGTTTCGGGAGCATCGAATGTCCGGGATTTGCTTGCGGCGATGGTCTCACGGTGACCGTGATCTTTACAGACCGAAAGGGTACGCAGGCTGCGCTGCGGATGGCCAGCAATCTCGCTAAGGGCTTGGACGCTCGAATCAGGTTGCTCGTAGCCGAGGGCGTTCCTTTTCACTTTCCTCTGGATTCGCCTCCTGTGTCTCCCGATTTTCTAGAGCGTCGTCACCTTCGGCTGATCTCTGAATCAGAACTCGATGCGGACGAAGTGCGCATTGAAATTTTTCTCTGCCGGAGCCGGAAAGAGTGCCTGAGGCAGGTCTTGAGGCCGGGATCACTGGTCGTGGTAGGGGGGCGAAGCCGCTGCTGGCTCAATGAGGCGCGCACAGTGGAACGCTGGCTCTGCCGCCTGGGTCATCACGTAATTTTCGCTGATGTTAGGAGATCGTCATGAACCTCGCAACCTGGCTACCCGGAATGTTCATTTTAGGAATAGTTTCGATGGGCCTGTGTCTTCTCTTTTTGAAAGGGTGTGAAAAGATCTGAGGTCACACGAATGATTATTTTGACGGTGCTTACGACGATTTTTCTGTTCGGCTACCTGTTCACGGCCTTGGTCCGGCCAGAACGGTTTTAAAGAAGCTGTCAGCGGTCAGCTTTCACGCGTAGCGCCGGGCTTCAGCCCGGCATCACCCCAAGTGCCGACCTGAAGGTCGGCGCTACACGAGGAGATGAGACGATGTTTCTTCAAACCTGGTTCCTTCCGTTTGCGCTTCTGGTGACAGCGACGATGGTTGCCATACCTCTAAGCGGGTACATGGCATGGATTATGGACGGCAAGTATCGTCCTGTGCCTGTCTTTGGATGGTTCGAAAAAAGGCTGAACTTTGGTGACCAAAACTGGAAGCAATACACGGTGTCGCTACTCGTCTTCAATACACTTCTGTTCATTTACGGTTTTATTATCCTCTCCCTTCAGCCACGGATGCCGCTGAACCCGCGGCACCTGGGAATGCTCGCGCCGACGACCATCTTTCACAGCGTTATTTCGTTCATGACGAACACGGACCTGCAACATTATTCAGGGGATGTGAATTTCTCGAATTTCAGCCAGATTTTCTTCTGCATCACCATGCTCTTCCTCTCGGCGGCGGTTGGCTTGAGCGCGCTCACAGCCATCATCCGCGCCTTGCGGAGCGATAAGTCCGTGGGCAACTACTTCCTCGACATGTGGCGCGTCCTGGTTTACATGTTCGTGCCTACTGCCTTCCTGTTTGGCTTGCTCTTTTTGCAACAGGGAAGCCCCATGACCTATAAGAGCGATTACCAGGTTGCGACGCTCGAACCCGCGGCGATGGGAACAACGCCCGACGGCCAGCCCAAATTACAGACGATTGTTGTTGGCCCGGTGGCTGCGTTTGAATCCATGAAAATGCTGGGAACCAACGGTGGCGGGTTCTATGGCATGAATTCGGCGCACCCGTTTGAGAATCCAACCGCGTTCTCGAACTTTTTCAATACACTGGCCATGATGATCTTCCCGTTCTCTCTGGTATTGATGTACGGCCGAATGCTGAGGAAGAAACGACATGCCTGGGTCATATTCTCAGTGATGATGGTCCTCATGATCGGCACCATTGTCTGGGCCGTGCATTTTGACACACAGAAACCCAATCCCGGCTTAACTGCGCACCTGGCAAGGACGTACCAGGTCCTCGATGCGAGCGCTCCGGGTGGCAAGCGAACCGTGAGTGTTCCCGCAGTCGCGGGACTACCGGTCGACCAACATTGGGGAAATCTCGAGGGCAAGGAGTTGCGCTTCGGAACGCCGGCGGGGGCTACCTTCGCGGCCGTGACAGTCGATGTGACCTGCGGCGCCGTGAACGCCGAGCATGACAGCCTCAACCCCATCGCCGCGCTTTCGCCCATGGTCGGGATGTGGCTGAACTGCATTTACGGCGGCAAGGGCGTTGGCATGATCAATTTGCTGTTGTTCCTGATCATTGGCATCTTTATCGCCGGCCAGATGGTGGGACGAACCCCCGAGTACCTAGGCAAGAAGATCGACGCTCGTGTGGTGAAGCTGGCGATTATCGCCTTGCTTGTTCACCCGCTGATGATTCTGATGCCCACGGGTCTTTTTGCGGGAACAAGCTGGGGGTTGAAAGCTGAGACGAATCCGGGCGCGCACGGCTTTTCCCAAATGCTGTACCAGTTTTCATCTGCTTCCGCCAATAACGGCTCAGCCTTTGATGGGTTGGCGGTCGATTACGGATTTAACAACAATTCAAGCGCGCCGCCGACCGCCCGCCAGTGGGATATTGCCGCTGGGCTGGTGATGCTCTTCAGCCGATACCTTCCCATCGTCGCGCCCATCGCCATGGCGGCATTTCTGGGAATGAAGAAGAGCAGTCCGTTCAGCGCCGGAACTTTGCGCGACGACACAATGACCTTTGGCTTCTTGCTGTTCGGAACGATTGTGATTATCGGCGCGCTGCTCTTCCTCCCGGCGGCGGCGCTGGGTCCGGTCGCAGAGCACTTCGGCCCGATTCCTTTTGGAGGGTGAGGAGAAAATCGATCAGGATCAAATCCGTGAAGGAGTGGACAAAATGGAGTCTTCAAGCCAAGTGAAACTCGATAGGATCACGGTCGAAGAACATGAATCCGCCGGCGAGCAGCCTAGGCCACCGCGTCGAACCAAGCTCAAGTCCATGTGGACAGCCGAACTCGGCAAGGAAGCGGTGAAAGAAGCTTTCCGGATGCTGCGCCCGGACATTCAGTGGAAGAATCCGGTCATGTTTGTGGTGGAAGTCGGCGCCTTCTTGACCCTACTCTATGTAATTCGTGACGCATTCACGACCGCCCCCCAACTTGTGCCGATTTCGTATTTTATTGCGCTGGATGTTTGGCTGTTCCTAACCGTACTCTTCGCCAATTTCGCCACCGCGCTCGCCGAGGCTCGGGGCAGAGCGCAGGCGGAGTCACTGCGGCGCACGCGCGCCGAAACGGTTGCCTACCGTATTCGAGAGGGCGACGGCGAACTGGAACAGGTGCCGTCCACGTCGCTCAGGAGCGGAAATGTTGTTATCGTGGAAACCGGTATGGTCATTCCGAGCGACGGAGAGGTCGTTCAGGGCATCGCCGCTGTCGATGAGTCTGCGATCACGGGTGAGTCGGCCCCGGTGATTCGTGAAGCGGGCGGAGACCGCTCCGGTGTGACCGGTGGTACCAGGGTGATATCGGACCGGATTAAGGTTCGGATCACCGCTAAACCTGGGGAAGCGTTTCTTGACCGGATGATCGCGCTGGTCGAAGGCGCCATCCGCCAGCGTACGCCGAATGAAATTGCGCTCACTTTGGTTCTCTCTGCGTTCACGCTCATCTTTCTCATCGTCGTGGTCCCTCTATGGCCCATGGCCTGGAATGCAGAGCAATACATGGCGAGCTACTTGGGGGTTTCGGGAGTACTGAAAAGCCTTGGCACTGACGTTCCAACTCTCATTGCGCTGGTTGTATGCCTGATTCCGACTACGATCGGCGCGCTCCTCGCGGCAATCGGCATAGCCGGTATGGATCGGGCGTTGCAAGCCAACATCATCGCTAAGAGTGGCAAGGCGGTGGAGAGTGCGGGCGACATTGACGTGGTGCTGCTCGACAAAACGGGGACAATTACCATGGGGAACCGTCAGGCGACGGAGTTCTTGCCCATCGGCAAATACTCGGAAGCAGAAGTAGCCCGGCTCGCAGCGCTGTCCTCGGTGGCCGATGAGACGCCGGAAGGGAAGAGCATCGTTAACGCCGCTCGCATTGAAGTGGAGGCGCCACCCGATGCCACCTTTGTGCCCTTCAGCGCGCAAACTCGCATGAGCGGTGTCGATCTCCCCGGCGGACGATCGGTTCGCAAGGGCGCGCCCGACGCCATCGTCACGTTCACAACACGTCAGGGCGGTCGCATCCCTGAAGGATTCGAAGCACTTGTTGATTCCGTTGCCTCAAAGGGCGCCACGCCGCTCGCAATTGCGGATGGCGCCAGCATTGCCGGCGTTATCGTGCTGGAAGACATTTTGAAACCGGCGATGCCACAACGCTTCGAGCGCATCCGCAAGATGGGACTTCGAACGGTCATGATCACGGGCGACAATCCCCTGACAGCCGCGACCATCGCCAAGCGGGCCGGGGTGGACGATTTCCTCGCCCAGGCTACACCCGCTGACAAGCTCGCATACATCCGCAAACAGCAGGCGGAAGGGAAAATGGTGGCGATGATGGGCGACGGCACCAACGATGCGCCAGCGCTCGCGCAAGCGGATGTTGCACTGGCCATGAATGCCGGCACACAGGCTGCCAAAGAGGCCGCCAATATGGTCGATTTGGACAGCGATCCCACCAAGCTGATCGAGGTGGTCGAAATCGGGAAGCAACTCCTTATGACGCGCGGCGCTCTGACGACGTTCTCGATTGCCAACGACGTCGCTAAGTACTTTGCGATTATCCCCGCAATGTTTGCCGGAACCCTGCCGTGGCTGAACGCCATCGATATCATGCGGCTGCATTCTCCAACGTCAGCGATTCTCTCTGCGGTAATCTTCAACGCGATTATCATTCCTCTGCTCATCCCGGTGGCGTTGAAGGGCGTTCGCTATGAGCCGCTTGGTGGCGATGCGCTGTTGCGGAAGAATCTTCTCGTCTGGGGTTTGGGAGGCGTGATCGCTCCCTTCATCGGAATCAAGCTGATCGACATGGTGATGGTCGGCTTGCACTTGGTCCATTGAGGTTGTAGCGCAGCGCGGCAGAGCCGCAACGGCAGGGAAGTGTCATTCTGAGCGAGCGCAGAATTCCTGTAATCCTAAGGGAAAACGAAATACGAGGATTCTTCGCTCGCTCAGAATGACATATCCCCAAGAGCTTGCCAAGAAAGCAACATTCTGCGGGCTTGCAAGGCGGGGTCCGCGGTTTTGACCCTGCGGCTGTTCATGGGTTCCGGCGCGAAGCCGCAGCGCTACAAGGAGAAGGCGGCGCTACAAACTGCTGTACTGAAAATGGAGGCATGAGTATGACACGATATATATCCAAAAGCGTCTTCCTTCTCTTCGTCAGCGTGATCCTGGTCTGCGGCATCTATCCCGGAGCGTTGTGGCTCATGGGGCGAATCTTCTTCCCGTCCCAGGCAGTGGGCAGTCTCGTGCGAGGTCCGGACGGCAAAGTGGTGGGCTCCAAACTCATCGCGCAGCCGTTCACCAAGGACGAATACTTCTGGCCTCGCCCGTCCGCAGCTTCCTACGACGCTTCTGCTTCGGCCTCTTCCACCCTGGCGGCTTCCAATTATGCACTGCGCAATAGAGTCGCAACGATGCTCGGTCCCATTGTGAAATACGCCAGCGGTCCCAAAACCGGCCAGCTTGTTGCACCCGATATCGAGGCGTGGTTTCAGAAGGATAGTTATCAAGACCAGCCCCACATCGTGGCCCAGTGGGCGGACGCGCATAACGAGCTGGCCCAGGCATGGGTCACTGCGGACCCCACTCACGCTGCCTACGTACAGGACTGGGCGAAGGCGTACCCGGACCTCGTAAAGCAGTGGATTCAACAGAATCCTGGAACCCCGAACCCCCAGCCCACGGATCTCGCGGTGCTCTTCTTTGAGAATTTTTCGAAGGAATTTCCTGGCAAGTTTCTGTCTGCGGTTACAACTACAGGGCCTGGCGGCAGAAGTCAGACCAAGATCGCGCCTGTCAGCCAAGGGACGGATATTCAATCCACTTTCTTCGACATGTGGCGAAACGATCACCCTGATGTGGCTCTTCAGGATGTGCCTGGGGATATGGTAACAACATCAGCCTCCGGCCTAGGGCCCGATATCACAGTGGAGAACGCGGAATATCAACTAGATCGTGTCGCAACAAAATGGGCTTCAGACCTGAAGCGCGATCCGGCAACCGTTCGTGCGGAAATCCAGCAGATATTGAATGCGAATGCTCACGCGCCGCTGGATGGCCTGGCCGGCGGAAAATTGATCAATGTGCTTGAAGTAAACCTCGCTTTGCGCGAGAAGTACGGTGCCCCTCCTTCGTAGTCTATCGTGGCAGTCGGGCGACTCACTTTAAAACTTTGCTTCTGCTAGGCACGGGGGGGGGAGAGTCTCATCACCGTGCGACCCTCGCCACCTTGGGGGAGAGGGTGGCGAGCGACGCGAGCCGGGTGAGGGGGTCACGACTCGCCGGTCTGAGGCGCAGGCTCATTAGTCATTCGTCTTCTGTTTAACTTGCTTGTCCTCCTGCTTCTTTGAGAAGACGTGATACGTGACCGCATCCCAGGCGTTATGAATTCCAACGAAGAGCAACAGCAGGACTGCCGCGCCAATGATAAAGAGCGCCGTACGAATGGTTAAACGAGTAAGGAATGCCGATGCGGCTATTGCTGCGTATGCGGCGAAGGGCAGCAGAAGATGAAACAACCAGTCTTCAGGTACCGGCGCGTATATCTTCTGCGCTCGCATACGGCGAGCCACCATGATCTCGTAGACCATCCCACTGAGGCCGAGTAAGCCCCAAACAACTGCGACGAGGCGAACCCCGGGCCAAGGAGCGGTTTGGGCGCCTGCGAGCAGAAGCACGGCAGCGAAATGGACGATGGTCGGAGTCGCGAACGCGGCGCCGGCCTGCCCGTGATCTCTTGTGATTGGGGTGTTGGCAATCAGAGTTATCACGACAAACTGCAAGCCAATCAGGGCGCCGGCAGACGATCCGACAATGACGTAGAAATTCTCCCATCCGGCGAGCGCTGTCATCGCATGATCAGGTCCCTTGCGGCGCCAGTTTCCAAGCCTCTCTCGGTTCGATGACCGGTTTGCAGAATTAGGCCGATATCCGGCAGGCATCGCTCCGGGGTTCTCGCGCCGATTGGTCCACACTCGGCACTGTGTTCCCATACGGTAATATTTCATTTGAAATTCGGCACAGAGATGCCTATTATCGCCGCAGGGTAACATCTTTCTGGAGGCAATTGTGAGGTATGCACCCCAGGAGATTCCGACACTAAAACGGCGTGAGCCTGTTCACGCATGAGATGCTGAAAACCAAGCCTCCTGCAAACGTGGTTAGGTTGTCACGAAAGGACTCATCGTGTGAGAGGCACCAGGCCGAAGGCTTTATGGTATACTCGTCGCGTGCAAGAAGGACATTCTCCAATTCGGCATGTGCGAGAAGTACATTCTCAGGCTGGCATACTGTCCATCTTCCGACCACACCCTAGCGGAAATGGCAGACTTACGAGACTATCGAGATAGTTGGCGGTCGCATTAAATCTGGATATTTCAACGAAGTACGAATTGCCTCAACAAGCGGGGGTAATTCAGCGGTAGAATGCCAGCTTCCCAAGCTGGACGTCGCGGGTTCGATCCCCGTCCCCCGCTCCATCTTTTCAACAACTTAGGAATGATTCCCTGTTGGGCCTGTTCCAAAATGCTCCATTAAGCGTTACAAGCGATACCTACCGCGTCGTCGGACTGCTCGATTGCAAGCTCCAGAGCGTTGGCAGCCTGCTTTCGCAATCGCAGCGCGGTTTCCGTATAAACGTTCAAGTTGACATCGAGGGAGTGTCCGAGTTGGTCAGCGACCAATTTCGGATCGACGTTCTGTTCCCTCATGAGGGATGAATGGGTCCGCCGCATCACGTGAAAATTGACCCAGTCCAGGCCGGCGCTGTTCAACTTCGGCGCGAAATTCCGACGCCAGCAGTTGTCTTTCACCACGGGCGTTTTACCCTTCTCTGACGGGAACACCCAGCGGTCGCCAGTGAGGTCCACGGAAGAGTCTTGCCATCGCTGCAAGAGAGCTTGCAACCCGTCGGAGAGCGCGACAAGCCTGACTGACCGGTGGGTTTTGGGAGAGTCAATCCTGCCGCGGTAAATCCGCCGCACGATTTCGACGTGGTTACCCTTCACGTGCGGCCACTTCAGTGCGAATATCTCGCCGGGGCGCATCCCGGCGATTACCGCGAGCTCCGCTATCAACAGCTCACGGAGATCTAGAACCGAAAACAACAGCCTCACCTCCTCCCATCGCATGCGAAGTCGGTTCGGTCGTGGAGTTTCCCTAGGAGTGAAGATCAGAGCTGCCGGATTGCGATGGATGTAATTTTCGGTGAGGGCCATGTTGAAGATTTGTGTCAAATCCCAGCGGAGATGATCCACCGTGCTGAACGACAAGCCCTGCTGCGCTTTTCGGTCAAGCAAGGCCTGGAGTTCGTGGCGGTCGATACTGCCGAGCTCCCGCCGGGAGTATTCCGAAAGCAAGGGGTGTCGAATTCTGTCTTCATTGCAGCCGGCTGTTGAAGACTTCCATCTCCTTCGATAGAAAGGGAAGTAGACATTGGCCAAAAAATCGCCAAAGGTGCGATGCTCCGATGGCGATTCAACTCGACCGTTAATGGGTGATAGGATTTGGGCAAGTTGAGATCGCGCTTCGCCCTTTGTGAGTTCTGAACGTCTGCTGAGAGTCTTCTTCCGGCGATGGCCATCTTCCCACCACTGTGCGATCCAGACTCCGCCCGTGTTCGTGAGGCTTCCTTTCTGGTGCCGCTTTCGCATTAATTACCTCCTCAGGTGCGTAAAGCGGCGTCGACCTTCGGTGATGAAAGGATATTACCATTGCTGTGACTTTTCTCGTTTGTTCGTTTCCAGACTTCGAGGGTGCCGAGGCGTAGGGGAGCGGTTCCTTCTTCAGTTTGGCTTCGGCGGTCATGCGTTCCTCCTTTCAGGTCAAAACTGACCTCTCGATGAGTTTGGGGTTCCTCGCCTTCGACGAGCATTTTCACTTGCCCCTTCTCGGACCGGATGACCACGGACTCCTCGCCCATCCGGCCCACCATGTAGAACGGACTGCGCGGTTCGCCTCGTAAGGCCAGTTCGAGTGCGTTCTCCTGCACGCCCCGCTCGATGACCTTCCGCAGTTCCTTGGCAATGGCGAAGAAGCGATCGGCGGGACACAACCCGTCCAGCGATTGGTGAGGCCGCTGGTGGTTGTAGTGCTTTACCCACAGCCGCACCCGCTCGCGCGCCGAGTCGAAACTGTCGAATGGGGCTCGCACCAGGAACTCTTCCCAGATGGTTTTCCAGAATCGCTCGATCTTGCCCAGCGTCATAGGATGATGCGCCCGGCTTTTAATGTGATGAACTCGATCCTTGCGTAACTCCGTCTCGAAGCGCGTGGTTCCTCGCCAACTGGAATACTGGCACCCTTGATCGGAGAGCACTTCTTTGGGCACGCCATATTCGGCCACCGCCGTGCGATACACCTCCAGAGCGTGCTCGGACGTCTGGCTGCGAAAGATGTCCGCCCACACCATGCAGCGGGAGAAATCGTCCATGAAACCGATGAGGTAGGCGTTCTTCCCTCCGAGACGGAAGGTGAAGATGTCGGTCTGCCACATCTGATTGGGCGTGGCGCGCTCAAAGAAGCGCGGCTTTGGGGGATTGCGCGGAGGCTTGGGTTTTCGTTTCTTCAGCAGTTGCTGCTCGTGCAGCGTGCGGTGAACTGTCTCCCGGCTCACCGGAAGAAACAATGCCCGCCGCAGGAAGTGGCTGATCTTTTGAATGCCCAGATCGGGATGACGGCGCTTGAGCTCGACGACTTTGGTCTTGACCGCCGGCGCCACCTTGGGCCGGTGACTGCCGGCACGTCTGGGATGTGATCGCAGGCCGGCTTCGCCCTGCTCGCGGTACACCTTCACCCACTTGGTCAGGGTGCTGAAGCCCATGCCCATTTCGCGGGCCACCTGCCTCGTAGGGAATTTTTCTTCCAGACAAGGCTGAACCGCTTTGCGCCGGACTTCAAATGGCTGGGAGAGAGCGGGCGGGCTGCTTGATCGCCGCGCCGCCCCCCTCGGGGGGCGGGATATCTCTCTTCCTTTGTGCCTTCCATCGGTAACACTCCTTCCGGTTCCTCCTGGGAACCATCGCTTTGGAGTGTTACCCCTTTTCCCCATCAATTTATGCTCATGATCTGGTTGTTAGCCCGAAGTATAGCACCGCTAGAATCTACCCTGGCGGACGGTTAAACTTTTCGGAATGCTCTGCATCCCGTTGCCGACCATAATGGCCGCGGTCGGCACCTCGCCGGCGAAGCCCGTCAACACGCCGATGAGCGCGATGCGTCCACCCAGCCGACACGCGGTGATCGACTGGATGAGCGTGCTGTGGCCGCCGATCTCCACGACATACAGAATACCTAAAAGTTTGAGAGCCTCGGCAACCAACTCGGGGTACCGGCAGCAGGGCTGTGTTTTTTACGGTAAGCACCACGCCAGCCTGTGTCGCGCCGTAGTCAAAGCCCGGACAACCCCCTCTGTCCGTCAGGAGTTCAAGTTGTAGGGCTCTTGCCCTTTCTTCTCGCCGCTCCTCGCACATATTAATTTCTTATCCGTACCAGTCATAAATTCATTTGGACACATTTCGCTCGGAGTGATAATGTCCCATTGTTTCTAGAAATGCTCTTACGCTGTCCATAAATCAGCCTTATATTCATGGCGGAAGCCTTGGCTGTTGAATCTTTCGAAACACCAACTCGAAGAAACCTTGATTGAGCGTCATGACGCTCTGAAGGAGGAGGTGTGACGATGGCACAATACATTCATCTTCGGAAGCGCACGGCGGAGTTCACTAAAGACAAGCTTCCGTTTTGCCACGCAGGCGTTGGGGAGATTGCCCGCAAGGAGGTTCACGTTTTCCTGGTCAAGGGACCAGCATACCTCCGACGCCGGTCCCTATGGAGCCGCACGCTATCGAAACCTGCCGTTGCAGCCAGAGGGACCACCCAAATCGATTGGTGCGAACCAAAACAGCAAAGGAGAATGCCGTGTTCACGCAACGACTGACCATCGCTGTCCTGCTCGTGGCAGGGACCTCCATAGGAGCGAGATCGCTCCGGGCCCAATTAAATCGTGGCATTGTGGAAGGAATTGTGACCGACCCTCAGGGGGCTGTGGTGCCCAGGGTGAAGGTCAGGGTGACCAACGTCGGGACAGGCATTGTTTCGGTGACACAAACCAACAGTACAGGGTATTACCGCGTGGTCGATCTTACTCCAGGAACGTATCGCGCGGACTTCACAGCCGTGGGATTCACCCCGGTTGAAGTGGTTGCCATCCAGGTGCTTGGCGGGCGGTCGATCAAGGTGGATGCAACCCTGAAGCTCGGGGCTACGCGGCAACTCGTGCAAGTGACGGCCGCACGTCCTTTGGTTGAGACCGGAGCCTCGAACTTTTCGACCACCCTTGACACGAACACGGTTCAGAATATCCCTATGCAGGGACGGGACATTCAGCAACTGACCTTTCTGTTTCCGGGTGTCCGGAACGCCGCGGGCCCACCAGGAAGCAATTTTGGTTTCAACAGTGAGTTTGGAACATTTCCGGATCCAACCCATGTTCAGGGCTCAGATCTCTCGGTAAACGGAGGCCAGGGCGGTGCCAATGCCTGGTATCTGGACGGCATGTATAATGTCTCGGAAGTGGCGGAAAACATTGCTGTTGATCCTTCTCCGGATGCAGTGGGGGAATTCCAGGCGGTAACCAACGGTTTTTCGGCGCAATATAGCCGGACGGGCGGAGGTGTGTTTGAGGAGACGCTGAAGTCAGGAACAAATCAGCTCCACGGCGACATTTATGAGTATATTCGAAACAGCGCTTTTAACGCGCGGAACCCGTTCACTTCGATCAACGCCCTGGGACAACTCATTCCCCAGGACGTACTTCGCTACAATGACTTTGGCGGTACCTTGGGAGGGCCGGTCGTCATTCCGCACATTTACAATGGGCACAACAAGACCTTCTTCTTCGCCTCGATCGAGCATCAAACCCTCGACCTGAGTGGGAGCCAGGTGTTCTCCGTTCCCACGCCTCTGATGCGGCAGGGAGATTTCAGCGAGGATCCCAACACTGTTGAGAACGGAATGTGGATGCCCGCCAGCACGGTTGGGCCCAATTCAAGTGGGTTGTTCCAACGTACTGCGTTCGGCACACCGGTTCCCGGCAATCCCTTTGGGGCCTCAGGTTGCCTGAATACGTCGGTTGAGGCAGCAGCAGGAACGGGCGCCAAGACCTGCAACTTTTCGCCACAGATTCCGCAAAGCATGCTGGATCCCACAGCGATGTTTTTCATCAATTCATTCCCCCTCCCGAATTACAACGACCCTCTGAGCAATTGTCCGATGGGAGCGAGCGGCTATAAGATCTGTGACAACTATCTTGGATTGGTGTCAAGCAGCCAAGATCCTTACGTCGTCTCCATCAAAGTTGACCATCAATGGAGCCCCAAGAGTAGCTGGTTTGCCGAGTGGATCTTCAACCCGGGAGCCTACTCGAACTACCGGTTGCCGTGGACGGGGGCAACTCTGCCCACGGATGTGGGGTTTGGCGCCGACCTGCCATTTGATTTTGAGAATCAGGTGGCCGGCTTCGGAAACACATACACCTTCGGCCCGACGCTCGTCAATGAATTTCACGCCAGTTACAACCGCCAGTATATCAGCACCAATCCGGAAACAGGCGGCTATCCTGAAAGCGATACCGACCTCGCTCAAGTCACTCAAGTTCTTGCTCCTTCCAAAATCTTTTTGAGCCAGTACACGCCATCACCATCCTTCACGGTCGACATGCCCGGGGGTGGTGCCGCAGCCAGTTTTGGGACCCCGGGCTGGATCAATGAGATGCAAGCGACGGAGTCGTACACGATTCTCGACGATGTGACCAAGATCCTGGGCAACCATACGTTAAAGTTCGGATTTTCCTACCAACTCAACCATGAAGGCCGCCACATCAGCGATCCTACCTCCCTGGCTTTTACCGGAGAGGTGACCGATGATCCCAACACTGGTCTGGGCGGTTCAGGGCTAGAGGACTTTGAATTGGGTGCGGTCAATAGCAATACCAACGGCGAGTCGGAGACTGGGGTCACGCCGATGGCCTATGCGAGTTTCACGGATGGAGGGGCATACG
This sequence comes from Terriglobia bacterium, assembly GCA_030040995.1. Taxonomy (GTDB): domain Bacteria; phylum Acidobacteriota; class Terriglobia; order UBA7540; family UBA7540; genus JASHON01. The sequence continues at coordinate 7,765 of JASHOS010000125.1, read as the reverse complement.
TCCAGGATGATTACAGGGTTACCCGGAAGCTGACTCTCAACCTGGGTTTGCGGTGGGATTACTCGGGGTACTGGGACAGCCGCTATGGCCCCGAGTCGAACTTTTGTTTGACGTGTATGAATTCCTATACTGACATGCCGGGGAAAATGGAGTACTTTCCATCTGGTTCGCCCATTGAGCCTGCGCATTTGCGCGACTTTGGCCCAAGGTTTAACTTCGCATGGGCGCCTTTCGGAAACGAGAAAACTGTGATTCGCGGGGGATACGACATCTTTTATACCAACGCGACGAACGCTTTCAACAACATCGGCCAGGGAGATATACCGGGTCCGGACTGGCAACCCTACTATATCTGGGACGGCAGTTTTTATCCTCAGTGCGCGGCGTTCTCTAATGAGTGCGAAGCCTTCCCGCTGAGCAACACGACGACGGTCAAAGGAGATCTGACCAATCCTCCCACGACTTCGGGGTCTCCGGCCGCGAGTTACTCGCCGGGGTACAATACGAATCTCCAGATGTACGCTCCTACTTCCCACGATCCCATGGAGCAGATGTGGAGTTTCAACATCCAGCGCCAGCTTCCGGGCAACATGATGTTGGACATCGGCTATGTGGGTTCGCACGGAACGTACCTGGCAGCGGAGACCTTTCGAAGCTTCAATTACGTCCACACCAGTACGGAATTGAAGTACAAGCAGCAAATCAATGCGGACGTTCCGATCACTTCGGTCTATTCAGGCCAGACGGCGACCGCCCTCGAGCAGATTTACGGAACTTCGGAATTGCCTTTGTCCAAACTTCTGACTCCCTATCCCGCTTACGGAAATATTTATCCACAAACGGAATTTGACGCTAATAGCGACTACGACGGGCTGAACGTAAAACTTGACAAGCACTTTTCTCACGGGCTCAATTTCCTTGCCACCTATACTTGGTCCAAGGAATTGGACATTGACACTTCCCAGCTCGCCTCTGAAATCTTTAACACGGTATCATTATCGAGGGCGGGCAATATCGGGGGGCGAGCCGGTGTTCAGGGAGGGCCAGCCGCATCGGGCGTTTCGGGAGTTTTTGGAGGCGGCTACCAGAATCCAGACGACCGAAACGAAGACCGCGCCCTCGCTATCGACGACATTCCGCAAAACTTCAATCTGGCCACAACCTACGATCTGCCATTCGGAACTGGCAGAGCGTTTCTGACCAACGAGCCTAGAATCGTGAACGCCTTCCTCGGCGGGTGGCGTTTGACCGCAAACCTCAACGGGGAGAGCGGAACACCGCTAGAAGTTACGGGCCCCTGCGACCAGATTACCTGCCGGCCTGACCTCGTCGGGAACCCGGAGGCCGTGCCGGGGGGGCGAAGTGTAAACGATTGGATCAATGCTGCAGCCTTTACCCCTCCCTTCGGTAACAATCAGGCCTTCTGGAATAACTATAATCCTTCCGCTCCCAACGCCTGGCTGTTTGGCACGGCCGGACTGCGGCTGCCGGGTCTGCGAGGCCCAGGTTTTTGGGACCTGGATTCAGCTCTAAGCAAGGATTTTCATTTGACGGAGAGCAGATACTTCGAGTTTCGCTGGGAGGTGTTCAATGCTTTAAACCACATGAACCCGGGCTTGCCTGACACGAACTACTGCTTGCCCCCGGGGCCTAACGGCCAGGTCAATTCGGTGCAACAAGAGGGATGTGAGTTTGGGCGGATCACCAATATCCAAACGGACCCACGCGCGATGCAATTTGCGCTCAAGTTTTACTGGTAGAACCGCGGCGACATTGTTCGCGGGCCCTTTAGATCAGCATTCGACTCCCACCCGCACTGCCGATTCGAAGCAGGTGGTGAAACCGAAAGGCCGGCCTTCCGCGAGCGGTGTGCGGTACACTTCCTGAGACAGTTTTCAACGTCTGTTTGGCCGCAATGGTCAGGCTATCGGGAGGCTGATCGGAATGTCGAGATGTGTTCGCCCGCTCGCAGCCTTCACTTTTGTTCTGGCGTGTGTGTGCGTGTCCCAGAAATGGAGGATGTTTGGGTTTGAGTTGGCAGCAGTTGGCTGTGCAAATCCAAAGCCTGCCGCGCGTCATGCGGGCGTCCCCGCGCTGCCCAAAGTTTCCCAATCTCCGCCCGTGACGGCGAATACGCCGGAAGCTCATCTCGGCCAAGGTTATCAGGATCTGGCAAATGAGCGATACTCTGAGGCGGCTCGGGAGTTCGCACAAGCCTTGGAAGAGAACCCTCATCTGGCCCGGGCGCGCTATGAGTTAGGTGTGTGCGATGTCGCGCTGGGTCGGCGCGAGAAAGCCAGGAAAGAATTTGAGCGCTTGCTCCGTGCCGATCCTGGCGAGCCTAGCGTGATCTATTACCTGGGGCGCCTCGACTTGATCGACGGTCGATCGAAAGCTGCTGTGCGGCAGCTCCACAGCATCGCTCGCTGCGCACCTTTTTCCGACACCGCCTATTATCTGGGAACTGCCTATCTTGAAGAAGGCCAGTTGAAGCCGGCCGAGGCGTGGCTCCAGCAAGCGGCACGTTTGAATCCGCGTGATTTCCGCGCGTTCGATCACCTAGCACGTGTTTACCAGAAGGAGGATCGTGTGGAGGCGGCCGAACGGGAGTACGCGCGGTCGGCCGAGCTGCGGAATCACTACAACAAGACAGCGGCGCAGGGTATTCAATGCAGTCATGCCCTCGAAACGGAACCGCTGGGCAACGCGCGGGCCATCTGCCAAGAACTGTTTGAGGTGGATGACCCGGACAGGTTGACGACACTAGGGATGCTCTATGGCCGACATGGAGATTACGGTGACGCCGTGGCGCCGCTAGTCCGGGCGGCCCACCTGGACCCGGATTCCTACGAAGTCCAGCACGATCTCGGTCTCACCTATTTCCGCCTGCGCCGATTTGAGGGCGCGCGTGCGCCGCTTGCCCGCGCCGTAGCCTTGCGGCCCGACTACTTCGGGTCGAATGCCCTGCTCGGCGCCACGCTCTATATGCTGAAAGATGACCCGGCAGCTTATCGAATTCTCAGCCACGCCCACCAACTCAATCCCGGCGATGCTGACACGACGGAACTGCTCTTCAGAACTTCGCTGTTCCTTGCCCAGCGCAAGCTCTCCAAGAGCGACTATCGCAATGGCCTCACTTATCTCGTGAGCGCTGAGAAATTGCGTCCCCGAAACCCGGAGGTTCACCGCTATCTGGCGCGAGTGTACGAGCTACTTGGAAGGAAAGCCCAGGCTGAGGCGGAATCCCGAGAGGTTCGCGAGCTCTTACGCCAAAGAGGCGAGGGGCCGGGACCGCGCTGACCTCGATCTCCTCGCGGCCTGTGGCTCCATCCGGTTCGAACGGTGGCGCGCCCGCTCGGGCAGGTGAGCCAGATTCGCCGCCGGACACAAATCGGATTCTGTCACACTGAATCATAGATTTGTTGTTCGTTTGGCGAAGCCTCCGTTGCAACAGGTGTTTCAGCAGCATCAGTCCAGCCGGGAGAGGCTCTTAAAATGCGACGAAAAACAGTGGCTTTCAGTGTGCTGCCCATGGCAGTGTGCGTGGTCTTGCTCGTGTGGATAGCCGTGTGCGGACAAGAACAGGCCGCCCATCTGGACTATCCTGCCATCTTCAATAAGATGGACGTGATGATTCCCATGCGGGATGGCGTGCGTCTTCATACGGAGATTTATGTTCCGAAGCACATCTCCGAACCTCTGCCTTTTATCTTTGAACGCACTCCGTACGGGCTTCACGACGGATCGGATGGGTTTACAGGGAAGCTCCACATCTACGACGACCTGATTGAGGACGGATACATTTTTGTTTTTCAGGACATCCGGGGACGCTACAAGTCAGAGGGCCATTTCGTGATGTTTCGTGACCCGTGCGTGACGAAAGATCCGAAATGCATCGACGAGGGGACGGACACGAACGATACGATTGCGTGGCTGCTGAAGCATATTCCCGACAACAATGGGCGGGTGGGGATTCTTGGCATATCGTACGGGGGATGGCTGACCACGATGGCTATTCTCCATCCCAGTCCGGCGATCAGAGCAGCCTCGGAGCAGGCCTCGCCCGCGGATCAGTTTCTGGGTGACGATTTTCACCACGACGGCGCCTTCCGGGAAAGTTACGGCTTCGAATACTCGACGATGATGGAGACGGGGAAGACAAACTTCTTCTTCAAGTTCAGTAAGTTCGATACATTCGACTGGTACTTGAACAATCTTGGCCCGCTCTCCGACGCGAACGGGCTATACCTTCACGGGGCCATTCCGACCTGGAACGATTTCGTCAACCACCCCAACTACGATGAGTTCTGGCAAAGGCAGGCCTTTGCCCCTTACTTAAAGAACCTCACGTTGAAGGTGCCACTCCTCAATGTGACGGGATGGTGGGATCAGGAAGACTTTTACGGCCCGAATAAGATTTATGCGTTGCTGAAGAATCGTGATGCGAATCATTACGACTACCTCGCCGGGGGACCGTGGAACCATGGAGGCTGGGCCGGCGGTACCGGACGCGCGCTCGGCGCCATCGATTTTGCGAGCAACACCAGCGAGTATTTTCGAAAGCACATCCAGGCCCCTTGGTTTGTTTACTGGCTGAAGGGTGAAGGCGAATTGCCGTTTCATAGGGCAGAGGTGTTCCAGACCGGCACGAACCGGTGGGAGACGTTTGACCACTGGCCGCCGCGCGCGAATGTCCGGGAGCGCAAGCTCTATTTCCACCCGTCGAGTGTTCTTTCGTTTAGCCCGCCGGGGAGGAACGACGCCCGCGAGTTTGTGAGCTACGTCTCTGATCCCATGCACCCGGTCCCTTACCGGCACCGCCCCATCAGCCGCACTTATGGTCCGGGCTCGGGTTGGTACACCTGGCTGGTTCAAGATCAGCGTTTTGTCTACCTGCGCCCGGACGTGGTAGCGTGGGAGACACGCGTTCTCGAGCGTCCCGTGACGGTCACCGGCGATATTGTAGCGCACCTCTACGCTTCGACCACCGGCACCGACAGCGACTGGATTGTGAAGCTGATCGATGTATACCCCGAAACAGCGCCGAAACCCACCCCAATGGAAGGCTATCAGTTGATGATCGCAGATGAGGTTTTCCGGGGCAGGTTCCGGAAGAGTTTTGAGAAGCCAGAACCCATTCCGCCGGGTAAGGTCATTGAGTATACGATCGATCTTCATACCAACGACCATTGTTTTCTGAAAGGCCACCAGATCATGGTGCAGGTGCAAAGCACCTGGTTTCCGGTGATCGACCGCAATCCGCAGAAGTTTGTGCCCAACATCTTCAAGGCGACGGCAGCCGATTTTCAGAAGGCCACGCAACGAATCTATTTCTCGACGCGATATTCCTCGGACGTGGAAATCCCGGTGGTGGAACAATAGACAATTTGAAGGGGACGAAGTTAGCGCGGCGCCGCGGCGTATAAGACGTGCCGGACTCAACTCAGCATTGCCGGACGGCGGTTATCGCGATTCTGGTCACCGCGGTAACGTCGTGGAGCGTTGTAGGCATATGCCTGCCGGTCGAGCTCGTGGCGGCGGAGCCGGGACAGACGCTGTCAAGCCCGAGCCCAACGAACCTCTCGGCTAACAGTCTGGCCTCTTCGCTCGAGAGGGTCTCCGCGGAAGATCCGAGTGAGCAGGTAGACAGCCTTGTCAGAGAGCTTCTCACGACACGGCGGCTTGGTGCGAATACGCTATTGCGCGTCGGAGTTCACCTGGCGCAGCAAGGATTTTACAGCGGGGCAGAGGAGGTGTTTTCCCGGTGTGTGCGCGACCACCCCGCCGTATTCGAAGCTCATTACGATCTGGCACTGGCCGAGCTGGCTCTACGACGGGATCGCCACGCATTGGCGCACATCCAGGCGGCTCCGCGCGGAACCGCAATTGACGAAGTGGCAAGGTGCTACCTGCAGGGCAAAATCGAAGCGGCGCTCGGCGAGACCCAGCAGGCGGGACGCGATCTCGCCGCCGCTGTCAGCGCCGAGCCCCAGCAGGAAGATTACGCCCTGGAATTCGGTTTGTTTTGTCTGCGCCAGCGCCGCTATGGGCAGGCTGCGCGCATTTTCCAACGGTCGATAGAATTTAACCCCCATTCTTCCTATTTGCTGCTGGGCCTCTCTCTCGCCGAGTTCCGGGAGGGTCGCGATGCGGAATGCATTCAAGCGTGCCAAAACCTGCTGGCGCTCGATCCTGAATTTTCTCCGGCGCGGCTCCTGCTGGCATTCGTCCTCTACATCGATGGCAAGCTTTCCGATTCGGAAAAGACTGCGGCCGGGGGTCTCGAAAATTTCCGGCCCGACCCCTATCTTTATTACCTGGACGTTGCCGACCTGCTGAAACTTCACGCTACCGCTTATGCGCGCATGTTGAGTGAGATTGCGGCAGCCGAGAAGGGTATTCCCCATTGCAGCCTCTGTTTGGTTGCCGAAAGCAAGATTCATGAGCGGCAGGGAAGAATATACGCCGCCGTTGCCGCCGCGGAGGAAGCCGTAGACATGGATCCGGCGTACCCCGACGCCTGGTATCGGCTGGCCATTCTCTATGAACACATGGGCCGGGCGGCGGATGCGAGAAAGGCCCGCGCGCGCTTTAACGCTCTCAAGACCGCCCAGGTGGCCGGAGAAAATGAGTTGCTCAAGCAGGTTTTCATGAAGGCCTTGGGAGATCCGGAGGGCGCTAAGCCTGCTAGCAGAAACAATATTCATAATTAAGCCGCACGGAGCTGGCGCAGACCGTTGCTGGTGACGGTCTGCGATTTCCCGCAGGAAAGGGTTTACCGGTGGGACTGGCCTGGGTCGCTTCGCGAAATCGCCTCGATACATCAGGGCGCCAGTCGCGTACTTTGAATTAATTGGGGGTTTGTCATCATGGATAAGCCTACGGTCAGAAAGGTCGCCGCGGCGACACCGTTGCCCTGCTTCCGGCTGACAGTGAGGGTGCGTCCGCACTTGCTCGTTGCGCGCCTCCAGCTTGGCTTCCAGCTTCGCCAGCTTATCTTCCAGACGACGCTGCTCGCGCCGGGCCTCGGACTCGTTCCGGCGCAAAATGTACCGTACCCCTTCACCTTCCACCTCGCACACCGGCTCGCTGAACAAGCTCAACTGCAAGGTGCCTTGACCCAGGAGCCGGCGAATCTGGGGGTCGGTCAGAGCGGTGATATACCGCAATCGGGCGGCGCTCAAGGCCTCCTTCCCTTTACTCTTCACCATCCCCCGATCCCCCACAAAGACCCCAGCTTCGCCAGCCAACGGTGACCCAGCGCCGCGCTGATTCCCAACGCCTCGGAGATCCGCTTGAGCGCGAAGAGCAGGCCAAAGACAGGACCGAGCTGAGGGGCCAAGGAGAGATTAGCCGCCTGATCGAATTCGCCCCGCAAGAGGTGCCTGAGAGCTTCAACGCGCGCGGCAGGCCAGTGGGTGAGGTTGGCGAGGGTGCGGCTCTTGACCTTGCCGTCCTGGCGAAAGGTCTCGCGCAGGAGGACGGCGGGCGGGGAGTTACGGTTGGGGACCGTGGTCACATACATGATTCATAGCCACACAATGCGTCACATGTCAAGCACAATATTCGGTGATTATGCACTTGACACAGAAACGGATTTGTGCGATGATTTGGCTGTGAGGTGATGCAGCCATGAAAAGCCTGATAGATGTTAACAAGGAGTTTGGGACCGAGGAAGCCTGTTTGGCTTACCTTGAGGCTATGCGCTGGCCGAACGGCGTTGAATGTGTCGAGTGCGGCAGCAATAAAATCTCCAAGATCACGC
>JASHOS010000124.1 GCA_030040995.1 Terriglobia bacterium | reverse complement strand
GTGAGCGCCCGCGCGCTCGCCCGGGAATACGGATTAGAGGAACTACGGCATTACATCAATCGCAGCCGTTGTGAAATTGACAAGTGCCGAGGCTGGGAATTTTCTTGAGTGGCGATTACGCGCCCGCGTAAATTGCCGTTATAACGCGTGGTATCAGGGAACGACCCCGCCCTGCGGGCCAGCCGGCCTGGGTTAAGGGCATGATACTTTTGCACAAGTGAAGCCCTGGAAGGGCGTCCCATCGTGAGGGCGCTTTAGGACGCCCTTTCAGGGCTCGTTTTTCGCAGGGCAGACCCGATTCCCTGGGCGTTGCCCAGGGCTATGATAGAGCGGCCCTTCGGGCCTGCAAATCTGGGAGTTCCGGAGCGTAACGCAGGTCGTCCGTCCAATACAAAAGCGCGTTCCACCGCCTCCGAGGTGTAGAAACTCCAGGCACGACTGAAATCGTGCCCTGTCTTGAAAATCTCGACGGACCCCCTCACCCGGCTCGCGCCGGCTGAAGAAAGCGCCGGCCGCTCGCCACCCTCTCCCCCAAGGGGGCGAGGGCAGGGGTCCTTTTCATGCTTCGCAGGTGTCGCGAAGCGACATGACGACTGATACAAAGCCGTCGGCTCCCCGTCTAGGGACTCACAGCCATTTTCATGAACTTTCGCGTGCCAGGTGCTCTAAAAGGCAGACATGGCACACGCCACCATGTCTGCGCTACCCATCCGAAAATTAGCATTCTAACGCGTGGGTATCAGGGCACCGGTCCCATCCCTTTTATTTTGCCGCGCGTCCATAGGAAATAAACGGGAATGCCAAGGAGAATCAGAGATAAGCCGGTCAGGCATTCGCCGGGCTCGCGCAGCAGGGCGTTCACCACAACGGCCAGTGCCGCTAAAGAAAAAGCCGCGGGCACCACAGGATATCCCCAGACGCGGTAGGGGCGATGAAGCGAGGGTCTGCGCCGCCTGAGAACCACAACAGCAAGCACCGCGGCGGCATAGAAGATCCACCCGCTGAAAACCACGTAAGTGTAAAGCTGCTGAAAGGAACCACTCACTGCCAGCAGCATGGACCATATTCCCTGGAGCAGGATGGCGAAGATGGGGGTGTGGGTGCGCGGGTGGACGCGCCCCACCGCCGAAAAGAAGATGCCATCGCGGGCCATCGCGAAATAAGCTCGAGGACCGGCCAGCGTGTTTCCATTGATGGCTCCGAAGATCGAGCAGAGGATCAAGGCTGAAACGAATGCCATGCCTCGCGGCCCGGCGAGGACCTCCATTGCCCTCGCCGCAACGCGCTGATGCTGGACCAAGGCGGGAAGTGTGAGGACTTTCAGGTAGGCTAAGTTGGCAGCGATATATGTCCCGGCGACAATGACCATTCCCAGGAAATAACTTCGCGGCAGAACGCGGCCGGGGTTCTTCACTTCTCCAGCAGAAAACGACAGCATGTGCCACCCTTCATAGGCCCAGAGCACCCCGACCATGGCGATGCCGAAAGAGCTGAACGCAGTATGGGAGGCCGGCAATGGAGAATGGGACGCCGCGTGAACCGCTCCATGAAAAAATGCCGCCAGCGCGATGATGATGGCGAGACCTGCAAGTTTCGCAGCCGTGAAAGCGATCTGAACCGCCGACCCTTCCCGCGCGCCGATGACGTTAACGGCGGTGAGAAGAGCGATGACGGCGCAGCCCACAAGCTTTTCGCCGGAGGCGCTCAAGGGAAGGAAACTCGCCGTGTAAATCCCGAAGGCCACCGCGAGCGTGGCGACCGACCCGGACTCGATGACGAGCAGCATGCCCCAGCCGTAAAGGAAAGCCGGAAGTTTTCCATAGGCCTCCCGCAAGTAAGAATACACTCCGCCCGATTCGGGAAGAGCGGCCCCTAACTCGGCCAGAGAGAGAGCTCCCGCGAGCGCCAGAACGCCGCCCACGATCCAGACGAGCAAAAGGCGCCTTTCTGTCCCCACCTCAAGCGCAATGTTGTGAGGCACCAGAAAAATTCCTGAGCCAATCACCGTGCCTACGACCAAAGCTACCGAGCCAACGCCGCCGATAACTCGGGGCAGAGCGGACTGAGACTGATAATTTTCTGTGAGCATAAAATTGGCGCAATGCCTCAGTTACGGTCTCATCGGTAGCGGCGGGTTTAGCCCGCCACATGAGATGGCGGCATAAAGCCGCCTCTACGCGCCCGACGCTGAAGCGTCACAAGTGTCGCATTCGAATGCGACATTCGAATGCTTTACCGGATTCGCAGCGTTCATTATATTAAGCGTGTATATAATTCAGGTAAAGGAGCTCACATGCGCAAAATCATCAGCCCGGCCAAAGCCCCGAAACCGCGAGGCGTCTATTCACCAGCTATCGTGGCGAACGGCTTTGTATTCGTTTCAGGCCAGGGCTCAGTTAACCCCGAGACCGACGAAATGGAATTCGGAGATATCAAGTCCCAGACGCGTCGCGTATTGACGAATATCCAGGCTATCCTGGAGGCGGCGGGTAGCTCGCTGCAAGATATCGTCAAATTGGGAGTGTTTCTCGCAGATCTCAGCGACTTTGCGGCTATGAATGAAGTCTTCAGGGAGTTCTTCCCGAGCGACCCGCCGGCGCGCACGACGGTAGGCGCGCAGTTGCCGCTGCCCAAAATGAAGATCGAGATTGATTGCACTGCCTATGTCCGGGAAAAGTGATCGTGGCGCGGAACTGCTTCAGAAACGGCTGCCTGCGGCGCTTCCGGATTTCTTGCCTGCTCAGCGCTGGTTTGGCGGGAAAGCGCAAGTGATCTGTTCCGTTTCGGTGACGGACATCATCCCGGCGGCGTCCGGTGATCTCACGGCCTATGTAGCGATGGCGCGCGTATCCTATTCTTCGGGCCAGGATCATCATTACGCGCTCGCACTCCTTCCGTCACCATGGCGGCTCGAAGGTGGTGAGCAAGGCAGCCATACGCCCGGCTTTGCCTTGGAAGGGGAAACCGGCGAGCCACGCTACTTGATCTGCGACGCTCTCCACGACCGGGCCTTTGCCCAGCTTCTCATAGAAATAATCCGGCGCGGGAGCACACTCAGCGGAACGCACGGCGAAATGATCGCCTCCCCCGGGCGTGCCTTAGCTTCTCTCTGGAAGACCGGTCAGGATGTTCCGGAACCATCAGTTATGAAGGGAGAGCAAAGTAACACCTCGGTGCGTTACGGCGAGCAATTCATTTTGAAGTTCTACCGGAGAATCGAAGAAGGGGTGAACCTGGATCTCGAGATGGGTAGCTTTCTCACTGAAAAGGCCGAGTTCAAATACACGGCTCCTCTTGGCGGCTCGATCGAGTACCGGCGCGCCGGTAGACCCTCGGCGACCTTAGCTATTCTGCAAGGATATGTCCATAACCAAGGCGACGCCTGGCAATACACCTTAGAGGCGGTGGGCCGCTTCCTTCATGCCGCAGCAAACCGCCCCGCCAGCGGTGCCCTGGGCGCGTACCTTGAACTCTCTCAACTGCCGGATAGCCCGCCACTGATCCCCTCCTGGGCCGAACCTTCGCTCCGCGCCTATCTCGAAAGCATTCAGCTCTTGGGAAAGCGCACGGCGGAACTCCACATGGCACTGATCTCGAAGCCGAACGAGCCGGATTTTGCGCCCGAAAGCTTTTCTCCAGCGTACCGGCAATCGCTCTCAGAGTCCATGATCCATACTGGGGAGGAAAATCTGCAGCTACTGAGAGAGCGCAGGGATGCGCTACCTTCTTCAAGTGCCGGCCGGGCGCAAAAAGTGCTGGAGTGCCGCGAACCGATCCTGTCGCAATTCCGGAAATTGAAGGACACGGAAACTGCGGCGATGCGCACGCGGCTGCACGGAGATTACCATTTGGGACAAGTACTCGTGGCAGGGTCCGACTTTGCCATTATCGACTTCGAGGGCGAGCCGGAACGGCCACTGGCTGAGCGGAGAATTAAACGATCGCCGCTGCACGACGTCGCCGGCATGCTTCGGTCGTTTCACTATGCCGCCAAGGCTGCCCTCCGGCGACAACAGGGGGAAGCATCTGGGAAACTAGGGGAACAGGAGGATCTGGAGTTTTGGTCCACCGTGTGGAGGCATTGGGCATCGGCCGCGTTCTTGCAGGCCTACTGCCGGGAAGCGGCTGGCGCCTGCTTTCTGCCTGAACCGCGGGATGACGTATCAAATCTACTACGCGTTTTCATGCTCGAGAAAGCGCTCTATGAGCTGGGCTACGAGCTTAAGAACAGGCCCGATTGGGCTGAGATTCCTCTGGATGGAATCCTGGACTTGGTCTAGGGCTTTCGATAAGTAGCGCCGCCCTTCCAGGCGGCACATGCCGGGCTGAAGCCCGGCGCTACGTCAAAATCCCGTCGGAAATAGTCAAGACGAAGAATCTATGAAACTCCATCACATCGTTGCGGCGCAGCAATTCGACCGGTCCGTTCTGGCAGAGGTTTTCGAGACCAGCAAGGAAATGGAAGAAGTGGTCAAGCGAGGGGGCGTTGCCGATTACAATCACCGGATCATGGCAACCTTATTTTATGAACCCTCCACCCGAACCCGCTTTTCGTTCGAGGCAGCGATGCACCGCCTGGGCGGCCGCGTTGTCACTACGGAAAATGCGGCAGAGTTTTCGTCGGTTTCCAAAGGAGAAACGCTCGAGGACACCATCCGGATCATCAATGGATATGCGGACGTGATCGTAATCCGGCACTCGGAGGTGGGCGCAGCGCAACGCGCTGCCGCGGTTTCGCGGGTTCCCGTCGTCAATGCCGGAGATGGCGCCGGGCAGCATCCCACCCAGGCGCTGCTCGACCTCTACACGATCCAAAAGGAAATAGGCAGAATCGACGGATTGCGGATAGCTATGGTTGGCGATCTTGCCCAAGGACGGACGGTACGCTCCCTCGCCTATCTGCTGAGCAAATATCAAGAAGTTACACTGTACTTCGTCGCTCCTCCACTGTTGAAAATGAAAGAGGACATTTTGGAGCACTTGCGCGAGCACGAAGTGCGGTACGAGGAGGAAAGCGACCTGAACAAAGTGTTGCCGGAGGTCGACGTGGTCTATCAAACGCGCGTGCAAAAGGAGCGCTTTGGCGACCGGGTGGCGGATTACGAGAAATGCCGGGGACTTTACATCCTCGACCGCTCCAGCCTCACGCGAATGCGATCCGGCGCGATCATCATGCACCCGCTGCCCCGCGTTGATGAAATCAGCATGGAAGTGGATCACGATCCGCGCGCCGCCTACTTCCGGCAGGCACAGAACGGGCTTTACGTGAGGATGGCAATTCTTAAAATGATTCTGGGGACGCCGCCGGAAGGCTGCGCGTAAACGAAGGCTTGCTGTCCGTAACTACACTCACGTATTTTGAAACCTCCTGCCTTCAGTCAGAAATGTAACAGTCATTCCTTCACAGCGGGCACGTCTGACCGCAACCCAAACCGAGCTCTCCGTGTCCTTCGTGTCTCTAAAGCCTCAACACGAAGGGCCTGAGAACCTCTGTGGCCTCAGTGTTAAAGCTTTTCAAACCGCGGAGGACACAGAGAACGGTTCATCGGACAGTCCGGCGGCAGGAACAAACAGCTTTCCCTTGCTGCCGGAAATTTGAACGCCCTTGCCGGCAGGGCGAATATCGCGCACCAGGCCAAAGTTCTCGGGGATTTCAGCGAGCAAAGCGGCATAGCGAACGGTTTTGCGGCCGCGGGCCGGCACGGTTGTGAAGGTGGGCGTGCCGAATAGCCTGCCTGCATCAAATGCCTCGCGCCGTCCGACCGGAAACGGGGTCGAGCCAAATTCCAGTCCCCGAGCCTGGCATCGGCCTTTCCAAGGTGGCTCCGTTCTCGCCCGGTTTTCCTCCCAGATTGCTACCCAGGGGAAATCGCTGCGATTGAAAAGGTACGCAATCAGAAGTCGGTGGCGGACGTTGACCGCGCAGATGAACTCTATCTGCCGCTGCGGGTCAAGCAAAAGGGTGACGATCAGACCTCGCCCTCGCCGCAGAAAAACGCGCGTCAGATCAACCCGTTTCTCAAACAGCCCGGGCGCTTCCGGCCAGCGAAAATCGCACGAAGACTTTAACAGTTCTTTCCCTTCGTATCCGTGCGGCCACGTCCGGCCCTTAACGGCGGAAATCGAAATCCGGGCTTCCTTCTCATTCAGAAACGGCGGTCCTAGCGTGACATGCTGAACCCAGTGAAAAAGATGATCCACTTGTCTCTCGTTGATCACCGTTTCTTCAAAATAGGCTACGGATTCGCCGCGCCGCAGCTTGACCTCGCGAACGAATCTGAGTCCAGCAACCGGCATTCGGACGCCGAGCGTCATACGTACTTCCTGAGCGCCCAGGTGCTTTTCAAGTTGCTCCCACCGGGCGCTGGGCGCCTCACCGTGGATCGACAGACCTTGCGCTGCCTCTTCTTCCGAGGGCACGCCGAAATAATCCAGGCAGATATTGTGCCCAGCGATTCCGGAGATCATTTTCCCGGTGGCGGGAGGGCCGTACCGCGGCGCGTGAATCCTCGCTTTGTATTGGTTTGGCTCGATGATTTTCCAGGGCGGAGTCCAAAGCGGATTGACCGTCGATTTCCCGCCTTCGCCCCGAAACCCGAACTCGGCGATGTGCCCGCCACCTGCGAGGCTGACGAGGCGAACCTGGTCATTTTCCAATGCCCAGGCCGCTCGATCCCTCCACTTCGTGGATGTGCATCTCAATTCGTCTTTTCGGGTCATTCTCAGTTCCTCATGCCTTGTGGAAAGCATCTACCGTGGCGCTCTTCATTTTACACGGTCCGTCCGGCGCCGCGACGAATCCGTGTTCGTGGAGGGAGCTTTCAGCGAGTACAAGGCAGAGTAAAGTCCGGTCCCTGTCAAGCAATTTAAAAATGTTACTTTCGCGGTCTTGGGTTCGTGACTTCCGGGATGCTACACTGAGACCGGATCAGACAGCAGCGGTCCGCGAGGCGGAGAACAGGCAAGCGCCTTGCGGCGGGATTAAACAGAACGGCAGAGATTGTAGCGCTGCCCTTCAGGGCGGCGCATGCCGGTCCCGCCAAGCGGGACCGCCGCTACGAGAGGAAACATGAACAAAGAAGATGAGAAGCATTCCGGTTCGCTGAACCGGCGAGATCTGCTTAAGGTTATCACCGCCGCTCCGGCGGCGGCCCTGGTTCCGCTCACCCCGGCACGGGGCGTGGCATCCCCCGCACCTCAGAACACCGCCGCCGGGCAGCCGCAGGCCGCCTATCAGCCAAAGTTTTTTAATGAGCATGAATATCGGACGATTACCGTGCTCAGCGACCTGATAGTTCCGGCCGACGAGCGCTCCGGCAGCGCCACTCAGGCGGGTGTTCCCGAATTCATGGATGACTGGCTCAATGCGGGTGGGGGCATGATGGCTACCGAGATCCGGGGCAGCCTCACGTGGATCGATATGGAATGTAACCGGCTTTATGACCGTGATTTTGTGGATTGTTCGGCCAGCGAGCAGAAACAGATTCTCGACCGCATCGCCTACCCTGACAAGGCCGCATTGCACGATGCTAACGCGGCGGCGGCGTTCAATAGCGTCCGTGACCTCGTCTTGGGCGGTTTCTTTTCAAGCGAGATGGGGATGAAAGATTTGCCGTACTTGGGGAACCAGGTCGTGGAGAATTGGGAGGGCTGCCCCAAACCTGATCTCGACCAGCTCGGCGTCTCCTACAATGAGAACTGGGCGCACTGGAAAAGCAATACATAGGCGGCCGCGCCTCGACCGCTTCGGTTCCCGCCCAGGCAGACCCGAAGGAGTGTGATCACGGCACCGGGCCTTTCGAACGTCGTCAAGAAGCGGGCGCTGGAAATCGGATTTGATCTGGTTGGGGTCGCGCCGGTTGACATCTGGCCCGACCTTGAATTCTCGAGCGCCTGGGCCGCCTCCGGCTTCGCCGGAGAAATGCGCTACCTGCAGAATCCGAAACGGCAAGATATCCGGCTCATTCTTCCCTCCGCCCGCTCCGTCGTTTGCACCGGTCTGATTTATAACACTGCTTTTCCTTACTCCACCGAAACCGGCTCTTCCGGAGGCACGCCGCGCGCTTGGATTTCACGCTATGCCTGGGGCGCCGATTACCACCTCGTGATGCGGGAGAAGCTGGGATGCCTGCGGAGGGATATCGAAGCGCTGGCGCCCGAAGTCGAGACCCGGGTCTATGTGGATACCGGCCCCGTTGTCGAGCGCGCGTTTGGGCGCTATTCAGGGATTGGCTGGATAGGTAAGAATACGTGCCTGATCAATCAGGATAAAGGCTCGTGGTTTTTCCTGGGAGTGATTCTCAGCAACCTTGAACTCGAGCCGGATTTTCCCGCCCCTGACCGCTGCGGATCCTGTACACGATGCCTGGAAGCCTGTCCAACGGGCGCATTGGTTGAGCCCTACGTTATGGATGCTTCCCGATGCATTGCCTACTTCACGATCGAGCACCGAGGCTCGATACCGGGCGAATTCCGCTCCAAGATTGGCTCGAACTTCTTCGGCTGCGACATCTGCCAGGACGTTTGCCCGTGGAACTCACCGCATGAGACCCACCCACCGTCAGGATCTCCTCCGCAGGCGCGGCGGAGGGGCGCTGCCACAACCGGTCAGAGTGAGTTTCAGCCTCTCGCAATTCAACCGTCAGACCTCGATCGCCTTGCCGAACCGGCGGGGCACGAGAGCGGCCGCGAGCGGTTCGACGGGACGCCGGAAGAAAACGCCGCGCAGCGCGGCCGCTTTGCTCCCTCCCGCTTCTCCTTGTTCAACCCACCGCTCTCGGCATTGGCTTCCGTGGGCGAGCAGGAGTTCCGCCGAGCTTTTGCTCGCTCTCCCATCAAGCGCGCCAAATTCCGGGGCTGGCTCAGAAATCTTTGTATTGCCATGGGAAATTCGGGCGATTCGGGTTTCATTCCGTGGCTGAAGCGGGCTCTTCACCATCCTGAAGAGGTTGTGCGTGAGCACGCACAATGGGCGCTCGATCGTTGCACGAAAAAGAGAGCTTCTGACGGCGCCGCCGCCAAAGCCTGGGAACCTGCCTCAAACGCTGACGGCTAACCCGGCCTTCTCACCACGTTGAGCGAAAGGCGGGGTTTCAAACTCGCCCTGGAGTTTCTCCATTCTGAGCCGCGAAGCGGCGCTCTATCACAACCCAGGCCAGCCGGCCTGGGTTAAGGATATACTACTTCTCGTATCACTGGAGCCCTGAAAGGGCGTGCCATCGCGAATGCTCCTATGGGCCACGTGTGGGATTGAGGGTGCTTCGGGCCGCCCCTTCAGGGCTCGTCTTCGCGAGACAGACTCGATTCCCTGGGCGTTGCCAAGGGCTACGATAGAGCGGCCCTTCGGGCCTCCAAGTCTGCGGGTTCCACTGCCTCCCAAATGTAGAAACTCCCGGGCCACCGAAATTCGTGAGAAATCCGAGCTAATTGCTATAATGCAGTGAAGGCCAAGCACAAATGAAAAAAGCGTCGCCAGTGCTGGCGGTGATGTTCTGGGCATGCATTCTGCACGCCGCTCCCCAGACGCGTACCATTTTAGTCTTTCCTTTCGAGAACCAAAGCGTCAGCGCCGATTTGGGCTGGATCTCCGAAGCCTTCTCGCAAGTGCTCTCCGTCCGGCTGCAGGGCCCGGGGCGGTTTCTTTTGGGAAGCGAGGAGCTTAACGGGGCTTACCAACAATACGGCATTCCTCCTTATGCCACCCTGACCTTGGCCAGTGAATACAAAGTGGCGCAAACGCTCGGTGTCGGTTGGGCGGTCATTGGCAGCTTTGACGTTGAGAATCAGCAGATCACGGCGCGCGCGCAACTGCTCGACCTGCCTCGCTTGAAACTCTACCCCGCTCTCCAAGCGAGCGGACCGCTGACGGACCTGGTGGGAGTCCAAACCCGGCTCGCCTGGAAGTTGCTCGAAACCTCCGGTCAGGGCTTCCAGGGGGAAACTGAACAAGCTTTTGCCCAACAGTTCCCTCCCATTCGCTTGGACGCGCTTGAGAATTATACCCGGGGCATCTTGGCGCCACCCGGCAACACCAAGGTGGAGTTCCTCACGGCGGCCGCACGCCTGGATCCAGCCGCTCACCGGGCGGCGTTCGCTCTCGGCAAATACTACTTCGACCAGAAGGATTATTCCAACTCCGTTTTCTGGCTCAGTAAGATGAACAGCCATGACGAGGACTACCTCAATTCCCTTTTCCTGCGCGGTGTTGACGATTTCCTTCTTGGCCAAAACCAGCAAGCCGAGGATGCCTTCAAAACTCTGGCCGGCCAGATGCCGCTGGATGAGGTCTGGAACGACCTGGGCGTTCTCGAAATCCGGCGTGGAGATTATGCAGGAGCGCTGGCCAGCTTCCAGAGGTCCTACCAGGGCGATCCGGCTGACGAAGTTTACAGCTTCAATCTGGGAGCGTGTTATTGCGATCTCAAGCAGTACCGGCAAGCCGTCATCTATCTGCAAAAGTCTGTGGCATCAGGCCCCGGCGATCTCGGTGCCCACACCTTGCTGGCTTACGCCTTGAGCCGGCTGGGGGACTCGGCGGGAAGCCAGGCGCAGATCGAGTGGGTGGCCGAACATGACGGCCGGACCATGGCGGACTTGAATACCAGCATTCTGCCCCAACCGCGTCTCAAGAAAACCTACAACGGTGAAGCCTTCCGGCTGCTCTCGGTAGCAGTCGAAAACTCGCTGGAAAGCCAGCTTTCCAAGCAGCCGCCTGGGGAACAAGGCCGTGTGCATCTGCTTCGCGGCGAGGAATTCATCAAGCAGGCGCGCTTCCCGGAAGCCATCCAGGAGTTGACCGAAGCGGTCCAGGCAATGCCCTCGAACAGCGCGGCGCGTCTCTTCCTGGGGCAGGCTTACGAGCTGCACGGCGACCACCAGAAGGCCATCGTGGAATTCCAAGCTTCCGTCTCGCTTTACGATAGCGCCGTCGCCCACCTGTGGTTGGCTCACGCTTACGTCTCGCTTCGTCAGTTCCCGGAAGCACAGGCGGAGGCCCGTGCGGCGCTGGAGCTTAACCCGGGAGATCCAGATGCCGAGCGCCTGCTAGATTCCATCCGGCAAGAGATGCCTTCTGCGAGGAAAGACCCTTGAAGCTGCGGTGGCTGCCCGGTCAACTCGCTTTGGCTGCCGCGGTCTTGTTCGCCGGCGGCCACCCACCGGCGCCTGCCAACCCCAGCGACCCTCTGGTGGTGGAAATCCATCTATCGGGTATTATTGAGCCGATCACGGCCCAGTATGTCGAGCGCGGGATCGCCTACGCCAATCGCATGCACGCGAACGCTGTTCTGCTGGAGCTGAGTACTCCCGGCGGTCTCGACACTTCCATGCGCGGTATTATTGAATCCATCGTCAATTCCGGAGTTCCGGTCATTACCTATGTCTATCCGAGCGGCAGTCGTTCCGCTTCCGCGGGTTTCTTCATTCTTCTCTCCGGGGACATTGCAGTGATGGCCCCCGGGACCAACACGGGCGCCGCCCACCCCGTCCTGATGAGCGGAGCGGACGTGGGAAAAACTGAGGCGGCCAAGATTGAAAACGACGCTGCGGCGTATATCCGCAGCATCGCGCAGCAGCGCGGAAGAAACGTGGAATTGGCGGAAGCGGGCGTGCGGCAAAGCAAATCCTATACCGATGAAGAGGCGCTCCAAGGCCATCTGATTGATGCCATCGAAGCGAGTCCGCAGGCTATCTTCAAGCAGTTCGACGGGAAGACTATCAAGCGGTTCAATGGCAGCGAGACGGCCCTCCATTGGGCAAACGCGGATGTGCGCGTTTATGCCATGAGCTCGAGGGAGCAGTTCCTGTCTCACCTCGCAGATCCCAACATCGCGTTTGTACTCGGCGCTATTGGAGCCATCTTGCTGTATGTCGAGTTCACGCATCCGGGACTCGTGCTGCCTGGGATCGCGGGCGCTATCGCCATCGTGCTGGCCCTGCTTGGCTTCCAATTGCTTCCCATTAATTATGTGGGCGCGATTCTTATTCTCCTGGCGCTCGTACTTTTCGCCCTTGAGGCCCACATCACCGCGCACGGCCTGCTGGCTGCAGGAGGTGTTGCGGCCATGCTGTTTGGGTCACTGATTCTCATCAAAACCCCCTGGCCGGGAGCTCACATTCACCTGGGTGTCTCTCTCAGTGTGACTTTGCCCTTGGCTTTTATTATCATCGTTCTGCTGCGCGCCGCCATTCTTGCCAGCAGGCGAAAAGCCGTGACGGGCGCGGAGGGCCTGATGGATGCGTTAGGCGTGGCGCGAACGGACCTCGTGCCCTCGGGCAAGATTGTGGTGCACGGTGAAATCTGGGATGCGCGCGCCAAAGATACGAGCCAGGTCACCGCTGGAAGGCGAGTGCGCGTTTGCGGCATGGAAGGGCTGACGCTCGTGGTTGAGCCCGTGGAGGACCCCAGTCGTTAGGGGTTCGGGACTCGCGGTTCGGGATTCATGACTAAGGAGAAAACATGGCTGGCGGAGTGATTGCAATCATTATCATCGTTCTCATCTGGATTGCAGGCTGTCTGAACATCTTGCGCGAGTATGAGCGCGCCGTGGTGTTCCGGCTGGGAAGGGTTCAATCTCCGGATAAAGGTCCCGGTCTGATTTTTATCCTTTGGCCCATCGACAAACTGGTGCGAGTCTCGATGCGAGTAATCACGTGGGACATCCCACCGCAAGACGTGATCACCCGCGACAATATCCCTCTCAAGGTCAGCGCAGTTGTCTACTTCCGGGTGATCAACGCGCAGAAAGCGGTAATCGAGCTTGAAAATTACCGCTACGCCATCGAGCAATTGGCCCAGACCACGCTCCGCTCGGTGTTGGGGGAAATCGAATTGGATGATCTGCTGTCGCAGCGGGAAAAGCTCAATCTGCGGCTGCAGACCATCCTCGACGAGCACACCGAGCCGTGGGGAGTGAAAGTGACCAAGGTCGAGGTACGCCAGGTCGACTTGCCGCAAGGCTTGCAAGGAGCGATCGCCCGCCAGGCGGAAGCCGAACGGGAGCGCCGGGCCAAGATTATCAATGCCGACGGAGAATTTCAGGCGGCGGAGAAGTTGAAGGCGGCGGCCCAAGTGATGGAAGAAGAGCCGGTCTCGGTCACCCTGCGATACCTGCAGACTCTTCAACAGATTGGCGTGGAAAAGAATACGACCATTGTTTTCCCGTTGCCGTTGGATTTGCTTTCCGGTTGGATCGCCTCGGCCAGCGCGACGCGGCTTGGAGCGCCGAATCCCAAAACAGTTATTCCTGCCGAGCCTTCACCGGACGGCGAGAAGAAGGTATAGAAACCAGGGATCGCAGTTTTCCCTCTCCCTGAGGCTCAGCTTTACCCATATCTCCGGCTGGACCGGCGGGTGGACATGAAGTCGCTACTACGCAGCGGGTTGCGAAGGGCCTTGTATCAGGGCACGGCTTCAGCCGTGCCCTGATACATCCCGTGTCCAGTAAGAGATGTGGGACACGTTCAGCTCTCAGGAAAGGGTGGCCCGCGGCCGGGTCAGGGGTTCGCCGAAAAATCAGTGTCTTGAAACGCACGTGGAACCGTAGAGGAGTCCTATGGGAGATCGATCTGAGCCAACCGCCGGGGGCCTCTCAGTCCGGCAATTAGCGTTTCTTTTTTTCGTGGCCGTCGCCGTCTGCGGTGTCTTTTTCGCACTCGGCTACATGTACGGCAATAACAGGCGTAGCTCTGAGCAAACGACTTCCGTGCAGCAGGTACCGCCGCCCAGCGAAATTCCGCCACCGGTGAATCCGCCGTCTGAGGGCTCTGACACATCCGCCAACAGCTCGACGCCAGGACCGGGGCCGCAATCTTCGGCGGTGATCGAGCAGGACTTAAAAGGATCGAGCGCGACTCCGCCCACTGCATCGTCGAACGCTCCTTCGAACTCAACTGCCACGCCCGCATCGCCAGCCAATTCGCCTCAGTCCCTGCCGCTCCAGCGCGCCCCGCGCGGCATCATGGTGCAGGTATCAGCTTCGCACACGGAGAGCGCTGCCCGGTCTCTAATCGCTAGATTGAACGCTCTAGGATATCGCGCGCTGTTAATTACGGGCCAGGAATCGGGCGGTAAAGTCTATCGGGTGCAGGTGGGGCCATTCCCTTCCCGCCACGAGGCGGCTCAGACGGTCGATAAGCTCGACCGGCAGGGCTTCAAACCGTTTATTAAAGAAGAGTGATGGAGCCCAAATCCGTCGATAACCGAACGTGATGTAGGGGGACGGCTTGCCGTCCCCTTGGTTAACGCCCCGAAATTCAACCCGGGTAGGGCAAGCCCTACCCTTACACTGACGCATCTTGCCGAAACCGTATTCAGACGCCAGTCGAATTTTTTTTGGACAACGCTCCGCGCTGCGCCTGGGCGCCGCAATCCTCAGTGGCGTCCTGCTCACCCTGGCATTCCCTCTTCCGGATGTGCACCTGCTGGTCTGGGTCGCGTGCCTTCCCTTGATCCTCGCCGCCGTCAGCGAGACCAACGTTGCGCTCGGCTTTCTGTGGGGCGTCATCACAGGCATCGTCTTCCTGTGTGGAAGCCTCTACTGGTTTGTGGGGGTCATGCAGAATTATGGCAACCTGAACCTTTTCGAGGCTCTCGCTGCCATGGCATTGTTCCTGATGATGTTTGCGCCTTTCTGGGGAGTCTTTGGCCTTGTGGAATCCTGGGTGGCCCGCCACTCAGTACGCGCGGCCTTGTTCTTGTCTCCTTTTCTCTGGGTTGCGCTGGAGCTGGCCCGCACCTATCTCATCACCGGCTTTCCCTGGAACCTCCTGGGTTATGCGGTAGCAGATTCGGGCCTCGATCAGATCGCCTCGGTTACGGCGGTCTATGGGCTCTCGTTTCTCGCTGTCGTCACCAGCGCATTCTTCGCCTGGGAAATTCTCGAGCCCCGCCTGAAAGGGGTAAGATGGGCGGCCCTCGTCTGGGTTATTTTGTTGATCATCGCCAATCTCGGAATGACTCCGCCACGATCGCCCGAAGCGCGCCATCTGGCCGTTCTTGTCCAGCCGGACGTTCCTCTGAACGACCAAGGCGCCCTAAACTGGGCTCCCTGGCGCAATCCTGTCCCGCTCGAGCGCCTTGTGAATTTGTCGCTCCAGAAGACTTCTGACAACAGCCAAGGCAGGGCCGTAACGCCATTAATTGTCTGGTCCGAAAATTCGGCGCCTTTTTTCTTTGACCAGGGACCGCTGTTCCGCAGCGCGGTTGAATCCATGGCGCGAGAGGCGCGCGCGGATGTTGTCGTCAACACCATCACGTTTGCCGGACCAAACCAAACCAAGCCGCAGAATACGGCCATGGTCCTGAACCCTTCTGGAGAGATCATCCTGGAGTATCATAAGATTCATCTGGTGCCGATGGGTGAGTACATCCCGAGCTGGCTGCGTTTTACCCGGATGAGCAAAGTGACTTCCGAAGTCAGCGATTTCGTTCCCGGCTCCAGTTACCACGTGGCGAAGACGCCGGAGGGGGACATCGGAGTTTTCATTTGCTATGAGGCGATTTTCTCACAGATCGCCCGGCGGCTGACCTTACGAGGGGCGGGCGTGCTGGTGAATATCTCGGATGACGCCTGGTACGGCAGATCGGCGGCGCGATTCCAGCACCTGAATATAGCCCGATTCAGGTCTATTGAAAATCACCGGTATCTGTTGCGCGCCACAAATGACGGCATCACGGCAATCATCGATCCTTACGGCCGCGTCAGCGCCCAGGCGCCGCAGTACCAGGAAACAGCCTTGGCGGTGCATTTCCGATATCTCGCGCAGCGGACTTTTTATACGGATCACGGTGATGTATTCGCCTGGACCTGCGTCACCGTGAGTCTCATCATTTTCGGAACAGGGTTGGCAATCCGACCGAGCGTCGCGTAGGCGGCGCTGGCCGCGCGGCCCCGAACCCGGCTCGCTACAGTCACCACCGTCTCCCTCTGGGAGAGAGCTTAATCCGTCGATAACCGGGGGTGACGTAGGGAGACGGCTTGCCGTCCCCTGACCGGGCCGAAAATCAACCAGGATAGGGCAAGCCCTATCCATACGTTGCCGGCCTCAGGGATGGGCCGCGGCCGGCGGAATCCAATTTTCAACATCAAGGGAGTCATCGTGATCGAAGAACTCGAAAGGGAATACGAAGGAATCAAGCAGCGCGTTGCCGGGCTCCGAGGTTTTCTTTGACGCCCCCAAGCTCCGCCAGGAGCTCGCCGATATTGAAAAGCAGATGGCCGAGCCCAACTTCTGGCAAAACAGTGAAGCCTCACAAAAGCTCCTGCCCAACCGACGCCGGCTGGAAGAAGCGTTGGAAACGGACAGCCGGCTGGCCCGCCAAATTGCTGACATTGACGCCTACTTCGAGCTCGCCCGCGAAGGAGAAGATGTGGGCCAGGACCTTGGTCAGGAGCTCCATGCGTTTCGCCACGAGGTCGACCGGGTCGAAACCGCTTCCTTGCTTTCCGGTGAGAACGACCGGCTGAATGCAATCGTGACCATCCACCCCGGCGCCGGCGGCACGGAATCCCAGGACTGGGCGGAAATGCTGCTTCGCATGTACCGGCGCTGGGCGGAGCGGCATGGTTTCAAATTCAGTTTGCTGGATTATCAGGCGGGCGAGGAAGCCGGGCTCAAATCCGCCACGTTTTCCATTGAAGGCGAATATGCCTACGGATTGCTGGCATCCGAAATTGGCGTTCACCGCCTCGTCCGTATTTCCCCTTTTGACGCAGCCAAGCGGCGCCACACTTCCTTTGCCTCCGTCTTCGTAAGCCCTGAAATCGACGATCAGATTGAGATTGATATCAAGCCCAGCGAGATTCGGGTCGAAACCTACCGGTCTACGGGCGCCGGCGGGCAGCACGTGAACACGACCGATTCGGCGGTGCGCATCGTTCATCTGCCAACCGGCACAATCGCCACTTGCCAGAACGAACGCTCCCAGCATCGCAACCGCGACATGGCCATGAAGGTTTTGCGCTCGAAGCTCTACGAGCTGGAGCTTGAAAAAAGGCGGGAGGAAAACAGGAAATTGGAGGAATCAAAGGGTGAGATCGCTTTTGGAAACCAGGTGCGGTCCTACGTTCTTCATCCCTACCGCATGGTGAAGGATCATCGCACGAAACATGAAATGGGAGATGCTGAGCGCGTCCTCGATGGAGATGTCGATCCGTTTATCAAAGCATTCCTCCTGTCCCGCCGGTCCGGGTAACGTGAAATCTCAACCACACCCGCCGGCTCGTGCGGGAACGCGATTGAGGAGTGATCAAGTATGTCCATAGCCGTAAAGCGTGCTTACGACCCTCCCACTCCGGACGATGGCTACCGGGTTCTGGTCGACCGTCTCTGGCCTCGCGGCGTATCCAAAGAGAAATTGAAGGTTGACGAGTGGATGAAGGAAATCGCGCCCTCGTCGGAGCTCCGCAAGTGGTATGGGCACGAGCCGGAAAAATGGCCCGAATTCCGTAAGAGATATCGTGCTGAACTCAGCCGGCCGCCCGCGAGCGCCCTGCTGGATCGTCTCGTCGAACGGGCGCGCCACGCGAAAGTGACGCTCGTCGTGGGAGCTCGCGATCCCGGCCACGCCAACGGAACCGTCATCGCCGAAGTGATCCGCGAGGAGCTGGCCTAGCTATTGCCCCGCCGTGATGGCGGTATCCATTGCGAGTGGCGCGCAATCAGATTGTCTGGACGTGTGGCGGCTCCGGGGGGAGTAAACGGGCTGCCCGGATTTGCTTTCAATTCCGCGTAAGCCTGGATGACGTTTTCAGGGAAAGTTAGGATCAATGCCTCGATATCCTGTTCGATTTCTCTAACCACGTCAGGATGGTCGATCGCGGCATCATAGCTTTCGTTGGGGTCCGCCTCCAGGTTGTAGAGTTCCGGACAGGGAGCGAAACTCTTGCGAGCCGGCGAGGCCAGCGAACAGGCAAACGCAAACAAGCGCAAGCCCGGCGGCGCGGAACATTGTCGGTCGCGCTCTATCGGGGCTTGGCCCCAGCCGGGTTTCAAGATTGCTGGTTCGCATTTCAATTCTCCTTCCGCAGTTAAAACACCCGGATCATGAAACTTCGGCGATTCGATTAAGGCGCGGGTGAGAATCGAACTCACGCATTAAGGTTTTGCAGACCCTACCCTTGCCACTTGGGTACCGCGCCGTAAAGTTTTCGGTTGTTTTCGCTAAAGGCTGGGTGAAATTACGGTGTGAAGGTGATCTCGGGAAGGCCACGAGACCAAAGCTGACTCAGGTGCTTTAACTGTTGGCTCGTGAGAGAAAATGCGTTTCACACAGCACCGTAACTCCGCCCGCATTGTTCATTGGGGCCGACAACAACATGAGTTCCGGCATCGCGTTCGCCGCTTCAATAGCGCCTCTTAGCAAGAGGATTGAGAGTTGGGAGTAATGCTTCCCTCCCCACTTTCATCGAAGATCGTCGGACCGTCAAGTAAAAGCTTCTTAACATACTTAACACAGTTGTGCCTCAGCTTCGCGCGGTTGGGTGGCGTCAGACATGGGCTCTGCTCCTTCTCCGGCCACGGAAAAATGTTTTACTTGTCGCTCCCGTCTCCGGAAGCTCGGGTAGAATAGGAGCGGCGTCTTCCTCTCTAAATGGCCGCGCCAAAGGCGGAAGAGCGCAACAAAACAAAATTTGCGGAACGAAATCCTAAGAGAGACAGCAAACTCAGGAGGGTTAGAAAGTCAGGAGCAAGATGCCTGCCCAGGGCCGCCTTTGCTGAAAGCTGACCGTTGAACGCTGACAGCTTGATTTCTTGGAACGAACCCTAAGAGCCAACTGAGTCTAGCCCTTCCAACGACGTTGAATATGACATCAGAGCGTTCTTAAGTTAGGGCAGCATTTCCCTGAATAACTGAACGAGGAGGAAGCGTGCTTGTGAGAACGTTCCTGAGAACTGTCTGTGTAGTTGGAATCCTCGTGCTATCTCCCGGCCTGCAAACGCTCACGGCGCCGGAGCAGGTTCCTGCGAACCTCCTCCAAAGCTGGAGCGCAGACTGGATTGCGTGTCCGGGCGCTCCAGGGCGCAAATTTGGAGTCTATTTTTTCCGCAAGAGGTTCGACCTCGACGAGGCGCCAGAACATTTTGTGGTTCACGTGAGCGGGGACAACCGCTATCAGCTCTATGTAAACGGCGACCGCGTTCTTTTCGGGCCGGCCAAGGGTGATCTCTTCCACTGGCGATTTGAAACACTGGACATCGCCCGCTATCTGCACGCCGGAAGGAACGCGTTAGCCGCTGTCGTGTGGAACTTTGCCGGACAGGCGCCGATGGCGCAGATGACTAATCAGACGGGGTTCTTGTTGCAAGGCGACGGCGAAGTGGCGCGTCAGGTCGATACAAACGGCTCGTGGAAGGTGACGGAGAGCCGCGCCTTCACCATGGTTCCTGTCGGCGGTCAGACTCACCATGCCTATACTGTGGTCGGCCCGGGCGAAAGAATCGACGGGGCCCAATACCCGTGGGGATGGCAGGAGACGAACTATGACGATTCCGGCTGGCAGAACGCCGTGGAGCTGATGAGTGCCAGTGCGCGAGGCGCCCAGGACTCGCACTCCCCGTGGATGCTGGTGCCGCGCGCGATTCCGCTGATGGAAGAGCGGCAAGAGCGGCTGGAGCATGTCCGGCGCTATCAAGGTCCTTCCGGATTCCATCCTACGGACGCATTTCTCCAGGGGCATTCGCCTCTGGTCATCCCAGCCCGGTCACATACGACGTTGCTCTGCGACCAGGGCTTCGAAACCACGGCATATCCGGAATTAGTCACCAGCGGGGGCCGCGGCGCGGTGATCACGCTCACTTACGCGGAAGCGCTGTTTGACGCGGAACATCAAAAGGGCAACCGGAACGAGATCGACGGCAAACACATCGAGGGTTACCAGGACCAGTTTATTGCGGGTGGTGGGGAGCAGCGCGTCTTTCGTCCTTTGTGGTGGCGCGCCTACCGGTATATCCAGATTGAAGTCTCGACGGCAGGTGAGCCGCTGACGCTCGAGGATTTCCGTGGAGACTTCACAGCGTATCCTTTCGAGCGGCGCGCCAGCTTTGAAAGCAACGATCCCGCGTTGAGCCGAATCATGAGCGTGGGATGGAGAACCGCCCGGTTGTGCGCGCACGAGACCTACATGGATTGTCCCTATTACGAACAACTGCAATACGTAGGGGACACGCGCATTCAAGCTCTGATCTCACTCACCATGAGCGGTGACGACCGGCTCGTTAAGAACGCCATCGAGTGCATCAATTCGTCGCGCACGTCCGAAGGGCTCACCCAGAGCCGCTATCCGTCGCGCCTGCCCCAATACATTCCGCCATTTTCGCTTTACTGGATTGGCATGATGCACGATCTTTGGTGGTATCGGGGAGAGACACAATTTTTGCGGCCCTTCCTGAGTAACGTCCGCGGAGTGCTGGCGTGGTACGAACGCCAGTTGACGCCTTCCAGCCTGCTGGGCCGGATGCCGTGGTGGAACTTCGTGGATTGGACGCCCAGCTTCACGGACGGAGTGCCGCCGCAGGAAAGCAACGGCCAATCCTCCATCCTGAGTCTGGAGCTTGCAGCCGCCTTACAGGACGCTGCGGACCTGGAATCGGCTTACGGAGACCCGGCCCAAGCGGCGCACGACCGCAGCCTGGCGGCGCGCACGGACGCGGCCGTCTACCGCAACTGCTGGGATCGAACGAGAGGCCTCTTGGCGGATACGCCTGAGCGCAATCACTTCAGCCAGCAGGCTAATATCCTGGGCGTTCTCACAGGCGCGATTCCCGCGGCCGGCCAACGCGCGGTGATGGAAAAAGTCATTCGCGATTCTTCGCTCGCCCAGTGCTCTTACTATTTCCGTTTCTACTTGTTTCGCGCTCTGAACAACGCCGGACTAGGCGATGAAATTGTAAGCGAGTTCGAACCCTGGCTGCACATGCTGAGCATCGGGCTGACCACGTTTGCTGAAATGCCTGAGCCCACGCGTTCCGATTGCCATGCCTGGAGCGCCCATCCGGACTACGATCTGCTGGCGATGGTGGCAGGCATTGAGCCGGCCAAAGCGGGTTTCGCAGAAGTCTCGATTCGCCCCCATCTTGGGCCGCTCACGCGCCTCGAAGCAACCGAACCCGTTCCCTCCGGGGACATCCGTGTTTCCTACGAACGCCAAGGGAAAAGCCTTCGGGCGGAGATTCTGTTGCCGCCAAGTCTTAGCGGCTGGTTCTATTGGAAGGGACAGAGGCGCGCGCTGCATCCAGGTGAACAGCAATTGACCTTCTGAGTCAGAATCGCTCTGCCAACCGATTCAAAAGCGACAAGCGAATTTCCTCCTGGCGCTCTTTTCCAAGCTTGTGCCCTCCTTCCGTCAAATAGAAGACGTCGATGGCTTTTTCCGCCTCGGTGTCAATGAGGGCCACTTCTATGTTGGATCCCAGCTCTGCAAGAGTAGAGCTCAACTGGTACAAAAGGCCGGGATAATCCTGGGTGACCAGCTCCAGCAGCGTCGAGCGGGACGAAGCTGCGTCATTAAACGTGATGTGGGTGGCAATCTTGAGCTTTGCCGGGCGCGGCCTCTGACGGTCAAACCGTCCGGCGAGCAGAGCTTCGAGCGCGAGCCGGCCCGCAAGAACATCCGTCACAGACTTTTCGAGCCGCGAGATTTCCTGCGGATTCAGTTCCAACGTCCGGTGCAGATCGTGGAATCGCAGAACGTCCAGTACAATGCCCGACCGGTTGCCAAACGCATCGGCCTTCAGGATGTTCATTCCCCAGCCTGCCAGCGTTCCCGCGATGGACGCAAACAGATGAGGCCGGTCGGAAGTGATCACAATCAACTCGTTATAATTTCGGCGCCGGAACACTTGCACCTGCACGGGCGAGTGGTGAATTTGCCGGGCCATTTCAAAATGGCGTGCGACTTCTTCCGCGGAGCGCGTTTCAAGATACCGTTTCGGAAAACCATCCAGAAAAGAATTCAATTGGCCCGGAGTGATTCCTTGGCCCACGAATGAGAGGACCTGAGTTATCTTGGCGCTCTCTTCTTGTGCGGGAGCCAGCCGGTCCAGGTCCAGGCTGCGCGAAAAATAATTGGAGGTCATTGTATAAAGCTGGCAGAGCGTTTCTGCTTTCCACGGAGTTAGCGCTTCGGGACCGACCGCCCGGATATCCGCATAAGTCAGGAGGCACAACATCTTCAGCCGTTCGGGTGTGCCTACGGCTTCCGCAAATGAGCGGATGGTTTCCGGATCAAAAATGTCGCGCCGCGCAATAGTGGAGGACATTTCAAGATGGCGGGCAATCAGAAAAAGCACCGTCTCCGTCTCCGGAGAACCAATGCCCAGGCGGGCACAGACGCTCCGCGCCGCTTGTAGACCTCCCTGAACGTGGTCGGGCGCCTCCATGCCCTTACCTACGTCATGGAAAAGTAACGCGAGCGAGAGTAACTCTGGTTGTTCAACCTCCGAATAGATTGCACTTAACAACTCAGTCCCAATCAAAGAGGATTGCCCTAACGCTCCCGGGTCTCGTTTGCCTCGCCGGGGCCGAAGCTCGCCGAGGTTTTGAATCGTCATGAACGAGTGTTCATCGACCGTATAGTGGTGGTAAAAATCATGGATTACCAAAGCGTCGATGGCCTTGAACTCGGGAAATAACGCTTCAAGCAAGCCGACGCGGTGCATCGCTCGCAACGCCTGTGCCGCGCCGGGCAGAACAAGGATTCTGCGAAGCACCGGCCACGCTCCGGCGGCTGGAAGGGGCGAAGGCGTTGAGGCGGCCTGCCCATCTCCGCCGGATTCGTTCGACTCCTTCCGCAGAACTTCCTCAACCCAGGTTTCAGCTTCACGGCTCAATTCCAGCTCGTGACGGGCAACCATTTCAAACATCTCGAGGATGGATCCCAAGGCCTGCGGGCTGGAACCCGGAGAACGCGGAAAGATTTTCCCGCGAATTACGGAGAATTGAGAATTGGAAAGGCGCGATCTCCAATCTTGAAAGAGTCCGTACAGGGATGACTGGGGATAGATTGCGTCGTCAATGATCCGCTCCAGTGCGCCATTAATAGACCGCGTGTGGCGAAAATAGCTTTTCATCCACGGTGCGGGCCGAAGCGCCTCGCCGTCTCCGGCTCCCAGGCCTAAGGCAGCAGCTTTTTCTTGCAGGTCATAGGTCAGCAAATTGTCATCCCGCCCGCGCTGGAAGTGGAGACAGCAGCGCACCGCGGCAAGAAACTGCTTCGCTTCCCCGAGTCTTTGCACGGGAGGCCCAGTCCACGCATCTTCCGATTGAGGCCATGAACGGCGCGCGGCGACCGCGCCGATGAACGAGAGCCAGCGCGCCACCTGATAATCGCGAAGGCCGCCTGGCGCGTCCTTAACGTTGGGCTCAAGCTGAAAGACGGTGTCCCCGTATTTCGCGTGTCTCTGGCGGGTCAGGTCAATCAGGTTTCGAATGAGCGGCTGTTGGTCGCGCGCTACGAGACGGGGGAGCGTCCGGTCGCGAAGTTCCGCGAAGAGGCTCAGGCTACCGGCCAGATGGCGCAGGTCAAGAAGAGAAACGTTAAATTCCAGATTGCCCGGATGAAGCTGCCCACACTCCTCGATTGTCCTGCTGCTATGGCCCACCCTCATGCGCGTATCCCACAAGCACCGCACGAAGGCCGCGACGGCCTCATGGCGGGAGCTGAGAGCACTGGAGTTGGTGAAGGCGAAGAGCAGGTCCACGTCCGAATAAGGGAATAGCTCCTGGCGCCCATAACCTCCTGTAGCCACCAAGCAGAAATCTTCCACAGCTTGTTGATCGGGTGTAAAAAGAGCGGCGTAAAGGCGGGAAATGACGGAGTCTACAACTGCGGCACGGTCGCGAATGCACTCCAGGCCGTCACCTCCCGCATCAAACTGGGCCTGGAGGCGCTGGAATTGCGCCTCGTAAAACCTCACGAGGCCGGAAACAATCGTGGCTGGCTCGGTGCGATCCGGCACAGTGAGCCCCCTCACCCGGCCCGCGCCGACTGGAAAAAGCGCCGGCCGCGGTCCACCCTCTTCCGAGGGAGAGGAAAAACTGCCATCCTTACGTCGGAGGGGCTATAGCGCCAGGTCGCCGCGCTCCTCGTTGCGAATTCGAATTGCTTCATCAACTTGAGAAATGAAAATCTTTCCATCTCCGATCTTCCCGGTTTTGGCCGTTTTCAAAATGGCCTGGACGGCCTGCTCGACAACGTTGTCAGGGAGGAAGATTTCGAGCTTGATCTTGGGGATCAAGTCCACAGTATATTCGTTGCCCCGGTACACTTCCGTGTGGCCCTTCTGGCGCCCGTGGCCACGGACCTCCGAAACCGTCATGCCGTCCACACCGGTTTCCTGCAGGGCTTCCTTAACCGCGTTCAGACGTGAAGTCTGGATGATGGCTTCGACTTTCTTCATAGGTTTTGGCTCCCTTGGCAAAAACTCTGCATTGCAAGGTCGTAAGACCCTGTTCCTTTTGCCAAGATCTTTCGGCGAGCTCCCTCACCCGCCTGCGGGCCAGGAGCCGCTCCGTCGCTGAAGCTCTGGAGCGTAAGCGACCTTCGGTGGGCGCAGGCCTGGCCCGCGCCCGCTGGAGAAAACGCCGACAGCGGTCCGCCCTCTCCCGAGGGAGAGGGCAGAGTATCTATAACTTTCGCTGCGGCCGCAAGACCGCGCTGCGCTACCGGGCTCACGTTTCGAAGTTATACGCCTCCTCGCCGTGCTGCGCAAGATCGAGGCCTTGAATTTCATGTTCTCTCTCAACTCGCACACCCACCGTTGCGTCAACAATCTTCAGAATCACCAGCGTTACCACTCCGGCGAGCGCCCAGGCTATTCCGACTGCGATAAGTTGGTTCAAAATCTGTCTTCCATTGCCGTTAACAAGTCCCAAAGGTAAGGGCCTGCCCGCGGCGTCCTTGAAGGCAGGATTGACCACGCTGGAAGCAAAAACCCCCGTCAGAAGCGCTCCGACCGTTCCGCCGATTCCGTGGACGCCAAACGCGTCCAGGGAATCGTCGTAACCAAACCAGTGCTTGACTTTGGAAACCATGAAATAGCACACAATGCCGGCAGTGAGGCCAATCGCAAGAGCAGACATTGGACCAACAAACCCGGAAGCCGGGGTAATGGCGACGAGCCCGGCCACCGCACCCGATACGGCGCCCAAAAGGCTGGGACGCTTGTTGCGTATCCATTCCGCGCCGGTCCAGCCCAGCGCGGCCGCCGCGGCGCCAACCTGTGTGGCCATAAATGCGCTCGTGGCCAGACTGCCGGCGGAAAGGGCGCTGCCCGCATTGAAGCCAAACCATCCCACCCAAAGCAGACAAGCCCCAATAAAGCTCAGCACCACGCTGTGCGGCGGCATAGGTTCTGTCGGATAACCGATGCGCTTACCCAAATATAACGCGCAGACCAAAGCGGAAATGCCGGAGGTAATGTGGACCACCGTTCCTCCGGCAAAGTCCAGAGTCGGAATCGCTCCCCCGGCTGAGCTGAGAAAGCCACCCGCGCCCCAAACCATGTGCGCCATAGGATCGTAGATAAAAATCGACCAAAGGACCATAAACACCACTAGAGCACTGAACTTCATGCGCTCAGCGAACGCTCCGGTGATTAAGGCCGGAGTAATGATGGCGAACATGAGTTGAAAGATTGCAAAACTTTCTTGGGGAATGGTAGGCGCGTAGCCGGGGTTCGGCTGGGGTCCAACGTGGCGCAGGAAGGCATACCCCAAACCTCCAATCAAGCCGTTGCCTGTGTGGAAACACAAGCTGTAGCCGAAGAGAACCCAGGTGATGGTGACGATGGCCATAAGAATAAAGCTTTGCATCATCGTCGCCAACACGTTCTTCCTGCGAACCAGGCCGCCATAGAAAAGCGCAAGGCCGGGTCCAGTCATCAGAAGCACCAGCGCCGCGCTGGCTAGTACCCACGAATTGTCCCCCGCCATCTGGGCTTGCTGAACTTCGCGTTCCAGCACCTTGACCTTCATGTTCAGGCGTGCGGCATTGCCAATGGAGGGCGCAATGAACAACCACGGAGAAGGGGGTATCCTTGGCTGGCTGCTCACGCGCTCCGTCCTGGCGTTGCCGGGCGCTTCTGCTTGGCTCTTCGCCTGCGGCACCGAGTGTGAGAAGGCAGTTGCAGCCGCTCCGGCGAGCAGAATGAGCAGTGCAATCCAAAGATGAGGGGTACGTTTGCTCATGCGCTGATCCTTGTAAGATTAACCGAAATCCGGTTCATGCTGCCAACCCAGGAAGAGAGGACGCTCGTGAAGAGCCACGGTCACGTCGAAGTTTCGGAACTGGATGATTCGCGGCATGGCGAGATAGTAGCGACCTCCGTGTTTGCGGTTTGCGGCTTTTTGCTCACCCGAGGAACAAGCCGCGGACTTCCCCCGCCGAGCGGGACAGAGTTCTGCGCCACCCCGCTTGCCGTCCCCGTGATTGCCGCCCCAAAAATCAACGAGGGTAGGGCAAGCCCTACCCCTACGCTGCTTGCGGAGTTTGACGTCGCCGCAGGAGCACGCGCCCTCTTGGAATACGGGAGCGTTGGCCGGGGCAGGTGCGACCCTTTGTTTTCAATCACTTGTTGGGTTCCGCGGGTTTGCCTGTTCAGGTTATCTTACTCATTCCAAAGTT
>JASHOS010000123.1 GCA_030040995.1 Terriglobia bacterium | reverse complement strand
AGGTCGACCCGCACTGACCGTCCGCATACGGCATTTGGGCAGACTCCGTTTCCTATGAAATCTACGGGGGATCCATTGGCGCGGTGAAGCACGAAGCCTGAGTCGGTCTGGGGTCGTGGTCTCTGAAAACAATCACAACCAGCGGCTTACTCTCAATCGATATTGCTCGGGCGGGTTGGCATGCAAAATGGTCCGATACCCACAGGTGTCTAGGTGACGCCAGCACCGTTCCGGCTGATGATCGTACAGCGGGCTGGGCGCGGAACATTCTGGGCACGACCAGGTCACATCCGCTGTGTGATCCAAGTAGATGTGGACCTCGCCGGTCTCCAGCTTGAGTTCGACCCGCTCCACTTGGCAAGGGGCCTCGATTCCTAAAATGCGACGATACAATTCCCGATCTTGCATGTTGACCGACGTGCGCCCTTCCGGCGCACCCTTTCCCGGAATTATGCTTCCTCTGCTGATTTGATTCTCGCAGGAGCTGGGAAGGCGCGCCCGAACGGTCCGCAGCCGTGAGGGACCTCCATCGGACAACCTTTAGAATGAGCAGGAACTGAGCGGAGGATAGGGCAATGCTGGGAAGCAACCCGAGCGCCGACTCAGTGGCCTCAACCGTTCGAGGGCTCAAGGGGGATGCTACGCGGAATCCCTCTTTCCTGTTTGAAGAGCTCCTCATCGGGAAGGCATCAAAGCGTTAAATCTTGGGGGGCGGGGGCAAACTTCCCGTTCGCTTCCCACCAAAAAGCCTTAAAATTGCAACGCTGGCAATTTGGAGCAAGCGAGGATGATGACGAATTCGCAGCCGAAAATGGCGGGTGGCACGGTAGAGAGCCGTGACGAAAGGCACCTGTTTCCGATGCTGGGCGCGACCACGATTGTACTCCTGATTGCCGCGTGCAAGCTGGTGGTGCATTTGTACGCGGGACACAGGTATGGGTACCTCGGTGACGAGCTGTACTACCTGGCCTGCAGCCGTCATCTCGCTGGGGGCTATGTCGATCAGCCGCCGCTGATCGCGATGATTGCCTGGGCGGTGCGGCATACGCTCGGTCAGTCGCTGCTCGCGGTTCGATTTTTGCCGGCGCTCGCTGGGTCGGTGGAAGTTGTGCTAACCGCCCTGATTGCGCGCGAACTCGGTGGGGGGCGCTTCGCGCAGGTACTTGCGGCCATTACCACGCTCACTGCGACCGGGATTCTCGGTTCGGACAGCCTCTTCACGATGAATGCGTTCGAGCCACTGTTCTGGATGACCTGCGCGTATCTCGTGATTCGCATCATCAAAACGGGAAATGAGAGGCTGTGGATTTGGTTCGGCGTGGTCGCGGGCATCGGTCTCGAGAACAAGTACTCGATGATGATCTTCGGCGCTGGGATTGTCCTCGGACTACTGCTCACGAACCAACGGAAGCTGCTCGCGAATCGGTGGTTATGGGTTGGTGGGGTGGTCGCGTTTGTGATTTTTGCGCCGAATCTCTGGTGGAATGTTCGGCACCACTTTCCATTTCTCGAATTGCAGGCCAACATTCGACGCAGCGGGCGGAACGTGCCGTTGGGCTTCTTCAGTTTCTTCGGTCAGGAAATTGGTGCGATGAACCCGTTGAGCGCGCCCGTGTGGCTGGCAGGCCTGTGGTTTTTCTTGCTCGCGGAGCAAGGGAAGAGATTTCGCGCGCTGGGCTGGGCCTGGGTGTTCACAGCGGGCGTGATCGTTACGATGAGTCCGCGCGTGTATTACCTCTTTCCCGCCTTTCCGCTGGTGTTTGCCGCCGGCAGCGTCCTGTGGGAAATGTGGCTCGAGGCGCGGCAGCGAAGGTGGGTGCGAGTCGCCTACCCGGCACTGATGATCGCGACGGGCGCGATTCTTGCGCCGCTTGCCACGCCGGTGCTGCCGGTCGAAACGTATATTCGCTACACGCGCGCGTTGCACCTCTCGTCGCCTGCAAGTGAGACGCACAAGCTGGGCCCGTTGCCGCAGCTTTATGCGAGCGAGTTTGGCTGGCCGGAAATGGTCGCGACGGTGGCGCGTGTTTACAACAGTTTGCCGCCGGATGTTCGAGCGAAGACGGCGATCTTTGTCCAGAACTATGGCCAAGCCGGCGCGATCGATCTCTTCGGGCCGAAATATGGATTGCCGCGGGCGATCAGCGGTCACCAAAACTATTTCTTCTGGGGACCGCGCGATTACACGGGCGAAAGTATGATCTTCATGGATGATAGCCAAGAGCGCCTCGAGCAAATGTTTGCGAGCGTGCAGAAGGTCGCGAGCGTGTACCACCCATACTCGATGCCGTACGAGCATCAGGACGTGTTCTATTGTCGAGGGCTCAAGCAGCCGTTGAAGGAATTGTGGCCGCAGCTGAAGCACTGGGACTGAAGAGCCCCTCACCGGGAAGGCATCAAACCGTTAAATCCTGGGGGTGCGAGGCAAAGCCCCGTTCGCTTCCCACTAAAAAGCCGGAATTCCCTGGAATATAGAGATCAGCGCCGACCCAATTCGCCACACCGGAGAGGGAGGCGACGTTGTTCGGCAGGTTCGGCCAATGGAAGAGGATGTTGGTGTCGAAGTAAATACGTTTGAGTGGCTGCTTGCTCACAGGATGATCTTCGCAGATAAGGCGCCATTCGTGTAGTCACAACTGCCTGGGTTAGTCCCGAGAAACGCGCTTCTCGCCACCAACTCGCGAATTGTCGGCCACTCTTCCATTAAGGCAAACCGCTCGCTACAAGCATCCGTTGGTCGGCTCGATGCCGATATGATCGTTGACGGCACCCCGGATTCGTTGCTTGCAGCCTAGGTAACGTTCCGTCGTCTGTACGGAAACGTGGCCCAGCAGAAATTGAATCTGCTCCAACTCACCTCCAGCCGCATGGCAAAGCCTCGCACACGTTCTCCGAAGGTCGTGTGGCGCCAGTTTGGCAATTCCTATCTTACTCGCGAATTCCTTCACTACATGCCAAACGGCTTTCTCCGTAAGCTTTTCCCCCCAGGTCCTCCCGGCCCTATGGACGCGCCTGAACAGTCTTCCACTGCTGATACCGGCGGCAGAGAACCAATCCTCCAGCAGTTCTCGTACCCAGCCGGGCATAGGGATTGTACGGATATGACCAGATTTGCCGATCAAATCCACAATTGCCCAGTGTTCTTCTCGCTGCTGGAGGTGATCGAACGTCAACTCGGCGACTTCGTGTCTTCGTAATCCGCAGGCGAGGAGAACAGATAGTAGAGCTCGATCCCGCTTACCTTTGAGACGGTCAGCATCGGGCGCTTGCCACAGGGCCTGACTTTGTTCCGTGGTCAACCAGTTACCGAGTCGGACTCCCAGCTTTTTTACGCCCTTAACTCGGCGAATGCCGGCCGCCAAATCTGGACTGAGAAGTCCGCAGTCCGACGCTTCATAGGCAAGCCGACGTACGGCCCCGAGCCGCAGGTTGATGGTCCCGGGCGCTAGTTTCCGGGATTCCAAGTGAACACGATAGCGGAGCACCACGGTCTTGTTAAAGGCGAGGCGCGGCTCAGAGCAATACCAATCCACGAATTCATCGATGGCATGCCGGTATCCACGCTGGGCGTCGGGGCAAGTAAGGCTATTGAGAACGGCGGCTTTAGCGTGATCTAGATCGGGCAATCGGAGGATCGCCTTAGGAGCTCGGCCTGACCTCTTTGAGGAACGGTTCTTCTTCATGACCAGCGGCCCTCCACGACCGCTGACCATTAATGAAACCGAAACCGTTCTGCATACACTCCGAGTAGCGCGTGAGACGCCCGGGTTCGGTAAACACTGGGCCGCGTGTCGATTTGGGAATGAAGGCAGCAGGCCGCGCAGCTCGCGCTCAGCCCCTTGCATTTCGCCAATCCGCGTTATATACTGAACCACATGGTTCAGTATGCGGGAACCGTCCTCGATGCTTCGTTCGCCGCGCTCTCGGATGCTACCCGGCGCGGCGTTCTGGAACGACTTGGACGCGCGGACGCTTCGATCACGGACCTTGCCGGGAAGTTTCACATGACCCTGACGGGCATGAAGAAGCATGTCGGCGTCTTGGAGCGGGCGGGGCTCGTCACCACAGAGAAGGTCGGGCGAGTGCGGACCTGCAAGCTCGGTCTACGCCGACTGGAGGAAGAGGCGGCATGGATCGAGAGGTGCCGCCAGAGCTGGGCGGCACGCTTCGACGAGTTGAACAAGCTTGTCGAGGAGTTAAAACAAAAGGAGAAAACCGATGGACGAAAGAAAAGGCAGTGAAATCAACCACACAAAGTACGGCACAACAGTGGAACGGAAGTCCGAGCGTGAGCTCGTCGTGACTCGAACCTTCAACGGTCCGGCGCATATCGTCTTCGATGCGTGGACCAAACCCGAACTGCTCAAGCGGTGGTGGGTACCGAAGTCGTTTGGAGCGTCCTTCCTTTCCTGCGAGGCCGATGTTCGTACGGGGGGCACGTACCGTTTCGTGTTCAGTCACCCTTCGTCAGAGCAGCCTATGCCATTCTTTGGTAGGTACGTCGAAGTGACTCCGGGCTCCCGCATCGTCTGGACGAATGACGAAGGTGATGAGGATGGGCCCGTCACCACCGTGACCTTCGAAGAGAGGGGTGGCGAGACGCTCGTCGTTATCCACGAACTCTATCCCTCACAAAAAACCCTCGACGATGCAATGGCCTCTGGGAGTATCAGTTGGTCTGGCGAGCAGTTCGAGCAGTTGGACCAGCTTCTCGCCGCCCTGGGAGCGGGCGTAGAACGGTCATGAAGTCATCGGTGTTGGCGTCGGCTGCGCCGCCATGAGCAGGCGTCCAACTTCGTTTGGCTCGACGGCGATTGATTTCCATAATCGAGTCGTTAGAGGACTTACCCTTGTGAAGCACGACGCCCACGTCGCAGACGCCGTAGCGTTCAGCGATCGCTCCGAGTGGATCGTCGGCCACTCGGAAGTTGGTCCACACGTTCGCAGACTAGCTTCTCCCTACGTCGGCCGGCTATCACCCACAAACGCACCGTCGCCACCCTCGCTTCCGGGCTCACCGACAATTCAAGCTTGCCGGACAGCCACGTCATCGCGCACTAGGAGGGCGCGATATCAAAGCTTGCCCGGGCCGCGGTCATGGCGGGCATAGGAACGGGCGGGGAACAGGTAGCCACCGTACCTGATGGGGCTTAGCGGAAGTGATCAAGCGCCTCGGGCCAAGATCGGTGAAGTCGGTCATCCTCTGCGTGACAGATGATGCAGTCCTGCGGCCCTTACTTGCGCCGTTGCCCAATATCGAGGTGGTGCTGGTGGGGGAGGTGGCCCCAGACTACGCCACGCCTTTGTCGTGCGGCAGAAATGACTAGGGTCTCGTCTCGCTGCCATTCGTGCTATCACCGATGTGGTTGCGGGCGCAGGGCCGTCCCGCAGCAATCGGCTATAATGAGATTGGCTATAACCGGGCTTGTGACACTTAGAGCCCGCCCGTTAAGGGCAAATATCGGTAGCGAACTTCGGCCGTGCTTATTTCGATTGCCTCGACGATAAGCGCTGAAAGTTCACGCATCTCGATGCCCTGGAAGCCGAGTTATGGGCCGCTGGCGCAAGTCAAATCCGCGAGCGCCTTTCACGACACAATGCCGAGGTTACGACATAATCGTCTTTGCGTCCACCGAGCCGCTGACAAAGTCTGCGTGCAAGTTCGGACAGTGATGTCACAGGTCGAGCGCTATCATTGTCCGTTGAAGATCATCATCGCGTTCTGGGGCATCTTGCTTGCAACTGTGAGCGCGACCAGCATGCTTTGCTTTTCCACCGGCCACACTACCATCAATTCCATACCTGTCTGGCCATACGGAACTGACCCTGGTAAATCGGGCATTGCTCCGAACGGGCGACCGGACACCACTCTCAAGCAATTACCCGGCGCGAAGCTAAGATTCACGGAAGCGCAAATACAGAATCCTTTCAGCCCGGCGGACTGGTTCCCTGGTGATCATCCTGCCATGCCCGCTATCGTGGCGTTCGGCCGCAAGCCCCTCATCATGGCGTGTGCCTTCTGTCATCTTCCGAACGGCAAGGGTAGGCCCGAGAACGCAGGTATAAGTGGGCTTCCCGTTTCTTACTTCGTAGAGCAAATGCACGAGTTTAAAGAGGGCCAGCGGAGATCAGCGGATTCGCGGAAACACAATACGGCCCTAATGGCTGCGTTCGCGAAGGCCATGACGAACGAGGAGATTCAGCAAGCGGCTGAGTACTTTGGCTCTATGAAGTGGACACCCTGGATCAAAGTGGTGGAAACAGATGTGGTGCCGAAAACGCGCACATCCAGTGGTATGTATATCCCGATTCCCGGCGCCGGAAAAGAAAAGCTGGGCGAAAGAATCATTGAGGTTCCGGTGGACCCCTACGGCACCGAAGAACTTCGGAATCCGCGTTCGGGATTCATCGCCTATGTTCCTTTCGGAAGCATTGAAAAAGGTAAAGCGTTAGTTGAGGGCGGGAATAAGCGGACGTCTGCCTGCGGGGTTTGCCACGGCAATGACTTGAAAGGTCTAGGGCCGGTGCCCGGAATCGCCGGACGCTCGCCGAGCTATATGGCGCGGCAACTCTACGACATGCAGCAAGGCACGCGAAACGGAAGCTGGACGAAGTTGATGAAACCGGTTGTCAGAAACATGAGTGAGGAAGAGGTACTGGATGTCGTTGCCTACGTCTCTTCGTTGCGGCCTTAGAAGCACAAAGGCCGCAGAAAGCGCGTTCCCGGCCGTCAACTCAGCGGACCAGATCTGAATTCGACGTCGTGTTGGATTAGGAACCACGAACGCATTGCCCTTTGGGTTACCACTTGGCCGCAAAGTCGGCGACACGTTCCCTTTGGGAGGTGGACGCTATGGTTCGATACCGATACGATCATTGACGGCTCCGCGAATCTGCGGGGCCGTAAACAACCATATTGGCATCGGGCCGACCTACTGATGGTGGCAAGCGTTTTTGTGTTGATGGAAAAGTAGCCGACGATACGCTCGGGGGCGAGCGCGACATCGACGAAGGAGCCTTGAATTACAATTTGATCCTTCACGCGCGGTCATTCTGGATGGTCGAACGCAACCGTAGGAGATCCGTCGATGAGAGCTGTTGGCTATAGGCGAGCGCTTCCGATCGATGATCCAGAATCTCTGCTCGATGTGACTCTTCCAGAACCAGAGCCGCAGCCGCATGATCTCGTCGTTGACGTAAAGGCCATTTCGGTCAATCCCGTCGACTACAAGGTTCGACAGTCCACAAATCCGCCCGCCGGCGAAATCAAAGTACTCGGCTGGGATGCGGCCGGCATTGTCCGCGCCACTGGTCGCGACGTTACCCTGTTTCGAGCTGGCGACAGGGTGTGGTACGCCGGCTCGATCGCCAGACCGGGTACCAACGCGGAAAGACACGTCGTGGACGAGCGCATCGTCGGCAAGCTACCCAGTACACTCAGCTTTGCGCAGGGCGCGGCTCTCCCTCTCACCTCTCTGACCGCCTGGGAACTCCTCTTCGACCGCCTTCAGGTACTGCAAAATCCTTCGTCGGTTGGCGATCAACTGCTGGTTATCGGCGCGTCCGGAGGAGTCGGCTCGATCCTGGTTCAGCTCGCGCGAAAACTGACGAAGCTAACCATCATCGGCACTGCCGATCCGGAAAGTGAAGCTCGTGTCCGCGCACGCGGGGCTCATCACATCGTCAACTACAACAATCTCAGCACGGAACTGCGCCGCATCGGCATTTCATCCGTCGCTTATGTAGCCAGCCTCACTCACACTGATGCGCACCTACAAGCGATCAGCGAAGTGATTCTGCCCCAGGGTCGTCTGGCGATCATTGACGACCCCGTCGGGCTCGACACGATGGTTCTCAAGCCAAAGTGCGTTTCCATCCATTGGGAATTTATGTTCACTCGCTCGTTGTTTCAGACCCCGGACATGCTCGAACAGCATAAAATTCTCAACTGCATTTCCGAATTGGTTGAGCAAGGCGGGGTGCAGTCCACTCTGGCTGAGAATTTCGGAACGATCAACGCAGCAAATCTTCGGCGAGCCCACGCGCTCATCGAAAGCGGCCACGCACCCGGAAAAATCGTCTTAGAGGGCTTTTAGCAGGACGAGAGCAAGAAAAGCGTACCTCTCGCCCACTTTGAAGCATCCATTCAACGTCTGACCGGGCATCGGCAAGGAGACGGAGACAACGTTGCCTGTGAGCATCAGAACGGTTGTGCTGGTGTCGCTTCTGGCTTCCGCCGCGCTCGTGCCGCAGGAAGCAAGTGTGACCATGCTGATCTTCACTTCACGGGACACTTCACGGGCACCTTCATGGGGAAGACGGGACAAGGCCAGCAAATCGATTTCATTGCGACTGACATCTATCGTGTGGCCGACGGACGGATCGCCGAGGATTGGCACGTCGAAGACAATCTAATCTTCCTGCAGCAGACAGGCTTCATCGCTCGGCAACACCGCGATCAGGCCGCGGCGCGACGGAGCCGACCGGCAGGTGGAAGCTTCTCGGCCAAGCCAGCGCGTCGGTAGGTTCCCTCGCAGCGACGTTTCTTATCATCCGGCTTCACCACACACTCCGAAACAATGACATTCTGTTGATTGAGGGCCGCAACTATTCGCCGAAGGAGTTCCTTGAACAGATCAGAAGACCCTTAAGCCCCGGCAAACCGGAGAAGTTCCGCCGAATCCGGGAGGACGCTGCTACTCACAAAAAAGATCAATTGTCGGATTGTCGGCTACTCGGACGTTGCCTCATGTCTTCCGCGCGGCTGACTCCTCGCTGGTCGGCTACTGTTTACCCAGAGGCTGGGTCGCGAATCCTCTCTCCTAGGCTGCCTACGATCCAGGTTGCCGACACACTTGGACCGGTCGCTTAGACCCGATTTCGAGCGCAAGCTAATGACCGGCGGTCAGGAGAGGGCTGGCCATGACACGACGCCGTAAATTCCCCGCTAGGAAACCTCG
>JASHOS010000122.1 GCA_030040995.1 Terriglobia bacterium | reverse complement strand
ATACCGGACGGCCGCTCGGGACACTGGAATACATCCAAAAGGCTGGAACGCAACTCCGGCCGTGCCCTCGTCGTTCAGAAGGGCGGTCACCCGCGCCAAGCTGCCAGCGACTCACGGCAATCAACTCGCAGTGTTTAGGGGAAGCGTCCAGCCTGTCCCCGGTTTTCAGGCCAATGGACGAAAGAGGGCTCATCGCCAAGGCGGACGTGCTACAGAGGATCAAGAAGCTGGAAGGCCAATGCAGACCAAGAGAGAATTAATAGCCGGCGCGAATCCTTCAGTTGGCAGCGGTTCAACTGGCACAATTTCTGCGGTTCTTGATTTCCGTCAGGTGTTGCCTCAATCGTTGCAAGATCTCGTCGTGTTTGCCGGAGGCGAGCTCGTGGGTGAGTTCATCGAGCGCAAAGTGGATAACATCGTGGTGGTGCAGCTCTTCGGGCGCCAGTTCCTGGCTGAAACGAAGCCAGATGCGATGTAATAGTTCGATCTCTTTGGAGGTGAGATGCGGCGCGTGAGGGCCGAGGTATATCACATGCTCGCCACCCGCAGGCGCGTAGATTGCGAGTGTGAGCTGTGGTTTTGGATCATCGAGCCGCTCCCAAGCCTCGCCGGCAAGCCGCGCTTCTTCGGCGGCCGAAACCTTCGGTGAAAGGCCGAGGACTACGGTGTTCGACTGCATCGCCTGCGCGGATTTCAGGATTCCGTCCCAAATCTCTGTGGACGAGACCACCGCCAGGTGAACTGTCTTTCCGGCTTTTTCGGCGACATTAAGAGCTTTAGTAAACAACTCCTGTTCCATCGCGCTAAAGAGCTGATCCACCAGTAATCCGTGCTCACCGGAACCGCCTCGCATGAGAACCCGAATGTGCAACACAACTACATCCTGGC
This sequence comes from Terriglobia bacterium, assembly GCA_030040995.1. GTDB lineage: Bacteria > Acidobacteriota > Terriglobia > UBA7540 > UBA7540 > JASHON01. The sequence goes on along the minus strand of JASHOS010000122.1, from coordinate 6,867 downwards.
GCTCCGGGTTAACTCGCTCCAGGACGCACGAGAGCGGGTACAGCGTGTTGTAGTCCCGGACGAGCACCAGGATGTTTTCCGGGCGGACTCCGACCGTTGCAGGATTGAGTGCCTCGCCTGCCACCAGGTTGAACTGATCGCGCTCGGCCATCTCAGCTCCACGCATGCGGTTCAAGTGCTCCGAAAGCGTGAAAACACTGAACAGGCACGCCGTAAACGCCACGCCGGAAATCGTGGCAATCTCTTTGGTAAAGAGGTTTGTGATGGCCGTCGCGAACAAGACAGCCGTCACCAGCCCCAGGCCCGCCGGTATCTCGAAGCGCCCCACGCGGATGTTGACCGGTACTCGGAAGGACCGTGTGCCCGGCTCGGTGAAGCGCAGTACCAGCACAGCGAGGCCCTTCATTGCGAAGCTCCAGATCACGCCGAAGGCATAGGCTTCGCCGAGCACGATCACGTTGCCGCGGCTCAGCACGATGGTGAGAACCTGGAGTATCACCACCAAATTTATGATCCGGTGCGAGGTGCCATACCTGGGATGTGGACGGCGAAACCAGTCGGTTAGCACACCGTCTTCCGAGACCCGGTTGAGAACGCCGTTTGAGCCTACGATTGCCGTGTTGACCGCGCCTGCGAGGATCATGATGCCCACAACCACGACGAGGGCGTGGAATGCGATGCGCAGCAGGAGAGGCCCCGGTACACTCATTGCCAGCCCGGCAATCAGGTTGTCTTTGTAGCTCAACCGCACCTTCGAGTTCGGGATAATTGTAAAAGCGAGGAAGGAAACCAGCGATGTGAATACGGTGCTGTAGACGAACACCACCAGACCGGTCTTCTTCAGGTTGGGAAGCTTTGGATGTCCGATCTCGCGGTAGACTTGCGCCAGCGTTTCGAGGCCGCTCATCGCGAGCACCGAGTGGCCGAAGGCAACCAGAATCCCGATGACGCCAATAAGTTCGGGCAGCCGGCTGGCGCGCAGCCATCCTTCAGCGTTCACCGAGAAATGCAAATTGGCAGGCCGCGGCAAGGGCGGTAAATGGAACCCTCGCTCGTAGATCGCATACCCGCACCAGATGATCATGATCACCACCATGACGGTCGTGAATTCCATGATCCGCACAGCTTTTTCGCTGGATTCTTCGATTCCCTTGATGTTTTGCCACCAGAAATAGGCGGTCACCAAGATCGCGAAGACTGCGGCGGTGGCATTGGTGGGAAGCGCGTCATGAACACCGATTCGCGCGAGAATCTCGTTGAGGAATCCAACCAGATACTGACCAGCGGAGACGCCGCTGATGGGCCCGGTGAGCACATAGTCGAACATGAGCGCCGAGACTGAAAACTTGGCCAGGTTACCACCCATCGCCTCCTTCACCACCCGGTACACGCCCCCGCGCACGAACATGCTGCAGCTCTCCATGTACATCAGGCACACGGCGCCCGCGAACAGCATAACCGCAAGAATGAACCACGGCGCCGACGGCCCAATAGCCTGCTCCGCGATGCCGCCGGCGTAAAAGGCTGACGATCCGAGGTCGTTCAGCACGACGGCTGCGGCCTGCCAAAACGAAATAAAGGTGAGCATGGCCGTAGTCGCAAGCAGAACGCGCGGCCTTGCAGCTCTCGCGGTCTTCGAGCCCAGGCCTATGCCCATGGAAAGCTCCGCAGTCTCATGTTATCTGGTTGTCTCCGTGGCCACACACTGTCTCACATTTCCTTGGTGCACCTAAGCGATGCGATAGGTGGCAACACGCGCTGATGGAAGGAGTGATCCACAAACCCGAAGATTGTCGCATAAATTGCCCGCGGCGTAGCACATTAATTTTTGTTACGATACCTAACGACATACTCACGGTCTAATGCGAGTCAGCCCCGCCGCAATGCTTGTTCGCGATGGACGGCCGCTCAGTGCCCATCTGTGATCGAGACAGCACGCAAATGTTAGTTGTATTGACCCTGCACTCGCCACTCGTCCGGTCGGGCGTCACTTTAACCGAACGGCCTACCCGTAGAAGTGCCAGCACCCACACGAGATCGCAATGCAAGAATGCCGCCCTCGGCGATTACCCGCGGTTAACGGCGCAGCGTTTAGGCAAAGTGTCTGCCGGCGGAAAACCGGGGACAGACGGGGCGTTTCCGGTTTGGTGCGATTGGTACTTTTTGCTCGTGACTCGATTCGCACGCGTCATCGCTCCGGACACCCCGCACCATGTGACACAGCTTGGCAATTCATTCTCGCCAGCATGCTGAACGCCTCGTCTATCTCGACCTGCTGCGGCGGATTCCTATACGTGGTCCATTGCGGAACGGCGCCGCTCAGACGTATCGCTGCACACGCGACTTGGGAGCAGTCCTGGACAGCGGGTGATTGGCGGAACTATCTCGCGGCGGGAACCTCGCCAGCCGAGGCCATTGGCGAGAGCACCCATACCGGACCGCCGCTCGGCACACCGGAATTTATCCAAAGGCTGGAACGCGACTCCGGCAGCGCCCTCGTCGCTCAGAAGGGCGGTCGCCCGCGCCAAGCTGTCAGCGACCCACGGCAATCAACGCTCAATTTTTAGGGGAAACGTCCCGTCTGTCCCGGTTTTCCTCACTTAATCTGAGCGGGAGTGGGGTCGTTGTTCGCAGTTGATGTGAGGCGAAACTTGCGCTGTTCTCAAGCAGAACCATTTATGTTCTCAGTTCGCCACAGCTACACGCATCAGAAGGTCCACGGCAAGGGCCGGTGTGGCAAGCTCCGACGGTACTGTCCGGAATACGCGATCTCCCTGGAGAGACGCCTTGGCCACCTTGTAGAGCCTTGCGTCTCCAGTCAAGAAGCGCAACTGGCGCGGGTTCGCGAGCCACACCAGTTGCTGAGAGTCAAGGTGGTCATTTCGATGCTTCTGGGCGTTGTAGTCTCGTGACTGGCTAGCCGTGCGGAGCTTCTCAGTCTCGTACCGAAAATGCGCGCCGAGTCTCGCGGCGACCTTGCTTGGATCGTACGCGGCTGACATAGCACCAACTCTGCCGGCCAGTGCTTTCACAAACAGGTCCCTCCAATCCTGGTCGCCCAGTACCTGATTCCGATAGGAATTCACAAGGGTACTAAAGTGTCTGGCCGCCTCCACCTTATCCCTCTCCAAAACCGTTCGCACTTCGGCTGTAGCATCTCTGACATCCTCCACCGAGTTCGTCGCTAAGCAGACGTTGATAGCCTCGCCCAATTTCTCCGTAAATTCGTTATCGTCGTACGAACGCTCAAACGCATACATCGAGATCGCCGCGTCGTGGTGAGGAAGAATAGGCGCACACTTTGGATTCACAACATTAGCAAGTGCATGGATACGCTCTAACGCGTTGCTCCCTGGGTCTGTGGCAACTCCCTGCAGGAGCTCCAGGAGACTGAGCGGGGAAAGAGAGATGCACCGGCGAATCCTATCCGGTAGCGCCTCTGTGCTGAACGTTCGACAAATCTGCTCTAAAACATCTGTGTCGAAATATAGGTGGTACATCGCGGCTTCCAATTCGGCTATTTTTGCTGATCCATCCCAGCTCTCCTCCGATTCCGGCCGCTCGAAGGGGTGCGGAGGGTCACGGAGCGCGGATGCCAAGCTCCGACATGAGCTCGGGGCGCGTCGTCATTACGAACGACGCGAGTTGGGCGAGGATTTCCTCCTGCCTCCGGGCGAGGGTAATTGACGGCGGCGGCTCTTCGGAGTCCGAAGCGACTATACCGAGCTTTTTCGCGGCGCTCCACTCTTCACGGCTCACGGGATATTCGTGCTCGGCCTTCCATAACCTTTCCGCTAGCTCCGGGAACACGCTTCCAAAGCCGAGGCCTGCGGTCACGGCACCGGCTAAGTTCCGGTACGCTATCTCGACAGGAATTTCGTAGTGCTTCTCCATGAATCCTACCTGAGCCTGGCCGACACCATGTTCTCGCCAAGCAGCCTTGATTCGCTCCTCCTCCGCGAGCATCGACAGATGGACGAAACTCTGGGGCTCACCGCCCTGTCCCGCGACCAAGGCACGGGCATTCCGCTGGATGAGAGGCATGAGTTCTGCGGAGAATTCCTCCCCGTGCGCAGGCTGGCCTAACAGCTTGGCGAAGCTGGTCAGTTTGTCGCGGAACGCATACCCCAGAACCACGCCGAACTCGAACGCCTCCAAGTAACATCCGAGATATCGGCGGAAGCGGAGGTACGGGCGCCCGAAGAACCTCCTCTTGACGGCGGGCTCGGTGAGGGACCCAACGATGTGATCCATTAAAGAAAGCTTGGAGCGGGACGGTCCTTTTGCCATCCCCTTCGGGGAATTTGGTTGCGGGGGCAGCAGCTCCAGGAACGGCAGCGGGTAGCCATCGAGCTTCATACGGCGCAGTTCGTTCGCTACCTGATCCATCTCTGCCTCCGAGAGCTTCTCGAATGGCTTGAACGATTCGGTTGTAGGTGTCTTTTGCGACGACATTGCGATTCTCTCCCTTCGCTATCCTCCGCGTGCCTCCGTCGAGCGCGTCCGAGATGGGCCCTTTGTAGGAGGACGGCTCCTCATACAATTCTCTCGCTGGCGACGCTAAAGATCATTCTCAGGGAACACCTCATGCCGAAACCAAGGTAGCCTTCTGTAGTCGTACGGCGTCACGGTATTTTCGATCTCGACGAGTAACGTCGACAGTGTTTGCAAATGATCGAACCCACAAATGATTAAAAGCCTTTCAGCGCTCTCCTTTTTCCCTTTTATATTCGCCAGCATCGCCTGCTCGCGCTTTCTTTTCCAGGTTTCCTTTTGTTCGTTCGTGTAAAGCCCGGCCACATAGTCGCACGAATTCCCATCTGCCTGAGGTCTTCTTGGCACGTATTGATGTTGACCCAAGTGGCCCCGTATTTCCCCGCAAGGTAACAAGCCGTGGTTATATCGCGCAAACCCCACTCCTCACCCACAAAATCCACTCGGCACTCACTGGTGATCTTCTCAAGCAACTCTGCGAAGTGCCGTTTCTGGTCCGCGGCTTCCGGAGCATCGCCTCCCAGCCAGTCCGGATCCCGCGGCTGGATTCCGTGATTGCAACCAACGACCCAAATCAATTTGCTTGCCGGAGGTGTCTTACTCTGCTCCCTGGCTGCGTATTCGCTGCCTCAACTCCTCCAGTTCCCAAAGCATCTCGTCGCGGCTGCGAGCCATTCTTTGCCGGGTGCTCAAGTACGAGCACCTCTTTGGGCTTGAAGCGCGAATGTCCACCCCCCATGTTTTGAAAACCGGGGACAGACGGGACGTTTCCGGTTTCGTGCGACTGTCGTACTTCTTGCTCGTGGCTCGATTCGCATGCGTCATCGCTCTGGACACCCCGCACGATGTGACACAGCGTGGTAGTTCATTCTCACGACGGATGCTGAGCGCCTCGTCTATCTCGACCGATACAATACGTCACAGTGAGGGCGTTGGCCAGAGAAAAGACGCGGACCACAAGACCGGTGGTCCGCGCTACCGGCTATTGTAGTCTGCACCGGCTTTCGCTAGTCGGCTATTGATACTCGCAGAGACTCCGGCCCGCTGGGAACAGGACCTTTCCTGCGCGTGCTCGGCATGTCCCCTCAATCCCTTGAAGCCCCCCGGTTGCGGTCGACCGAGCTTTTGGCAGGAACAATGAATCTAATCCACTACGGTTCTGCCACCTGCTCGCGGGTGAACATTTCAACCAGAACGGTTGAGACAGCCTGCGCTGTCCTTGAGGAAACTTTACCCAGCTTGCGGACCAGGCGTTGCTGGTCCACAGCTCGGATTTGGTCGAGCGCCACCTGCCCGCGCTTGCCCTGAAACGCGAGCCTGACGCGAGTCGGATACGGGCGCTCAGTGGTCGTCATAGGGGCGATCACCACTGTTCGCAGATGCCGGTTCAGTTCATCGGGCGAGACGACCAGGCAAGGGCGGGTCTTCCGAATCTCTGATCCCTGTGTTGGGTCCAAGGACACCAGCCAGACCTCATCAAGCCGCGGCCGGTCGTCTACCACCGCCAGTCCTCATGGTCGAACTCGTTTCCCGGCAGCGTGTCAAGCAGCGGTTCATCGCGGGAAGCTGGACTCGCAGCGCGGAACGCCTCTTCCCAGCCTTGGCGGGGCCTATGCTCCGGAGCAATCACCACGCGATCCCTCTCTACGTGCAGCTCGACGGTATCTCGAAACCCGCACTGCTCAAGGATAGGCTTTGGGATTCGGATACCTCGCGAATTGCCAATGCGTACCAACTCCACTTTCATAGGTGACCTACATCTCGTAATCACATTGTAATCACTTCTGCCCCTTTTCCACAACCCACTGATTGAGGGCGATTACGCTTCCAAGGCCAAAAACCGGACAAAACCGGGAACAGACAAGACGTTTCCGGTTTCGTGGGGTTATGGTACTTTTTGCTCGTGGCTCAATTCCCACGCGTCATCGCTCCGGACACCCCGCACCATGTGACACACCGCGGCAACGCGCGGCAATTCATTCTTACGACGGGTGCCGAACGCCTCGTCTACCGCGACCGATACAATACGTCACGGTGAGGGCGTTGGCCAGAGAAAAGACGCGGACCACAAAACCGGTGGTCCGCGCTACCGGCTATTGTAGTCTGCACCGGCTTTCGCTAGTCGGCTACTGCCTCATGTCCGATCACGTTCATTTGATTGTGATCCCAAAGCAGTTGGCCGTGAGGCCGCGCCGCGCAACCTACCTACTCCCTTCCAGCCTAATTAGTGCGAAGCGCTGACATCGGATCGATTCGTGCGGCGCGGCGGGCAGGAAGATAACCGGCAACGAACGCAATGGTAGAGAGAACCAGGACCGTCCCTGCAAAGGTCAACACGTCTGTCGGAGCGATTCCGAACAGCAGCGACGTGAT
>JASHOS010000121.1 GCA_030040995.1 Terriglobia bacterium | reverse complement strand
TAAACATGGGAATCGCGCCAGGCACTTCGTTCCCGGCGTCGCGTCCTTCCGCCCCGGTACACGTGGCGCACGGGCAGCGGGCGCGGAGATCGGCGTATGCGTAATTGCTGTAGTGGCCATCGGCCCACTCGATAGCCAGCGTTCCGTCGCCCGCATCCAACTTGATTTTCGTGGGTATGAGAGGCATAAGAAGCGATCAGCAAGCCGTCATTCGTGATCCGTGACCAGCAGCAAGCAGCGCAGCACGGCCTGAAGACTGCAACCAAAGTGAGGACATCAGTAACCAATTCCGGAGTCCCATCCAAACCTCCGGCGCTGTCATTCTGAGCGAGGGCAGCGAGCGAAGAATCCCCGCATTAGCTTTTGCCAAACTAGCCCTCACTCAAATCTATCGATGTTGGATTGTACGATACAATGAGAGCCACCTTCTTCGAGCGAAGCCATCCCTTGATTTCCTTCTCCCGCCGAATGGCAGCGCGAACATCGCCGAACTTCTCATAGTGCACCAGACGATTGATGTTGTACTTGCTCGTGAAACCCGCAACCAGCTTGCGCTTGTGCTCGAGTACGCGCCGCTCCAAATTGTTCGTTATCCCTGTGTAGAGGGTTCTGAATTTGCCGGCCATGATGTAAACATAGTAGGTTTTCATCGCCCACCGCCGATCAATCCAGAATCAGATCCCGGACAGAAAGGGAGAGAGCCTTTGTGAAATCAACACTGAGCAAAATGCCGGGATTCTTCGCTGCGCTCAGAATGACAAATACTTAAAAGGTTCGCCAACAGGGCGGGTGGTGCACACGTCATCTTGTGATGTCTGCGAATCGCCGCGATCGCAGACGTGGCACATGCCGCCATGTCTGCGCCACGCAACCACGAACCTCTCGCTTCGCGAGACCGCAGACACTCTACTACAAGTGTCTGCGCCACCCAACCTAATCACGGGGACGCATGGCGGCGCAGTTTCTCGTACCGGGCGAATTCTGCTGCCGCCTTGTCTCGTTCTCCCAGCCGTTCGTAATCGCGGGCAAGGCGGTAGTGAGCAATGGGAGGCGATGGGCTTGCCTCGGTGGCCTTCATGTACTCGCGAACGGCGCGCTCGGTGGCACCTTGCTCATCGTAGACCATGCCGAGATACAGGCGGGCAGATGAATCGCTGCTGTCGAGTGCCAGCGATTTTTCGAATTGGCGCTGCGCTTGCGCGAGAACGTTTGCATCGTGATGCGCGCGATTCTCGCCCCACAGGGCAAGCCCGTAAGCGTAATGCCCAGCCTCGCTTTGTGGGTGCAGGTCCGAAAAGTTTTTGAGCAGGCTGAGGCTTGCCGGGTTTGGCGCAAAGCGCGAAGCTTCCGCGAGCAGCAGGATGGGCGAGGGATCGCCGGGCGCAAGCCGCGCCGCTGCCCGCAGCGACTGACTGGCTGCGGCAAACTCTCCCGCTCCGTAAAGGGAAAGACCGAGGCCCGTCCGCAGGCGCTCGGAGCGCGGGTAATCGACGACCGCGGTTTCAAAGACCGGGATCGCCTGCATGTATTTTCCCTCGGCAAGCAACGCCCCTCCCGACCGTTCCAGATCCGCTGATGTAGCGCCAGCCCCGCCTCGCGGGGCCGGCACAGTTGGCGAGATGCCGGGCTGAAGCCCGGCGCTACGAGACGGAGGGCGAGGCGCGGCTTGGCGGGCCAGATACTGGTTGACCATCTTACCAGCTTGCGCCGAAACCGCGTCGCTATATCCACCTCCAGCGGAGGGATCCTTCAGTCCGCCGCCCTTGTAATCGGAACTCGTGTCAAAGCTGACCGGGCCGAGCAGACTGAAGCGCGTCAATGGCCCTTCAACGCTCGGGGCCATCACGAAATTCAGACTTAGGATTGCTTCGTTCTTGATGACAACAGTTTTTGTCCCAGGCTCCCGGCACTCGCGGCATTCCACCTCCACGCGGTAGAAACCCGGCCGGATGGGAGGAAACTGAAAGTGGCCGCGGCTATCGGTTGACACGGACGCGAGAGTTCTGCCGTCCGAAGCCCTGGCCACAACAGTGGCGCGCGCAATGGGGAGGCCCGCCTTCGTCTTGACGGTGCCCCGAATAGTACCACCAGGCGTCGCAGCCACCACGCTCGCCGAAACCAGTAAGCTGAATAGAAAACCCGCTTTGAAAAGCGGTAGTCTCACCGCCTAAGTTTCCCAGAAAGATGGATATGACACAAGCGATACGAAGATTTGGAGGCTCGAAGGGCCCAGGGACGAGTCCCTCGCCCGCCTGCGGGCAGGAGCCGCTCTGTCGCTGAAGCTCTGGAGCGTAAGCGGCTCGGCCCGCGCCGGCCCTCACCCACCGCTTTGCAGTTCCCCCTCTCCCGCAGTCGGGAGAGGGCCGAGGTGAGGATAGGGGGAGAAGGGAAACCGCGATCCTTGCGGGTTATGGACGGTGTTGGCGCGTGAAATCGACAAGCGCGGAAAGTGTGCGTAGGGCAGCTCCCGAATCGATAGCTTGGCGGGCAAGGTCCACACCGGCCGGGAAATCTTCCGCCAAGCCCGCAACGACCAGGGCGGCCGAGGCGTTCACGAGCACGATATCCCGCTCCGACCCTGGCCGGCCTTCCAAAATGCGGCGCAAGATCCGAGCGTTTGTTGCCGAATCTCCTCCGGCTAAAGGCTGCCGGGAAACTAGCGAGAAACCGAAGTCTTGGGGCGTAATATCCCGGGTGCAGACCTTTCCATCGGCGGCTTTCGAAAGCTGTGTAGGCACGGAAATAGAAATTTCATCCATCCCGTCGTGGCTCGCGACGACGAAGGCCCGGACGGCACCTGCTTCAGCCAACGCGCTCGCCATCATTCCGGTTTGGCGGCGGTCGTAAACGCCCGCCAAACTCGTCGAGGCTCCAAGGGGATTCGTGAGGGGTCCGAGCAAATTGAACACGCTTTTCGTTTTCAGGCTGCGGCGGGCATTCATCACGTGTTTCATGGCCAGGTGCAAATGAGGCGCAAAAAGGAACACGATTCCCGTCCGTTCGAGGCATTCGGGAATGTGCTTTAGCGGCAAGTCGATCGAAACACCGAGCGATTCAAGAACGTCGGCGCTGCCGCAGCGGCTCGATATCGAGCGATTCCCGTGCTTGGCAACGCGGGCGCCGGCCGCGGACGCCACCAGCGCGGTAGCCGTCGAGACGTTGAAGGTCCCCATGCCATCGCCGCCCGTCCCGCAAGTATCGAGCAGCAGGCCGGTTTCGGCGAGGCGCCGGGTGTTGACTCCGGCTGAAGCTAACACCTCAACCGCCCTCGCGCGCATCACCTGCGCGAAGCCCGTTAACTCGTCCGCCGCTTCTCCTTTATCGCGCAGCGCGACGAGCAGAGCCGCAATGGTTTCGTCGGCGACCGCTCCGGAAAGCAGACTTTCCATCACCGCGGCAGCCTGGCTGCGGCTCAGATCCTCGCCCCGGCTTACTTGTTCGATGGCTTCGCGGATCTCATTCATGCGTCGTATCGTTGAACCCCTCACCCGGCCCGCGCCGGCTGGAGAAAGCGCCGGCCGCGGTCCACCCTCTCCCGCAAGCGGGAGAGGGCTGACGTGACGATGGGGGCGTCCCTGACCCAGGGCTGTTGCCCTGGGCTATGATATTTCGGCCCTTCGAGCCTTGTCTAGCCGCACGCAGAGTCACGTCAAAGTTAGTGCGGGAGTGGTTGTAACGCAGCGTTCGCCTTAGAACGCTGCGGTCTTTCAATGAAGTTACGAGCCGCAGCCTTGAAAATGCTCCCGGCTTGAGCGTGGATCTTCTGAAAACGAAAGACTTATGGCGCCGTCAGTTCATCCGCCGACAAGGAGCATTTTCATTTGCTTTCGCGGGCCAACGGCCCATCATGACAGGGCTGAAAAGCGAGCCCTGCGCTACAAAAACCTCTCCCTCGCTGGCGGAACCGTATGGCCGGACGCGGTTTCGTTGCATTTTATTGCTCGTTTCTCTATACTGGCTCATCGGGCAAGCTGGAAATCGACGATTTTATTGTAGCGTGAATCCAGCGAGCCTCTCGGATGCGGTTCACCCAGAGCCGGTTGCTCGAAGGCCTTTTGATTCCGCCATCGGGAACAAAGTGTAGGAATGGCGGAACGAGTATGGCGGCCCGCCTCAGAAATTCGGCAGCGTACCAGTGAACATCCACGAATTTCAAGCCAAGCGAGTTCTTTCGCGCTACGGCGTTTCGGTGCCTCGCGGCGAGGTGATCGACCGCGCCGCGGACGCGCGCGCCGCCGCCGCGAAGCTGGGCGGAACGGTTGTCGTGAAAGCCCAGATCCATGCCGGCGGGCGCGGTAAAGGGGGTGGGGTGAAGCTCGCGCGCAGCCCGGAAGAGGCCGAGGCGGCTGTAAGCCGCATGCTCAGCTCGAAGCTGGTGACGCATCAGACCGGGCCGGAAGGGCGATTGGTGCGCCGAGTGCTAATCGAAGAGGGACTGGATATCGCCCGCGAGCTCTATCTCAGCATTGTCATCGACCGGGAACGAAGCAGAGCCGTTTTTATTGCGTCTACGGATGGCGGAGTGGAAATTGAGACGGTGGCCGCGCGGAATCCGGAACGAATTCTGACAGAACCTATCGATCCGGCTTTGGGCTTGCAGCCGTTTCAGGCAAGAAAGCTTGCGTACCGCTTAACGATTGACCCGGCGCTCGTGGGCGAGGCATCGAAGTTCTTTCACTCCCTTTACCGCGCCTTCAAGGAGACGGACGCTGCCTTGGCCGAGATCAATCCATTCGTCGTCACGAAGAATGGACGGCTTCTGGCGCTTGACGCCAAGATGAATTTTGACGATAACGCGCTCTACCGGCACCCTGAGCTCCGCGAGCTTCGAGACGTGAATGAAGAGGACCCGCTCGAGGTGAAAGCTTCCGAGTACAAGCTGAATTACATCCGGCTGGACGGCAGCGTGGGTTGCATGGTCAACGGCGCCGGGCTGGCCATGGCCACCATGGACATCATTCAGTATGCCGGCGGCCGCCCCGCCAATTTTCTCGATGTGGGCGGAGGCGCCAACGAAGAGCAGGTGCGGCACGGCTTTGAGATTATTCTGAGCGATCCCAACGTGCGCGCCGTCCTGATCAACATCTTCGGCGGCATCATGCGCTGCGATATTGTGGCGGGCGGCGTCGTAGCCGCAGCTCAGAGCCTGGGCATCCGGGTTCCGGTTGTGGTGCGGTTGGAAGGAACCAACGTCGAACTCGGCCAAAAGATCCTGCGCGACTCCGGCCTGAACTTTACGGTGGCGACCGGCATGAAAGACGCTGCAGAAAGAGTGGTCCGGCTGGCGGCGGGGTAGGGATGGGATGAGCCGCCCGCCCCTCACCCGGCCTCCTTCGCCGGCCACCCTCTCCCGACGGAGAGGGCTGTTTCTCATTTCGAACAGGGATCCGCAGATTACGCAGATTGCACAGATTAGATGTATCTGCGAAATCTGTAGATGGGACCGCAGGTTACAGAGAGCACGGAATAATGGCGATTCTGCTTGACGAAAACACCAGGCTCCTGGTGCAAGGAATAACGGGCCGCGAAGGCGCGTTCCATACGCGGCAAGCGGTGGAATACGGCACCAAAGTTGTTGCTGGCGTCACGCCTGGTAAGGGTGGAACGACCTTGGATGGCATTCCCGTCTTCAACACTGTTGAGCAGGCTAAGCAGGCGACCGGCGCAAACACCTCATTGATTTTCGTGCCGCCAGCCTTCGCCGCCGATGCCATTATGGAAGCGGCTGATGCCGGCATCCCGCTGGTGATTGCCATCACCGAAGGCATTCCCACTGAAGACATGATCGAGGCAAAGGCGTTCCTTGCCGGAAAGGCAACCCGCTTGATCGGCCCCAACTGTCCGGGTGTCATCTCACCGGGGAAATGTAAAGCAGGTATCATGCCGGGCAGAATTCACAAGCCGGGCAATGTGGGCGTGGTTTCGAGGAGCGGGACGCTTACCTACGAAGCCGTCGGACAACTGTCAGCGGCCGGGATTGGGCAATCCACTTGTGTGGGTATTGGCGGGGATCCAATCATCGGAACGAGCTTCGTTGACGTGCTACGCCTCATGGCCGCTGATGCCGAGACGCACGCCATTGTTATGATCGGAGAAATTGGCGGGGCGGCGGAAGAAGATGCGGCAGTTTTCATCCAGGAACAAGTGAAAAAGCCGGTGGTGGGCTTTATCGCCGGCCGCACTGCGCCGCCCGGCCGGCGCATGGGCCATGCAGGCGCGATTATCTCGGGAGGCAAAGGCGCCGCTGCGGATAAGGTTGCAGTGCTCGAGGCGGCGGGTATTCACGTTGCGCCCAGTCCCGCCCTGATCGGCGAAACCATGGCGCGCGCCCTCGCCCAACACGCGGCATCATGACGAGAGACCAGCGCTGTACCCCTCACCCGCCTGCGGGCAGGAGCCGCTCCGTCGCTGAAGCTCTGGAGCGTAAGCGACCTTCGGTGGGCGTAGGCCCGGTCCCGCTTGGCGGGACCGCCCTCTCCCCCCAAAGGGGCGAGGGGAGAAAGAGGTTGAACTGTCTCGGCCCCCCTTGCCATTCGTGTTTAGGCGCCGCGACCTTTCGTTATGCGGCCGCCGGTTCAGCCGGTGCGTCGCCCGCTGCTGCTGACGGTCTGCGATTTCGCACCAAAGGGACCGCTTTGCCAGGCCTTTCGCACCCACAAAAACCGCCGCTCTCGATTAATATATGGCCTCGAACATGCCGATAACAGGAATTGGCAATGTATCGGTCGCTCGTTCTGTCCATTCTTGTCGTGTGCTCGGGCATCGGGGTAACCTCTGCTGCAAATCATGCAGTCATTACCGGGCACGTAGTGATCACCGAGGTCCTGACGAGGAAACGCGTAACCCTTCCTGTGTACCAGTTGCGTGGCGTATCGACGGGCCCACAGCCCGCTGAGAATCGACATAACGACCCACCCGGTTTCGATGAGCTTTCCCGTGTAGTCATCTATCTTCAGGGCCCCGGACTCGATCGCGGTGTTCCTGTTCGCGCCACCCTCACCCAGAAGAGCCTGCGTTTCCATCCGGAAATCGCTGTTGTTCCCGTCGGCTCAACAGTTTCCTTCCCCAATGAGGATCCGATTTTTCACAACGTCTTTTCCCTTTCGACGGCGAAGACTTTCGATCTGGGCTATTACCCTAAAGGCCAAACCCGCGTTGTAAGGTTTGACCGGCCGGGAGTGGTCCAGGTTTACTGCCATATCCATGCCGATATGAGCGCCGCCATCCTCGTCGTGCCCAGCTCATGGTGGACTCGGCCCACGGCGGACGGAAGTTTTTCTATGAAAGGCATTCCGCCAGGCAGCTATGAGCTGGTCGCATGGCACCGGTCCGCTGGATTCTTCCGGCGGCGCGTGATCATAAGCGGCGGGCAGAGGCTAAGAGTCAACTTCATAATCCCCGTGGAGGAGCCAGGCAGCGGAGAGGCGGTCGCGCTGCGAAGCCGGCAATGAAAACCCCTCTATCCCTTTTTGCCCGCACGCTCGTGCTTTCCTTTCTGTGCATGTGCGCCGTGCTGGCCGCGGGTTTCTTCGTTCTTCACGCTGCTATCAAAGCCAGGATTAAGAATGGCCTTAAGGAAAACCTGAAGAGCACCCAGCAGACGCTCAGTGAAAGGGAAGCCGAGTACAGCCGCCGAAACTCGCAGCTTCTGGCGAGTCTGAGCAACAATGCCAGCCTGAAGGCTGCCGTGGGCCTTTTGCGGGAGCAGTTCCGCGCCGCCGCGCAGCCCGAGGTGGAAAACACCATTGAAGATGAGTTGCGGGCGATGTCACGTGAGATCGACTGCGATCTCCTGATGTTCATGGATACGCAGGGAAGGGTGGTTGCGAGTGTGGGCGCCAGAGTCGAGGGCGCTCAGGCGTTCCGGGCTTTGACGGCTCGCGTCGGCAGCCCGTCGCTCTTGCGTGTGGGCTCGGTTCTGTACGCGGTCACGACTGTCCCAATCAATCTCGGGGCTGAGAACCTCGGGAGTCTGGGGATTGGCAAGCGGTTTGACTTGCGCGTTCCGGCGGGTTTCGCCTATGGCACCCTGCTGGACCGCGGCGGCGTGGTGGCAAGCACGATCCCCCGCCGCCTGATCGCATCTGTCGTTCATCAGCTTTCCACACTATGTGGCCCGCAGGATGACAGTTGTGAGATTCATCTCAACAATCAAACCTATCTCGTTCTCGCAATTGCTCACGCGGGAGTAGGACCTGATTATCGCTTGCTTTACCTGGCGTCGCTCGATGCGGCGATGCACGAATTCAGCCGGGGCTTAACGCGAGCATTCGTCGTCGCAAGCATCGTAGGAATACTAATGGCTTTTCTGCTTGCGGCCTTCGCCTCCCACTCCATCGCGAGACCCCTGTCCGGTCTGGCATCTCAGCTCGAGAAGAGCGGGGAAACCGGCACCCTGTGGAGTGAGTTGCGCGTCGACTCCTCCACTCGGGAAGTTAACGTGTTGGCGGGCGCGCTGAACAGGGCGGCTGTTGCCCGCCGACAGGTCGAGGCAGATCTACGAGAAGCCAAGGACGCGTCTGAAGCTGCAAATCGTGCCAAAAGCGAATTTCTGGCTAACGTGAGCCACGAACTCCGCACCCCGATGAACGGCATCTTAGGGCTTACGGAGCTGACTCTCGATAGCGAGCTTAAGCCGGACCAACGCGAATGTCTCGAAATGGTCAAGACATCCGCCGATTCGCTCCTGACAATCATCAACGACATTCTGGATTTCTCTAAGATTGAGGCGGGCAAATTCCGCCTCGACTTGGCGGAATTTAGCTTGCGGGGCAGTCTGGCTGAAAGCTTGAAGCAGCTCGAACCGCGGGCTCGCGAGAAAGGATTACAACTGAGCTGGGAAGTACACGCGGACGCCCCTGAAACCGTAGTGGGCGATCCGTCGCTTCTCTGCCAGATCGTCATTAATTTGGTTGGAAATGCCGTCAAGTTTACGGAACAAGGCAAGGTCACGGTGCGAGCCGAAGCGAACCGAACAGTTGAGAACGACTGGTTGTTGCACGTGACCGTCGAGGACACCGGCATCGGCATCCCCCGAGATAAGCAAAAAATGATCTTCGAAGCTTTCTCCCAAGCCGACGGATCAAGCACTCGGAAGTACGGTGGAACCGGCCTGGGCTTGACCATCTGCTCGCAGTTGGTGGAGCTGATGCAGGGGCAAATTTGGGTGGAGAGCGAGGTAGGGCGCGGCAGCCGCTTCCATTTCACGGCGCGTCTGGGCCGTGCCGCTCAATCGGCCTCCGAGGAGTCCGAGCACGACGCGATCGGCAAGGGAATGGAGGCACGGGAGCGAGAAAACGTTGTCTTATGAGAAAGTATTGGCTCGTGCTGAGCCTGCTCCTCCTGATCGGAGCAGGCCGCGTTAGGCTGGCAGCCCAGGAAGCTCAAGCCGGGATTGCCATGCCTCTGGAGATTACTGTCGGTACCCTGGATACGGACCGCGCACGGGCGTACGATCCGTCGGCCGCGGCTTTCACCGCCGGATTCCACGTGCTGGCTGAGCCGGAGTTGAAGCTGGGCTCGCATTGGTACGCGTACTCCGCCGTTCAGGTGCGTTCCACACCGTTCTTTTATCAGGACGCTTTCAGCCCGGATCGTCAAATCAAGACAGACTTTCTGCAGGGCTTTGTGGGTTACACGCGGTCTTGGAACAAAACGACCCTAAGCTTCAAGGCAGGTAAGCTGGCGTCGGCGTTCGGTTCCTTCCCGTTGCAATATAGCGACAGTTCTAACGCGCTCCTGGACCAGCCTCTGCCCTATAACTACCTCGTGCCTGGGGGCCATGCGGAAAGTTACGGACTGATGCCCGTGACCCTGTACGGTTTACCGGGTGCGGAGATCGACCTTTCCTGGCGCCGCGTAGACGCCCGCTTACAGCTCACTAATAGTTCTCCTTACAATCCGCGCAGCCTAGGGGCCTCCGGCGAGTATGCGCAGTGGACCGCGGGTGGAGGCTACACCATCCGGCAGGGATTCCGCGTGGGAATGTCCGCGTATCGCGGCCCGTGGCTCGACGATACATTGGACAACTCTTTTCCACCGGGCTACAGTGCCGCGGACTTTCCGGCAAGCGGGTTCGGCGCTGACGTGCAGTGGGCGCGAGGATATTGGAGCGCAAATGGCGAGTGGGACCGGTTCGTCTTTGATTATCCGAATTTCACAGTTCCCCCGGCTTTGAGCTTCGGCTACGTCGAGGCGAAGCGTATCATCAGTCCGCGCTGGTACGCGGCGGTGCGCACCGGATATCAATTGGACAATTACCCCACGTACTTGAATGCGCGCAGCGCGTCGACGTTTGTGCCCAACCGGCAAGCCTATGAATTTGCCTTCGGCTTCCGGCCTAACCGGCTGATGCTCCTGAAAGCAGGCTACGAGGTAATGAATGTGCACGGCGGACCGCCAGGTCAGGACAATGTTTTCGGCGTGCAGTTCATCACTTCCATTAACTCACTCTCGGTGCCATTCAAATAATCAGAGTCTCAACCAAGCTGCGGCGGGCAACGCCTACAACGTCGCCGACATGGCCTCGCTCCCGCAGGCCGTGGGCAATGCGGATGCGAACATCGCGGTCATATTCGGCGCCTGGCGCAGCATCGCCAACGTCGCCTCCTCCTCGCACTCCTACCATTTAAACCGCCGGCCGTGTTCGGTCCGGCATTCCCGTCCACGCGTGAGAGCCGGGACCAAAGAGGTGTAGTCAGACTCTCGCATCTCGGAGAGTCTGCCGCTTTCCCCTGCCGCGACCCGCGGTTCTGGGTTTGATCGCCGAAGGCAACGTTTACAGAAAGTGGATGTCCGCCGTGCTAAGAGCCGCAGACTTTGAAAAGTGCAAAGTCTGTGCTACCCGGCCGCCCGCCGTTCGCCCGCTTCGTTCTGCGCTTTCTTCCGGTTTTCGCCTTTCACACGTTTACTGGATGATCGTCAGGCACGTCTCACCGGCGAAGGAGAAAGGTCCACATGAAGGAAACAGAAGGGGAAAATCAAAGTTTACAACGCGAGATTGGAACCCATAAGGAAAATTCCGGACAACACCTTGAAGAGGTGAAAATGATTTGGAGGGGCGCGTGCGTAGCCGCAGTCGCGAGTTTGCTCGCATTGTGGCCCGCACGTGGCGCAGCGCAGCAACGGCCTTCCGTGAAACCCTTGAAGCCGTTTGCGGCTGAATTACCTGCGCTGCCAGGGAAAGTCTATTGGGATATGGATAAAGTGCGAATCGACATGGGGGCTTTTGCAGCCGGCGGAGGCACGGTCAGTGCCCACTATACGTTGTTGTTCTATACGTCGGGAAAGATTTATCAGGTGTTTCCAGGCGCCCCGCCGATGTGCTCGTATGACGAGGTGCCACCAGCGCAAGTGGGCTGCCACAATCCCGTGGGTATGATGCTGATGCCGTTACCCAAGGCTTCTGCGAAAACAAAGATCACAGTGCTGGGAGAGGAAACGGTGGAGGGAGTGCCCTGCACGGTCGAGAGGGTGACGAGCAGCGATCCGAATGTTGCGCCGCCGGGCGGAGTGAGGGTGTGGGTATCGAAGGATCTGGGCGTAATGGTAAAGATCGAGGGACCCGGGGGCGGCGCCTTCTTCACCGCAATCAAGCTGGGCGAGCCCGACCCGAAATTGTTTGTTCCGCCCCCGTATTGTAAATACGCTCCGGGCACGGCGGGAAAATGCAATTGATGCTCGAAGAAAATGCGATGAGGCCTGCGAAGGCTGAGGCTGGTTTTTGAGAAAACGAGCCAGTCCGCGAGATTGTTTTGCGATCCCTCGATTCACGACTTTTGAGCCGCCTTCGCTGGCCAACCGGGGGTCTCAACGCCGAACTGCTTGGCGTACTCAGCGTTCAGCCGCTGCCAGTCGAACTTCATCGCTTCACCACCAAGGATGCGGCCGATGGGAGTTCCGCTGAGAAGGTGATCCAGAACATCGAAACAAATGTGCCAGCCCGCAGCGCCCCACGCGATGAAGCGGCGATCGATCTTGTGCCACAGCGTCAGGCGCGTGCCGCTGCCCAGAGCTTCGAGTTCCCACCGCATATCGTTATACTCAAGCACCTTGGGAACGTCGGCTCGCGTCACTCTGGTTTCGATAACCTGCGGCGTTCCCACCCAGGTGAGATTCACCGTTCCGACCGTACCCAGGCTCCCATGGGCCTCAAACGGCGCCCACTCGCGCAGATGCGCCGGGTCGGTAAGCGCCTGCCAGACTTTTGCCGGCGGGTGGCGCAACTCCCTGACGAGAATAAGCGTCCACTTCTCTCCATCCTTTCGTACTTGCGCCCCGCTGGCCGGACCCGGCGCGTATTGCTCGCGATTGGTCATCTTCTTCTCCCTACATCAGCTTGGACCTGCTGAACGTCCGCCCTACCAGCGCATGAGCTGCGTAACCTGAATGCGATTGCCGCAGGTGTCGTTCAGCATGGCTATCTTGGAGGCCGTCACGTCTGTTGGTGGCATGGTGAACTCGGCGCCGCGCGCTTTCATACGCTCGTAATCGGCCTGCACGTCGTCGGTGAAGAACATGGCTGCGGGCTGGTTCTGTTGAAACAGCGCCTGCTGATACGCTTTGGCCGCCGGGTTGTTGTTCAGTGCCAACTGCAGCTCCGTGCCGTCCGGCTCCTCGGGCGAGGCCACGGTGAGCCAGCGAAAAGGCCCCTGGCTGAAGTCGGCTTTCTTCACGAAGCCCAGCACTCCAGTATAGAAGCGCAGGGCCTTCTCCTGGTCGTCCACGTACACGCTAGTCAGTTTGATCTTCATTTCGTTTCTCCTTTGTCACGTTAGCGGTTGGGCCCTTGCCGTCTTTTCCTTGTCTTCCTTTTCGTTGGTATTGACCGATCCATGCGGTCGAGGTGGCGTTCGAGAGCATCCACGTGAGCAGACCAGAACCGGCGGAAAGGAGCCAGCCAGGCA
Source organism: Terriglobia bacterium (assembly GCA_030040995.1). Classification (GTDB taxonomy): domain Bacteria; phylum Acidobacteriota; class Terriglobia; order UBA7540; family UBA7540; genus JASHON01. The sequence continues at coordinate 25,296 of JASHOS010000121.1, read as the reverse complement.
TCAACCTCCTGAAGAGCTTCAGGCTTCAGCCGGTAGAGACGACGCTGTGCATCCACGGTGGATTCCACGAAACCGGCCTCGCGCAGTACTCGCAGGTGCTTCGACACGGCCGGCTGCGGCATACGAAGCTGACGCTCGATTTCTCCCACCGACTGTTGCGCCGAGACCAGGAGGCCCAAGATCGCGCGGCGGTTCGGCTCCGCAATAATTTCGAACACAGACTCCACGCTCTTCATATACTCCAAAGAGCATATGCTTGTCAAGGTATGTATCCTGCACGTAGTGGGTCAGTTTGATGTAGAGGCGGCTTCATGCCGACATCTGGCGAAATGAACTCGCCGCTACAAGTCCAAACTGACCCACTACCATCCTGCAAAATGGTGGCAGTTAGGGATCTTGATAGCGCGAAGCCTGCGCCCGGTGGTACACTCCTCCGCAAGGGAACCCCGGAACTTTCTTATGCGTATCAAATAGGCGATGAGCGTTACGGGAGGTGTGACGTGTATTGCGCGAATTGCGGAGCCAAACTGGAGGAGGGCCAAAGTTTCTGCAGCGCCTGCGGAAAGCAAACCGGTACACCGCCGCCCGCAGGCCCGGCGCCTTCGGCTCTGGGAAGGGTGGCCCGGCATCTTCAAATCGTAGCGATTTTGTGGATTGTTTATTCGCTTCTGCGAATAATCGGCGGGCTGGGCGCGCTCTTTTTTGGGAGCCTGCGCCCGCTGTTTTCGACCATGAATCACATGCCGTTTGGCTTTGGCGGATGGCTGCTGCCGTGGATGACGTTTGTTGGTTTTGTTTCTCTGGTCTATGCGACCGCCGGCATTGCGGCGGGCCTGGGACTATTCGAGCGGAAACAGTGGGCGAGAATTCTGGCTCTTGTCGTCAGCATCCTCGCCCTGATTCAATTCCCGGTGGGTACAGCCCTGGGGATCTATAGCTTGTGGGTACTTCTTCCCTTGGAGTCCCGTGAACAATATCAGCGAATGTCTGCTTTCCGGTGATTGCTCGAATGCGGCGGCAAATAGCGTTCTACTGTGTTCCTGCGCGTCGTGCAACGAAAGTGGACCCGACGGTGGCACTGCGTTGCAAGATCTTAATTTCTTGTTTTTTGGGTAAGCTTTTTGATTACCCCTCACCCGGTCCGCGCCGGCCGCGGTCCACCCTCTCCCTCGGGTGGGGGAAAACAGTGATCCTAACTTTCTAGCCTTCGCAGCGAAGACACGCCTACAGGTCCGCTCCCGGTACCAGCGAAAAATGCGGGACACGCTCATAAGTCAGAGCAGGTCCTTCATTCCTCGCCGTTCAAGCTCTTTCACGATCTTTCCCACATCTTGCGAGCGATCCTGCGAGCAAACCAGAAGCGCGTCGTTGGTCTCAACGATCACCAGGTTTTCGATCCCCGCCGCGCCCACAAATTTTTTGGACGAAACGATCATATTTTGGCGGCAGTCGAGCAGGTAAGCCGGCGAAGGACACACGTTCTGGTCCGTATCTTTAGAATACAACTCATAGGCTGCCGCCCAGCTTCCCACGTCGCTCCAGCCCATATCCACCGGCACGGCCCACACATCGGAGATTTTCTCCATTAGCGCGTAATCAATCGAAATGTTCTCAAGGCGAGGATACAATCGCCGGAGCGCCTTCGGGGAACGGATGCCGCCGGCGGATACAATGCGGCGGAGCGCCGCGGCCATCTGCGGCTGATAGCATTCGAGGTTCGAGATCAGCGTCGAAGCTTTCCAGATGAACATACCGCCGTTCCAAAGGTATTTCCCGGAACGGACGTACTGCCGCGCTCTTGCCATCGGCGGCTTTTCCACAAACTGGATGACTTTTGAAATCGCAATCTTTCCGTCCCGGCTCTCCTGCTCGCCCAAGCGGATATAACCGAAGCCCGTTTCCGGGCGCATGGGCTTGATTCCAATCACTACCGAGCGTCCTTGCTCCGCCGCCCGGCATCCCGCGGCAAGCGCTTGCCGGAAAACCTCGGGCTTGGCGATGATGTGGTCCGACGGCAAAACGATCATGATGCCTTGCGGATCGCGGCGCGCAATCTCAAAAGCGGCCAGGCTGATGGCCGGAGCGGTATTGCGGCTCGTCGGCTCGGCGATAATCTGCTGCCGGGGCACAGCAGGCAACTGCCGCCGCGCCTCCTGCTGGATTGTGGTGTTGGTGAGAACATAAGTGCGTTCGGGAGGAACGAGTCCGCGGAGGCGTTGTGCGGTCTGCTGCAGAAGGGATTGCTTGCCGAATAGCTTCAGCAGTTGCTTGGGCCTGGCGCGGCGGCTCAGCGGCCAAAACCGGGTGCCACTTCCCCCGGCGAGGATTACCGCGTATACGTCCGCGAACGGCGAGATGGAGGCAGTTATGTGGTGCTTTCCAGCGGTGCGCGGCATATTCCCCTCACCCGGCTCACGCCGGCCAGACAAAGCGCCGGCCGCTCGCCATCCTCTCCCCCAAGGGGGACGAGGGCAGAGGGTCTTTTCATAGCTTCGCGGGTGTCGCAAAGCGACATGACCAACTGATACCGCTTTATAGCGCCGATTTACGCAATCAGGCGCTAGCAACTTCTTCTGGGCGCTGTCAAAAAAACCGTAGACTTCTCAAACTTGCGCGAAGACGATTCTTTCGATTTCTCCAGGCTTCAGGCCTGCTGCCGCGAGTGGCCTCCGGAAATCTTCGTCGATATCGGGCACGTAAAATTTGAGAAGGCTGCTTTCCTGTTCGGGAGCAAGGCGATAAGCCGGAGTTGCAGGTGGAATCAGCCAGACATCGCCGGTGCGATACGCGTACCAGCCTGCTGAGGTTTCCACCCGGCCCTCCCCTGCGACCACGCATAATGTCTCAACCCGCTGCCGCGGTCCGGCGAAGGTTGCGATCTTCTGAAGCTGGAGCATCTCCACGGCGAAAAAGCGGCACGCTAGCATGAGCCTCCGGCTCCCGTAGGGTTCGGCAAGCTCAAGCCGGGGCAGGTCACGGTAAGCGGGCAACTCCGGCCGCATCACCTCAAGCCCTTTCTCAAGGTGCAAGGGACGAGGTTTTCCATCCAGGCCGGGCCTGCCGAAATCATCCAGCCGGTAGGTAACGTCCGAATTTTCCTCAGCCTCAAACAGAACCAAGCCGGGTCCCAATGCGTGCACGGCGCCGGGCGGCACGAAGATCGCCTCGCCCGGTTTCGCTTTGAACCGATGCAGCAATTCCTCCCAATGGCCGGCTGCCGGGGAGGAACGAAGCGCCTCCCGGGAAACTCCCGCCTGGATTCCCAGGAGAAACTCCGCGCCGGCATGGGCATCGATCATGTACCACATCTCGCATTTGCCGATCGAGCCCGGCTCGTGCTGGCGCGCGTATACGTCGTCGGGATGCACCTGTACGGAAAGCCAGTCGTTGGTGAAAATAAACTTCGAGAGGATAGGGAAACGGTCCTCCTGGCCTCGCGCGCCGCAAATTTCCGGCCCATAGCGCTTGCAAGCTTCACCGAGTTTCAGGCCCGCCAGCGGTCCATTGGTGAAAACTGCTTCATCGCCGGTCAGCCACACTTCGCCGATGGGCTCGTGTTCCAAACCCTGACGGGCTGAATGGCGGATGCTGACCTTGTTACCCCTTCGCGTGGTCCAGGAATCCGGGTAAAGCGGATCGAGACGCATTCGTCCCCAAACCTTGGTTTTGAATTCCGGAGAGAGTTGGAGAGGACTATCGAGCTTGGGCATAGGCTGGGACAAGGCGCGAGACGAACTGCGACAGCCGGCGGAGTCCTTCGTCGATCCGCTCCTGAGAAGTGGCGTACGAAATCCGTACGTGCTCGCGCGTGCCAAAAGCGAGGCCCGGAACCAGGGCCACACGCGCTTCGTCGAGTAGCCTTCGCGCCAGCTCGGTCGAATCCGCCAGGCCGGATTTTTCCAGCACTTTTCCGAAGTTAGGGTAGACGTAGAACGCGCCTTCGGGGACGGCGCAGCGAACGCCGGAAATTGCGCCAAGGCCGGCCACAATCCTGTCCCGCCGCCGCGCGTATTCCGCCAGCATTTCCTTGACAGAGTCTTGAGGACCGCTCAGCGCTTCCACAGCCGCTTTTTGAGCGATCGAGGTGGGATTCGACGTGGAGTGGCTTTGAAGTTTCAGCATGCTGCCCAGCAACGACGGGGCGCCGAGCGCGTAACCCACGCGCCATCCCGTCATGGCGTAGGTTTTCGACAACGATCCCACAATCAGCAGATTTTCCCGGTTTTTCGACGATCCGAGCGAGTAAAGCGGCCGTCCGTCGTAGAGAAAATGGCAATAACACTCGTCGGACATCAGCAGAAAGCCGTGACGCACGGCCAGAGCCAGCAGTTTCTGCATTTCTTCCGGGGGAATCACCGCGCCCGTCGGGTTGCTCGGTGAATTGACAATCAAAAGCCGGGTGCGCCGAGTAATCAGCTTCTCCACCGCATCAGCGCGAACCGCGAAGTTTTCCCGTTCCTGGGTTTCGAGAAGGACGGGTTTCCCCCCGGAATAATTGACGATGTCGATAAACGAAACCCAGTAAGGAACAGGCAGGATCACCTCATCGCCGTGATTGATTACGGAGGCGACTGCTTCGAAAATCGCCTGCTTTCCACCCACCGTCACGAGGCATTCCTCAACGTTATAATTTGATCCAAAATCCTTAGCGTGCCGTTGGACGATAGCTTCCCGGAGCTCCCGGATACCACCGGTGGGCGTATACTTCGTAAAATTCTGGCGAAGAGCCTCAATCGCCGCCTGCTTGATACGCTCCGGCGTGGGAAAATCCGGCTCGCCTGCCCCAAAATCGACCACGTCAACGCCACTTGCCTTGAGCTTATCTGCGGCTTGTACTACGGCCAGAGTTGGTGAAACAGAGATTCTGCTGATACGTTCTGAGAGTTGCATCTTCCTAACCTCGATTAAGTAATCATGATGGTGCAGCGGGCGCATCCCGCCAGCCTGGAAATGGCTGCGTGAAGCCGCCTCTACGCCGAAAGCGAGAGATTACACGCCAACCTGACCGCGGGCGGGTTCGGATGAAAACTTCACGCGCAACCGTTCCTCAACGTGTGGGGGAACGAGACCGGTAACCGGGCCTCCGTGCTGCACAATTTCTTTAACCAGTCGCGAGCTGATATAGGCAAAAGATTCTGCCGGCATCAGAAACACGGTTTCGAGCGCGGGCTCGAGCTTGCGGTTCATCAGGGCCATTTGCAGCTCGTACTCGTAGTCGGAAAATGCCCGCACGCCGCGAAGAAGGGCACGCGCGCCCTTCCGCCGCGCGTAGTCTACAAGAAGACCGCCAAACGTATCCACGGAAACGTTCGCGACGTCCTTGGTCACTTCCCGCAGCATCTCTACCCGCTCCGAGACGCTGAAAAGCGGCTTTTTATCCAGGTTCGTCAAAACGGCTATGACTAACTGATCGAAGAGACGGCTGCCGCGCCGGATGAGATCCAGGTGGCCATTGGTAATCGGATCAAACGAGCCCGGATAAATTGCCGTGACTTCAGCCATAAAGAGGCTATCAGCGATCGGCCTTCAGCAGTCAGCCATCAGCACGTAGCGCGGAGTCAGCCTGTCATTCTGAGCGCCAGCGAAGAATCCCGGTATTTCGGGCATAAGGCAACTACGGGGATTCTTCGTCATCCCGATGTACTTCATCGGGACTTCTCAGAATGACATTTCCTGTGGTTGCGGAAGTGAGGCCGCGCTGCGTGCTCCGTTCTCCTCTATTAGGAGAGGAACACAACTGGTTATTCTATCGTTCGGCCCTCCAACTTGTAAACGTGGCTGCCTCTGTGGTAGGGGGTCAGTTTGATGTAGAGGCGGCTTTACGCCGCCACATGGCGAGGTAAACTCGCCGCTACAAATTCAAACTGACCCACTGCCGCCTCTGTACCGGGGAAGGTGAGGAGAGGTGTTGCGGGTAGCTTACTTCTTCTTGCCTGTCTGTTTTGAAATGTGCTTCAGGTGTTCGAGATCGGTAGTACGGCCAGAGGCGCGTTTGTTGGCGATCAGATGGTCGAGCGAAAGGAAATCCACTGGCCCGCGGCTCGGCGTACTTCATCATCGCGTAGCCGCCCACGATCAAATACTTAACCTGATAATCGTTTAAGAGTTGTAACAGTTCTCTGTAGTCTGAGCGTTCGGCCATGCTTGACCTCTTCCGCCAATTCCACCATTTCCCACGCCGCCTGAAAAATCGCTTCGTCTCCTTGTTCCTGCCAAAACTCAATATCAAAGTCACGGTCTGGAAATTTGCCTTCAACGAGCCGGGTTTTCCACTTGGGGTTGCCGGAATCGCTCATAGTGCTTCTCCATTCTATCGTTCGGTCCTCCACCTTGTAAACGTGGCTGCGCCTACACAAGCGATTTTACGTCACCGCCCTCTCGATCCTGGGTTTTTACTATTAGTCGATTTGTCTTGCATTCGCAGAAGAAACAGGCAATACTTCCCTCATCGCATGATGTCCGATGACGATCGCGTGGAGGGACGCGGCTTGCGGCGCCCTGGGAGGACTGAATCATGCTCGCAGAATGGATGACGGCAGTCTGGCTGCGAATCAAGGCGCTTTTTCGGCACCAGCAGCTTGACCGCGACTTGGATGATGAACTGCAATTCCATCTGGCGATGCGAGAGCAGAGGCTGACGGAGCAGGGAATGCCAGCAGAGGAAGCGCGTTACGCCGCACGGCGCGAGTTCGGCAACGCAACGGGAGCTAAAGAAATGAACCGCGAGTTGTGGACGTTTCCCTTCCTGGAAACGATTTGGCAAGACGCTCGCTACGGCCTGCGCCAATTGCGCCGGAATCCCGGCTTTACGACAGTCGTCATCCTCTCTTTGGCGCTCGGTATCGGCGCGAACACGGCCATCTTTACGATGATCGACACAGTATTACTCCAGTCTTTGCCCGTCAGGAATCCAGGCCAGCTCGTGCTTCTGGACAGTGGCGTGGGCACAGGCACGTACAGCGGGGATCCTGCATTCATCGGGCGCTGGCTTGATCTTTCCTCGGACGCATACCGATACTTTGTGCGCCATAACCAGTCATTTCAAGGCATTGCCGCGTTTCGGAGCGGCAGGGATCATCTCGAGGTGCGCTGGCCGGGCACGAAGGCGAGCGGCCAGGCCGAGCGCCGGGATGCGCAACTGGTGTCCGCGAACTATTTCAGCGTGATGGGCGTCGCGGCGGCTTCGGGAAGAGTATTCGAATCAGGGGACGATCTGCTGAGCGCCCGGCCTGTGGCGGTGATCAGCTATCCCTATTGGCAGCGAAGGTTCCGTGGCGACCCGTCGGCCATCGGGCGCGCCGTGGACTTGAATGGAGCTCCGTTCACAATCGTGGGCGTGACCCCACCCGAATTCTTCGGCGAGCGCGTAGGACAGCCTCCCGATTTTTGGTTGCCGCTGATCTTTCAGCCCCAAATTACGCAGCGCAGTTCGTATTTGACGGCGACGGACGAATACTGGCTTAACTTCATCGCCCGGCTGAAGCCCGGCGTGAGCCGCAGGCAAGCGCAAGCAGTCCTGGACGTCCAGCTTCGCCAGTTCCTTGTTGCGCAAGTTGGCTCGAAACCTTCCGCGCGTGACCGGCGGGCGATTGCGCAAGCTTATATTCAACTCGATCCGGGCCGCAACGGAATCTCCTGGCTTCGGCAGCTCTACTCTGAGCCGCTTCACATTCTGATCGTTATTGTCGCGCTGGTGCTGTTGGTAGCTTGTGCCAACGTGGCCAACTTACTGCTCTCGAAGGCGGCGGCACGGCAGAGGGAAATTGCCATGCGCCTGACGGTTGGGGCCAGCCGGGCGCGGCTCATCCGGCAGGTGCTGACAGAAAGCATGCTGCTGGCCATCATCGGTGGAGCTGCCGGCTTGCTGCTGGCATACTGGGGTGTTCACCTTCTGTCGACGCTGGTGAGCCGCAGCTTAGTGATGCGCATTGCCACGAATCCCTGCGTGCTCGCGTTTACCTTAGCCATTGCGGTAATTACGGGATTGATCTTTGGACTTATCCCAGCGCTACGGGTGAGCCGGACGGAACCGAGTGAGGCGATGCGAGGCGCCGGGCCTGCCGGTGGACGACAGTCTGTGCTCACTCGTGGACTCATCGTGGTGCAAGTGGCCACTTCGCTGGTGCTGCTGGCAGGAGCAGGACTTCTGCTGCGTACCCTGGTGAATCTCGAAGACCAAAACCTTGGATTCAGGGATGACCACGTTCTCCTGGTGCCGACAGACCCGAGGCTCGCTGGCTTCAAAGTGGGCGAACTGGAAGGCCTCTACCGGCAGCTTCTCGACCGCCTCAACACCCTGCCCGGCGTCGAATCCGCCACAATTGCCTATTACAGCCCGATGAGCGGCTCTTTTTCCGCCACGGGCACCACGATACAGGGTTACACGCCTCATCCAAATGAAGACGTGAGCGTGAACGAAAACCAGGTTGGGCCCTTTTACTTCGCGACGCTGGGCATTCCGGTGCTCTTGGGGCGGCCGATCGGGCCGCAGGATACGGCTACGTCGCCAAAGGTGGTTGTGGTGAACCAGGCATTCGCTCAGAAGTACTTGCACGGCCAAAATCCTATCGGCAAACGGGTGTGGGTGGGCCGTGAATCGTATCCGCCTCCAGCAGAGCTTCCGCAGGAAATTGTTGGCTTGGTGGGCGACGCCAAGTACCTCAACCCCGGCAAGCCTCCTGAGCCCTTTGCTTATGAGCCTCTCAGCCAGGATCCCGGATTCTTCGCTGGCAATATCGAGGTTCGTACGGCGGGCGATCCCAGGGCTGCTGCGGCTGAGATCCGGCGAGCAATTCAGGATGTGGACAGCACGCTACCGATCGGATCGGTTCAAACGCTTCGCATGCAGGTCGGTGACCAACTCGACCAGCAACGGCTCGTCGCCCGGCTCTCCGTTTTGTTCGGTTTGCTCGCCTTGGCTTTGGCGGCAGTGGGACTTTATGGCGTTGTCTCCTATTGGGTAACCCGGCGCACCCAGGAGATTGGCATTCGCATGGCGCTCGGCGCGCGGAAAACCGACGTGCTGCGACTTGTGGTAGCGCGCGGCTTGACCGTGACGTTGGTGGGCATAGGCTGCGGCCTGCTGGCGGCACTGGCACTGACGCGCCTGCTGGCGAGCTCGCTCTACGGGGTGAAGCCTGCGGATCCACTCACCTTCGTAGCAGTGTCGTTCGTAGTGATCGCGATTGCGCTGCTGGCTTGTTACATTCCCGCGCGCCGGGCGACGAAGGTCGACCCGATGGTGGCGCTGCGGTACGAGTAAGTGCCAGGTTACAGGTTTCAGGGTAGGGCACGGCTTGGCCTTTGGTGGAACGGCCCTTCTGCAGCCAGGGTGCGCAAATTACTTCAAGCCGGCGTTTTCTGCGACCAAGCGGGCGATGCTTGACCAGTCCGCGTCCTGCATACCACGTGCAACGCCAGTCAGAAAACGATCTCGCACGAGACTTGCAATGGGCATCGGCACGGCAGCGGCGCCAGCCGCAGCAAGCACCAGGCCCGCGTCTTTCAGGCCCAAGACCATCCGAAAACCAACTGGCTCATACTTCCCTTCGGCGATCAGCGCGCCATAGCCTTTGTACACCGGGGCATTGAATAGCGAGCCGGTCATCAACTCCAGGTACTCTTTGGCGTTCACGCCGTATTTGCGGATCAGCGCAAAAGCTTCGGCCAAGCTTTCCAGCACCGAGGCAATCAGGAAATTGCCGCTTAATTTCACGACGTTAGCGACGGCGGGATCCTCTCCTATAAAATGCGTTGCGCTGGCGATCGAGTCAAACAGCGGTTGCACGCGCTCGATGGCGTCGCGCCGGCCGGCAGGGATTGCGAGTAATCTCTTACTCTCTGCGGCTTCTGGCCGTCCGAAGACGGGACATGATATATACGTCTGTCCCTGCGCCCCGTGTGACTCAGCGAGGCGCTTTGCCAGCGAGACGCTGATGGTACTCATACACACATGAACGCCGCCAGCGCCAAGGGCATTGAGTACCTTCCCTGGTCCGAGGACCACGTCTTCAATGGCCTGATCATCGGACAACATGGTCACTACGGTACCGGCTGAAGCTGCTTCGGCCGGGGTATTGGCTATCTTCGCGCCCAGCGGCTTCAGTTCTTGCGCTCGCTCGCGGGTACGATTGTAAACCATCAGGTGGTGTCCGGCTTTGATCGCATTGCGGGCCATGGGAAGGCCCATGTTCCCCAGACCAATCCATCCAATCTCCATAGAGAGCTCCTTAGCGGCCCACCGCCTTCATTCCCGCTTCTTGATATCGGTCGCCGGCCGCCGCTCCGGGCGGCACGGCCTTGTCAATCGCAGCCAACTCGGCCGGAGTGAGCCGGACTTCGATTGCTCCAAGATTCTCATCGAGATGGCTGCGGCGCCTGGTGCCGGGAATCGGCACGATGTTTCCATCCTGGGCAAGCACCCAGGCCAGCGCCAATTGGGACGGCGTGCAGCCCTTTTGCGATGCAAGCCTCTCGAGCTGAGCAACCAAATCCAGATTTCGCTCGAAATTTCCGCCCTCAAAACGAGGATTAGTCCGGCGCCAATCATCGGCAGTAAGGTCACTGGGACTCCGCATTTTTCCTGTTAAAAAGCCGCGGCCGACGGGACTATAGGCGACAAACGCAATCCCGAGCTCGCGGCAAACGCCCAATGTTTCTTTCTCGGGATCGCGCGTCCACAAGGAATATTCCGTCTGGAGGGCGGCAATAGGGTGCGTGGCGTGGGCGCGGCGAACGGTGGCCGGCGCCGCCTCGGATAATCCAAGGTACCGCACCTTGCCTTCGTGAACCAGGTTCGCCATCGCTCCCACGGTCTCTTCAATGGGCACGGCGGGATCGACCCGGTGCTGATAATAGAGGTCGATGGTTTCTACGCTCAGGCGCTTAAGACTGGCCTCACACGCTTGGCGCACGTATTCGGGCCGCCCGTTGACCCCTAGGGAGCGGCCTTCCGAATCAAACGCGTTTCCGAACTTCGTGGCCAATACAACCTTGTCGCGCCTCGTCTTGATTGCCTTGCCAACCAAGTCCTCATTGTGCCCGAAGCCGTATAAATCAGCAGTATCCAGAAAGTTGACGCCCAAATCGAGCGCCCGGTGGATGGTGGCCATCGACTCACGCTCGTCGCGGTCGGGCCCATAATAAGCTGACATTCCCATGCAGCCTAATCCAATTGCCGAAACGACCTGCTGAGTAGCGCCTAAAGGCCGGTATCTCATGTCTATTCCTCCTCGTTGGTGAGCTTCGCCTCTTCGGGAGATACTTCAATCGTCAATTTCTCATTCTGGCGGATGAGGGTGACCGTCGATCGCGCACCCACCTGGGTCTCCGTCAAAAGGCGATGCAGATCGTCGACTCCTGAGACTGCTTGATCCCCGTATGCGACCAGCACATCGCCTTGCAGAAGTCCTGCACGTTGGGCCGGGCTTCCTGGCTCGACGGAAGACACCAGCACTCCGGTTTCGACAGGCAGGTGGTAGTACCTGACAAGCCGGCGGTAGAGAGGGACGTTTTGACCCGCCACGCCGAGATAGCTGCGGGTGATCTTTCCATCCTTAATCAGCCGCCCGGCAATAAACTTCGCCGTGTCGATCGCAATCGCGAAGCAGATGCCCTGAGCGGGCAAGATCACAGCAGTATTGACACCTACTACCTCCCCATGGGAGTTGACCAGCGGTCCGCCCGAATTGCCGGGATTAAGCGCCGCGTCTGTCTGAATCACACTATCAATCAGATGCCCAGAGCGTGCCCGCAGGGACCGTCCGAGAGCGCTCACCACGCCAGCCGTCACCGTGCATTCGAAGCCGTAGGGATTGCCAATCGCAACCACCAGTTGACCGACGCGCAGAGATCTTGAGTTTCCCATGAGCACGGGCGCCAGATTGGGAGCGCTGATCCGCAGCACGGCGAGATCGCTATGGGGATCGTTACCCACCAATTCCGCCGCATAGCGGGCGCCATCTCCGAGCGCCGCCTCGACCCTGTCTGCCCCATCTACGACGTGGCTGTTGGTGAGGATGAATCCATCCGGCGTAAAGATAAATCCTGATCCGCTGCCGTGCGTTTCAGAGGGCGGGACCGGCTGCGGCGAGCGTGACCCTCGCCGGGAATGCGAGACGTGGATGTGAACCACCGAAGGGCTCACTCTCTCGGCCGCATCCACGACCGCCTGGGAATAAGCGTCCAGCAAAGCGCCGTCTTGCCCAGCATGCGCCGCATCGAGCTCTCCCAGCGGCGAAGTGCCGGCGGGAAATCGGTCGTTAGAAACAGATGTAAGAAGAAGGCTCATACTTGCTCCTATCTGCCATCAGATGCGCCAGCCGATGAGGAGGCTACACGGACTTATAGGTGAGCGGCGTAGGGGTAGGGTTTGCCCTAGCCACACCTATTTTCGGGGCGGTAATCAAGGGGACGGCAAGCGGTCCCCCTACATCACCCTCGGTTATCGACGAATAGGGACCCCTCGCGCCAAGTTGTAAGGGCCGGTAAAATATGCTAAACGATAAGAAGCAGCAAGGTAGCAAGCTGACTGCTCATTACTGAAAGCGGCCACACGAAGAGGCATGAGAATCGTATATACTGAGGGGCGGGCATTAAGCTGACAAACGTTTTTGCTTGCGCACGGCGCGGGCTCTTGAGACCCGGGCAACACCAATACTCACACGGACTTTTTTCTCCCAAAACATCCTATCCCGATATTCCCCAGCCACCCGGCTGGGAACCGAGGTGAAAAGCAATCATGCGCGCCAAATACATTTTTATAACCGGGGGCGTGGTCAGTTCGCTCGGCAAAGGGCTTGCTTCCGCCTCCATAGGAGCTCTGCTCGAATCGCGCGGTCTGAAGGTGACGCTTCTCAAGTTCGATCCCTATCTCAATGTCGATCCCGGCACCATGAGCCCGTTTCAGCACGGTGAGGTATTTGTCACCGACGACGGCGCCGAAACCGACCTCGATCTCGGCCATTACGAGCGGTTCACCCACGCGCGCATGCAGCGCGACAACAACTGCACGGCCGGGCGGATTTATGAGCGGATCATCACGAAGGAACGGCGAGGAGACTTCCTGGGGAAAACGGTCCAGGTGATTCCGCACGTCACGGACGAAATCAAGACCGCCATCCGCAAGGTTGCGCAGGAAGTAGAAGTGGTCATCGTCGAGATTGGCGGGACAGTCGGCGATATTGAGTCGTTGCCGTTTCTCGAAGCCATTCGCCAGATGCGGCAGGAGCATGGCCGCGAAAATGCCGTCTTTATTCATCTAACTCTCGTCCCTTTTATTGGTGCGGCAGGCGAGCTCAAGACCAAACCCACTCAACATTCCGTGCGCGAACTGCGCGAGATCGGTATCCAGCCGGATATCCTGCTCTGCCGCACGGACCGTTACCTTTCTCCGAGCCTGAAATCGAAGATCGCCCTGTTCTGCAATGTTCCAGAAGAGGCCGTGATTACGGCTAAGGACGTCGAGCACATTTACGAGGTTCCGCTGGTGCTCGGCAGCGAAGGGCTGGACCGGCAAATCCTCGCCTGCTTCAAAATGGAAACGCCAGAGGGAACGATGCAACCGTGGATGGACCTGGTCGAACGGCTGGGGCAGCCCCAGGGTGAAATCACCATCGGGCTGGTCGGCAAGTACGTGGAATACCAGGATTCCTACAAAAGCCTCAGCGAAGCTCTCACTCACGGAGGGCTGGCGCATTCATTGAAGGTGAATCAGGTTTGGGTGGAAGCCGAAGGTCTGGAAGCTGAGGGTTGGGAGGAGCAGTTGGAGAATCTGGATGGCATTCTGGTGCCGGGAGGGTTTGGAAAGCGCGGCATTCCGGGGATGCTGCGGGCTATTGAGTACTCGCGAAGGCGCGGCGTGCCTTACTTCGGCATCTGCCTCGGCATGCAGTGCGCGGTCATCGAGTTTGCACGGAACGTCTGCGGACTGGATGAAGCCGACAGCTCTGAATTCAATCCCGCTGCCACTCATCGCGTCATCTATAAGCTGCGCGAGCTGCGAGGCGTGGATGAGCTGGGAGGCACCATGCGGTTAGGAGCATGGACGGCGCGGCTCAAGCCGGGTTCCTCCGCCCATCGGGCCTACGGCGCTATGGAAATCTCCGAGCGCCACCGGCACCGCTATGAGTTCAACCGGGAATACGAAGAGATGCTGGTGGCAAACGGTCTGGAGATCACCGGAAGCACTCCGGATGGCACGTACGTGGAAATCGTCGAAATTCGCGACCACCCCTGGTTCCTGGGATGCCAATTTCATCCGGAATTCAAGTCGCGGCCACTCGACCCCCATCCGCTTTTCAAGGCTTTCGCCGCCGCCGCCTGGGAGCATCAGAGAAAAAGGCTTTCCGGACAGGCGGAAGAGTCGAAACAACATGCCGAGGTGGTGGGCGGCGCGGAAATCGTTTTGTGATGTCTGCGAATCACCGCGATCGCAGACATGGCAGAGGGCGGCCATGTCTGCGTTACCCAGCGGAACAACGGGCCGAGGTGGTGGAGGGTAGACCTTGGTGGCCAGACGGGAACCGGGACCAGCGCATCGATAGGAAGTCAGGAGTCAAAGGGCAAAAGCGCCTGAAGGCTGGCGCAGACCGCTGTCTTGCGCGGTCTCACTTTCTATGTCCGCTTTCTGCTTTCTGCCTTCGCGTTTTTTGTTATGCCCGTCCACATTCAAAAACTTCGTCTTGGCCGCGGCCATCCGCTTGCGTTCATTGCCGGCCCGTGTGTGATCGAAAGCGAGCGTCACGCTATGAAAATGGCCGAGCGGCTCTCATCGATTGCCCGCGACCTGCGAATTCCCTATATCTTCAAGGCCTCATATGACAAGGCTAATCGCACTTCGCTCAGATCGTTTCGCGGACCTGGCCTAAAAAAGGGGCTAGCAGTTCTGGCGCGCATCAAGGAGCGGTTTGGCATCCCCGTCCTTACCGATGTGCACGAGGTGAGCCAAGTGCAGACTGCCGCAGAAGTATGCGACGTAATTCAAATTCCGGCATTTTTGTCCCGGCAGACCGACCTGCTGCTGGAAGCGGGCCGCTACGGGGCGGCCGTGAACGTGAAGAAAGGCCAATTTCTTTCGCCCTCGGACATGCAGTATGCAGTGGAAAAAATCGCCAGCACGGGGAATGAGCAAATCCTGCTGACGGAGCGCGGAAGCTCGTTTGGATACCATAATCTTGTCGTCGATATGCGAGGGATTCAGGTGATGAGCGGTTGGGGATATCCCGTGATCCTGGACGTTACGCACTCGCTTCAGCTTCCCGGTGGAGAAGGAAAACAGAGTGGAGGCCAGCCCATGTTTATCGAGACTCTGGCCCGCGCCGGCGTGGCAGCGGGCGCGGACGGTATTTTCATGGAGGTCCACGATAATCCGAGCCGTGCCCTTTCCGACGGGCCGAACGCGCTGCCTTTGAAAAAATTCGCCGCGATCGCCAGGACGCTGCGTGACTTAGGAAACTTTGTGCGCAAACTGTAGCCGATGCTTCGCCAGATCCATATCTGCAATTATGCTGTCGTTGAAAAGCTGAGCCTGGAGTTTTTCCCGGGACTCAACCTGCTTACCGGCGAAACGGGCTCTGGCAAGTCCATCCTCGTGGATGCCTTGGGCTTGGTTCTCGGCGGCAGAGCTTCGCCGGATGTGGTGCGGACGGGACAGGAAAAGGCTAGCGTGACCGCCGTATTCGAGGCTGAAGGCGTTCCGCCGTGGGCAGGATGGCTCAACGAGTTTGGAGTAAGTGCCAGCGATGATGGTGAAATCATTATTCGCCGTGAGGTTCAGAGCCTTGGGAAGAGCCGGCTGCTGGTGAATGACCACCCGGTAACGGTTGCGGCGATGCGCAGCCTGGCGCGGCTCCTTGTAGATCTCAGCGGGCAGAATGAGCACGTGGCACTGCTCGACCGCGGCGTCCAGCTTGAGCTGTTGGATCAATTCGCCCAAACACAAACTCTTCTCGAAGAAGTCGCACGGCATTTCCGCCGCCGCCGGGGTCTCGAAAAAGAAATGGCAGATCTGAATCAGAACGAGCAGGAGCGGCTGCGCACGATTGACCTGCTCCGGTTTCAGGCAGAGGAACTCGAGCGCGTTCGTCTTGAGCCGGGAGAAGACGCCCGCCTGGAGGATGAGAAGCGCGTATTGTCTAACGTGGAGAAACTCCGCGCCGCAGCCTCAGCCGCGTTCGCTCAGCTTTACGAAGAGGAGGGGTCGGCTTGCGCACGGCTAGCCGCGGTCGGGAGACTCTTGGAGGATCTGCGCCGCTATGATACGGCAGTCGAATCATATCTCGAGCCGCTGGCTTCCGCCCGCGCGATGCTGGACGACCTGGCCGCTTATTTCCGTGATTATTTGGGCAAGCTCGAAGCCGACCCCGCACTCCTGGAGCAGGTGGAAGCCCGGCTCGAGCAGATAGACCGTCTGAAGCGCAAGTACGGGAAATCCATCGAAGAGATCCTCGCATACCGGAAGCACGTGGTCCAACAACTCGCCCGGCTCGAACACGCCGACAAATGCCGCACCGAAATTGCCAAGGCGATGGAGCTAGCCATAGCGGACTACCGCCGGGCAGCGCAGGAATTATCTGAAAAGCGGCAGAAAGCGGCCAAAATGCTCGAGAGAAGCGTTCGCCAGGAGCTGGCTCAGCTCGGGATGGAAAAAACGCGGTTTGAGATCAAATTTATGGAGCGACAGAACCCGGCGGGCGAGGCGCACGGCATGGATGAGATCGAAATTCGCCTCTCGCCCAATCCTGGCGAAGACCTGCGGCCACTGGAGAAAATCGCTTCGGGAGGCGAGCTTTCCCGGCTGATGCTCGCGCTCAAAACGGTTATGGCGGGCCGGCCACTTGCGGCGACTAGCCCGCGCGCCGCGTCTGCGAATGGGCCTGACGCCAAACTGCCGCGAGCCGCTCCGGAAAGCGGATCGAGCCGTTGGGCGCCCACGTTCGTCTTCGATGAAGTGGATGCGGGAATTGGCGGGCGCGTGGCCGAGTGCGTGGGGCAGCGGCTCAAGCAGTTGTCCCGTAATGCGCAAGTGCTCTGCGTTACGCACCTGCCGCAGCTTGCCTGTTTTGCAGAGCATCACTTTTGTGTTGAAAAAACAGAGCGCGGCGGAAGAACGCTGACGGCGGTGCGCTATTTGCGAACCGAAGAGGAACGCGCTGCCGAGTTGGCGCGCATGCTTTCCGGCAGTCAGATCACCGGCGCGGTCCTCAAACACGCCACCGCCATGATCAGGCGGGCAGGCACAGCATTAACCTGATGAACCGCTGTCCGCGGGGTCTGGCTATTTCAAGTCCCTGCCGGTCGTTGTAATCACCAGACGGCCGTGTTTTACGCCGCGAAAGCTCAGGATTTGATCGCCCAGGCGCCTCACCTCTCCACTACGACCTTTCATGATGATTACCTCCAAACAATTGTGGTGGTCCAGATGCACATGCGTGGCGGCCAGGACTCTCCCTCCCGCGCGGTGCTGGGCGTCAATCAACTTCTCCGACAACTGGGGCCGATGGTGATCGTAAACCATCGTCAGCGTAGCCACGACCATTCTGTTCTCGTCCGCCTGCTCGTCCACCAGGCGCTCGCGGATGAGGTCACGAATAGCCTCGGAGCGGTTACGGTAACCCTTTCGCCCGATCACTTTATCGAAACCCTCTAGCAGCTCCCGCTCCAAAGAAACTCCCGTTCGAACCAAATCGCCCATCTCTGTCCTTCCTTTCCCGGGACCGTTCCGCGCGGTCCCCGACGCTATTATCGCTCACGATCCCGTGGCCCGCATCACCAATAAGCACTGCGGCATGTAGTGCGAATAGCACGATCTAAATATTCGTGTTATGATGAGCGATGATTTCGGATAGCACAGTTTTGTAAATCATGTTACGCACTTTCCGCCAAACTTGGCGTTGGAGCAGGCTTGCCGCGCCGCTGCCGGGGTTGTGAGCGCGCCTGTCAAGCGCCCTTCCAGAAGCGAGACCTCCGCATGAAACTCCGCGTCAATTCGATCCTTGCAACCTCGATTCTGGCGCTGCTTTTGGCCTCTTCCGGCCTGGCAGGCAGCATCGGGGGCAGCATTTCGGGAACAGTCATGGACCCGAGCGGCGCCGTGATTCCGGGCGCCTCTCTCACCTTGGTCAATACCACACTCGGGTCTGAATTCCACACAACTTCTGATCCACACGGATTCTACTCGTTCCCAACTCTTCCGGTTGGCCACTATAACCTTACGGTCGAAGCGCGCGGCTTCCAGACGCAGAGGAGAACAAACTTGGCGGTGGACACCGAATCAGCGCTCACTGTGAATGCCACGCTGAAAGTGGGTGAGCAGTCCCAGACCGTCACGGTGGCAGCGACCGAAGCCACCACTGAAGCTCAAGTGGATACGGTGGCGACTCACTTGGGCGAACTGGTCACAGGCGCTCAGATGACAGCGCTGCCCCTGAACGGGCGCAGCTATACGGACCTGCTTTCGATTCAACCCGGAGTCATCCCTGTCACGACGTTGCAGCCCAATTCCGTCATCATGGCCGGCGTGACGGGGACACTGGATCCCTCGGGAGATCTCGATCCCGGGAATCTATCGATCGACGGCCAGCGCGAGTCCTCCAATGGTTTCATGGTGAATGGGATTGACGTTGAGGAGCCCATGAACGGAGGAACTTCCGTGATTCCCGACCTGGATTCAATCGACGAATTCAGGGTCCTGACCGACAATTTTGATCCCGAATATGGCAACTACAACGGCGGAATGGTGACTGTGGTGACGAAGTCCGGGAGCGACGCCTTTCACGGTGACGGCTTCGAGTTCTTGCGCAATACAGCGCTGGACGCGCGCGGCTACTTTGATCCCACCGTACCGGCCTTCCAGCAGAACCAGTTCGGCAGCACGCTGGGTGGTCCGATCAAGCGCCAGAAGGTGTATTTCTTTGGAGACTATCAAGGCACGCGAACGACGGAAGGAGAGGAGACGGGACTCATCTCCGTTCCGTCTATGCAAAACCGAGATGGGGACCTCTCCGATGTTGCCAGCTCTTTGACGGGGAATGTGAGCGGACCCTACCTCGCCAGCCTGCTCTCGCAGAAGCTGGGCTACGGAGTTTCCGCCGGGGAGCCTTACTATACAGCAGGATGCACGACGAGTTCTTCCTGTGTTTTCCCGAATGCTGTGATTCCACAGCGCGCGTGGTCTTCACCTGCGCTCAATCTTCTGAAGTACCTCCCCACCCCGAATTCCAGCGCCAATCAGTTTTCGACGTCGGCCTATTCCGAGACGGTGCGGGATGATAAGGCTTCTGGGCGGGTGGACGCTAGCACCTTATTAGGCCAGCTCTCAGGCTATTATTTTTTTGACGACTACTGGCTGGACAATCCGTATCCGGGAGCGGAGGGCGGCGCAAGCATCCCTGGTTTTGATGCACTGACTTACGGGCGAGCCCAACTTTTTACTATGGGTGATGAGAAAGTCTTCGGGTCCAATACCGTCAACGAGTTTCACGTGGGTTTCCTCCGCAATGCCAACGTCATTGGCCAGCCGCGAGGTGGTCTGGGGGTGAGCATGGCCGCTCAGGGATTCGTGAGCGGCGTGGGCACGCCGGGCATTGTCGTCCAGGCGCCGCAGTTTGAAGGCGTGATGAATATTACGTTTCCATCCTTTGTCATGGGCGTCCCGATCACCAATGAAACGCAGGTCAACAACACGCTCTACCTCGGCGACACATTTTCGAAGGTACTGGGCTCGCACACGATCAAATTTGGCGGCCAGTTTCATGCGGATCAGGTGAATGAGCATCCCAATGCAACGTTCAACGGAACTTTCAATATCGATGGAACGGAAACAGGTTCTGCATTTGCGGATTTCCTGATTGGAGTTCCGAGTAATTTCACACAGTCCTCAGGACAGCCTTTCTACCTGCGGAACCGCTATGCGGGGCTCTTCGGGCAAGATAGCTGGCGGGCGCGAAGCAATTTGACGGTCAATTATGGTCTTCGTTGGGATTACATCATGCCGTTCTGGGAGAAGTACAATCAGCTTCAAACGATCATACCGGGCCGGCAATCCGTGCTTTATCCCGGAGCGCCGGAGGGGCTCCTGGTTCCCGGCGATCCAGGAATTCCTCCAACGATTTCACCCTCGAAAGCGGACAATTTCGCACCCCGAATCGGCATCGCCTATGCGCCCCATTTCGATCATGGAGTCGGGAAAGCCATCTTTGGGAATGGCGGCAAGAGCAGCATTCGAGCCAGCTACGGAATCTTCTATACAGCCTTCCCAGGGCTGTCGGCCGGAATCATGTATGCGGTTCCGCCGTTCGGATACAACTATCTGAGTCCCACACCGCCACTGTTTGCGACACCCTTCATCAATGCTGACAATGGAGCGGTTAACACGGATCCGTTTCCCTTAACTTTTCCGCCCCACAATGTCTCATCCCAAAACCCGGACACGTCGTTCAATTTCGCACCCGTGATTCCCATCTCCGCAGACCCATACTTTTACTATCGCAACGACGTGCCCTATATCGAGAGCTATATGTTTTCCTTTCAGCGGCAAATCACCTCGAAGCTGCTCTTGACGATGAGCTATGTGGGAAATGAGGGACACCACCTGCTGGCGCTTCTGCCCACGAATCCGGGCAATCAGGCTCTCTGCCTCAGCTTGAGTCAGCCCAGCGAAGTGGCGCCCGGAACGCCGACGTGCGGACCTTTCGGAGAGGATAACGTTTACACCAGCGTTACCGGGCAGGGGTATGACGGAACCCGGGTTGGGCTGGGCTCAAACTATGGAGAAAATACGGCACAAGAAACGATTGAAAATTCGAATTTCAATGCGCTGGAAACGAATCTTCGCTATGTCGGCACAAGATCCGACTTTCTGGTGGGGCATACCTATAGCAAGTCGATCGACCAAGCATCGAATCTGGGCGAGCAGCTCAATCCGCTGAACCAGAGTCTGACGCGCGCCATTTCCGCCTTCGACATGACGCAAAATTTCGTGGCCAGCTACCGCTATGAATTGCCCATCGAGTTGCTGTTTCGGCGCACGGGCCGGCTGACGCAAGGATGGAGCCTTTCCGGCACGACGACTTTCAGCACCGGATTGCCGGTGACGCTATACGACGACTCCGACAATTCCTTGCTCGGAACCCTCGGAAACGGTGTCAACAACTACCTGCTGGACACGCCAGAGTTCAAACCCGGCCCGCTGGAGATCAACACGAACCCTCGAAACGGCCGTCCTGAGTTCAATACCTCGCTGTTTAGCCTGGAGGCGCTGGGCCAATTGGGCGATGCGTCTCGCCGGTTCTTCTACGGCCCTGGAATCGAGAACTACGATATGGCGCTTGCTAAGACAATACCGTTCACTGAGACGAAATCGCTAGAACTTCGTTTGGAAGCATTCAATGTGTTCAATCATGCGCAGTTTTATGGTCCGGCATCAGTAGACGGAGAGATTAACGACCCCGCTTTTGGGCAGGTCGTCAGCGCCGCGGCGCCTCGCTTGCTCCAGATTGCTGCAAAGTTTGTCTTTTAGGAGCGTTCCGCCAGAGGCTATCTGCGGGACGAACATGCTGAGGCATGCGAGGACCGCGGAGGCGAAACGGTTTATTTCATCAGTACACCTTCCGCTGGCTTGTGGAGCACTCGTGAGAAGCTCCTCGATCGTGGAAACGCGTGAACAATCTCTTCAATCGGCGTATCCTCGTTACCGGCGGCGCGGGCTTCATTGGCAGCGCGCTCGTTTGGGCGCTCAACCAGCGTGGGTTTGACAAAATCCTCGTGGCCGATCGCGCCGACCATCCTGACAAACAGCGCAATATTGCGGCTTTGCGCTTCGATGGCTTGCTGGGTCCCGACGAGCTTCTGCGTTGGGTTGCTGAGCGTAGCCCCCGTCTCGATCAGATTCGGACCGTCTTCCACCTCGGAGCGTGCTCCTCGACAACGGAGACCGACGTCGAATATCTGAAGCGAAACAATTACGAATACACTAAGAAGCTTGCCGAGTGGGCGCTCGCGCAGAATGCCCGCTTTATTTATGCCTCGTCGGCGGCGACCTACGGCGACGGTACGGCGGGAATGGAGGATGGCGCCGATCACCTTGACCACTACCATCCTCTGAACGCTTACGGCTCCTCCAAGCACCGGTTCGACCTTTATGCCCGCGACCACGGATTGTTTGACCGGATCGTGGGTTTGAAATACTTCAACGTTTTTGGTCCGAACGAAGGCCACAAGGGCGAGATGCGCAGCCTGGTGAACAAGGCGTTCGCGCAGATTCAGAAAACGGGATGCATCAAGCTCTTCAAGAGTCACCATCCGGACTATCAGGACGGAGAATTTGGACGGGATTTCTTGTACATTAAGGACGCTGTCGATATGACGCTGTACTTCGCCCGAAGCGAGGCGGCCGGGTTATTCAACATCGGCTCAGGGGAAATGCATACCTGGAACGAACTGGCACAGGCAATCTTCGCAGCCCTGAACCTGCCGCCGAAGATCGAATACGTTGAAATGCCTGAAGAATTACGAGGCCGTTATCAGTATCGTACGCAGGCAGATTTGCGGCGGCTTCGTGATGCCGGTTACCAGGGGCCGGTCACACCGCTCAAAGAAGCCGTGGCCGATTACGTCGTCAATTACCTGATCCCTGGGAAGCATTTAGGTGATTGAGAAGCAGATCGTGGGTTGGACTCCTATGAGCCATATAACGCACAATTCGCTTTTGCCGGTGTGTTCAGGCTCAGATCGGAGCTGGAGGGACAAAGTTTTTCTGTGGCAGGAATAGGCGCTTTTTGTTGGCCAGGCAGCGGAGACAAGCCTGCACGCTTCACCGGCGATCAAAATTTGCGTTGCGCTCCGTGGCGATTTTGGCTTGCGGACCGGCGAACGCGCCGCTTGGCAGCGTTTTCGCTCGGCCGTCATTGCGCCCGGACGGATCCACGCAATGGATGGCAGAGGGAATGAATTGGCGCTGATGGTTCTCGCGCCTGAAGCGAAGATCGCTCAGCCGCTGGCACCCCTCTACCGGCATCGCGGCATCTCGGAGATTGCGCCAGACGTCGTGCAGAAGCTTTTCCCCCTTTTTGCGGATTTCGCCCGGCGTGATGGAATCACTGTCGAGGCCGCAAGGATTTGCCGCCAGATGGTGCACAGTCTCCAGCGTGGTCCACACTCAAGCGTTGGCGCGGAAGCTGAGTTGCAGCTCGATCCGCGCGTGGCACGGACGGTCATGATGCTCCGTGAGGAGGCGGAACATCCATTCTCAATCAGAGAAATCGCTGCCCAGGTTGCGCTTTCAGAAAGCCGGTTTTCGCACCTGTTTTCCCGGCAAATGTGCGTTTCGCCACGCCGCTATCTGGTCTGGTTGCGGTTGCGCGAGGCGCTGCAACTGCTTGCTGCCGGAGCGTCTGTGACCCATGCGGCATACGGCGCCGGGTTCGCCGATTCAGCGCACCTGGCGCGTACGTTTCGTGGCATGTTGGGCATCCCTCCCACCACAACTCCGCAGCGGCAATCCTCAGGCAAGTGGCCAATATCCACGGCGAAGCCGGACCATTTGCGGTAGCAGGATATCGCATCGGTGAACGTGCGCTGAAAGAACTGGGGCTTCCACGCGGGAGCTTCAGCCTGGAGGTGGTTCACAAGACTCCATTTAGGGTTCAATGGAGTTGCGTGGCCGACGGGGTTCAGGCCGCGACAGGAGTAAGCGTCGGGAAGCTGAATCTATGGCTTGAGAAGGCACCGGTCCGGGACATGCAGACAATTGTGAGAAATCGAAAGACAGGCAAAGAGTTGGTATTCCGGTTGCAGCCTCAGTTTGTCGAGAGGTTCCTGAACCTGCCAGAAGATGAGCTTGAGGCTGCAGGGCAGCAAATTCTCTCTCTTTCGGACGACCAAATCTTCTCTGTCATGACAGAAAACCGGAGTGGCCAGTGAGTAGTTTACGGAGCCACGCTTCCCTGATAAGGTCGAGAATCAGCGTGGTGCACAAGCTGACTGCACGCCGTGTCAGAGGCCCGTCTCTTACTGAACAACATTGCGTGAAAACAATCCCATGGCGCATAAGGAAGATTTTCTTCAGGAACGTATTCAACACTACGATATCACCGCCTACGACGTAGTACCCATCGTGGAAGCCATGCGTCACATGGCCTACAGCGCGCGAGACTTCTACCGGGCGGCTGACATCTATGATCGCATGCTTCGGGACGAGAGTTGTGGAGTGATTCTGTGCCTTGCAGGCTCCCTTGTCAGCGCCGGGCTCAAGAGAGTGTTTGCTGACATGATTCGCTATCGCATGGTGGATGTGATCGTTGCCACAGGCGCAAACGTCGTTGACCAGGACTTTTTCGAAGCGCTCGGCTTTAATCATTACATTGCGGCCGAGCGCCTTAAGGTCGGAGCAGACGATGCCATGCTACGCGAACTCCATATTGACCGTATTTACGACACGTTAATCAATGAGGATGAGCTGCGAGTTTGCGACGATACTGTTCGTGCGATTGCTGACCGTCTTGAGCCACGCCCCTATACGTCACGAGAATTCATCGCCGTGATGGGTGAATACCTTTGTCAGAACCATGCAAGGACTGATGCCAGTATGGTTCTCGAAGCTTTTCGCAACGAGGTTCCGATTTTCTGTCCTGCCTTCAGCGATTGCTCCGCCGGTTTCGGCTTGGTGTCCCACCAGGCAGCCCGTGGCCACGACCCAAAGGTTACCCTCGACAGCGCCGGGGACTTTCACGAACTCACACGGATCAAATTGAAATCCCCGGAGACCGGACTGGTCATGATTGGCGGTGGTGTTCCGAAGAACTTTGCCCAAGACGTCGTGGTCGCTTGCGAAGTTCTGGGTCACGCGGTCCCGATGCATAAGTACGCCATCCAAGTTACCGTGGCCGATGTACGGGACGGCGCTCTCTCTGGAAGCACGCTGAAAGAGGCAAGCAGTTGGGGCAAGGTCGATACAACATACGAACAGATGGTTTTTTGCGAAGCCACGATTGCACTGCCGCTAATCATTGGCTACGCCTACCATAAAGGTTCTTGGAAGTCGCGTACGAGCCGCCGGTTCGGCCACATCCTCGCAGCCCAAGCATAAGGCGCCCTGACCGGGCATAGGCGCTAGAATAGGCCATTCGATGCACCTTGGAGGACTCGTTGTTTGAGGAGGCGTTTCATCAGTTTCAAGAGCGGCGGCTGCAATTTTTCTAGCGAGTATTTTCGTTTTCTCGGTGCCTCCGTGAGGGCTCCGCATGCTTTGGGCAGTAGCCGCTGCTTTGTTAGCAGGGCAAGAGTTCCGTAAATGGCGAG
>JASHOS010000120.1 GCA_030040995.1 Terriglobia bacterium | reverse complement strand
TGAAATCTCAGATGGAAGGCTGGGTTTGGGCTATGTCCGCTTTCGCTCGCCGCTACTCGCGGAATCACGGTTGTTTTCTTTTCCTCCGGGTACTGAGATGGTTCACTTCCCCGGGTTGGCTCGCACCCGCCTATATATTCAGCGGGCCGTTTCCGATGTTTTCATCGGAAGGGTTTCCCCATTCGGAAATCCCCGGGTCAAAGGGTGTTTCCCCCTTACCGAGGCTTATCGCAGGTAACCACGTCCTTCATCGCCGTCTGGCGCCAAGGCATCCACCGTACGCCCTTAGTAGCTTGACCATAACATCTGCTCAACACACAAAACAGCTATCAGCCCTCAGCTCTAAGCTGTCAGCAAAAAGGCCGGGACTTCGGGCTTCTTGCTGTGCGCTGATTGCTGAATACTGAAAGCTTCGTCTTGCAGATTGTCTTGCACAAAGAGCAATCAGCTATCAGTTTTCAGCTATCAGTAAAAAGACTAAGACTTCAGCCTTCTTGCTGACCACTGATTGCTGAATGCTGAAAGCTCCTTCCTGCCTGAATCCACAACTCAGGCAGATAAGCACATGTAGACGCCGCACTATTCAGTTTTCAAAGATCGCTGAGTGCCGAGGTTCGGAATTGCTTCCGCCTCCAGCTTCTCCAGCCGCTGGCATCACCCGTCACGGATGCCGCCAAGGCGCTGGGCTGAGTGTCCGCTCAAATTTCTCAACTCGACCGGCCACTCATCTCAATGCCCGCTGCTTAACTCATTCTCGTTGGACCCCACTGGCCAAACCGCAATGTTCGTGCTGCACAACCCGGAGGCTGTGGCGTTTAACGATCAGTTGCGGTACGGAGTACGGATGGAAGGTGAAAAACAGGCAGGATAACTATCGGCAAGAACCTACGTGTTTTGCGCCTTACCCTGGAATCCTTTGCGTATTAAACCTCCAGCCTTCAGGGGGCCGTAGAATCTGTCGAACCTCCACTCACCCCTGACATTTAGAGAGGATAACACACAGACAACATCCACGCAATAAATTTTTCATCAAATTTTTCATCAAATTTTTCACGAACGCCGAAATGCTACGGAAGGAAAGGCGGAGGACACCTTGTGCTTACCGCATGCGTTCTCTCATAGGCATCCAGCTTGTTCACAAAATCGGCCCACATCCGCGCGGAATCAACACTTGTGATCCACGTAATCGTCCTCTGCGTCCTTACGTGGTTGAACTTCATGTCATTTTCGAGGACGGGGCGCGGATAGCTCTGCTGCGTTGTCATTCCCTCAACATAGGCAAGCGTGATCGTGTCCCAAATGAACCAGGGATTCGAAAAATCGTCCTTTCGCAATGGCTTCACGAACCGGTAGTACCAGACCTGATATTCCTGCCATAACCATTCCCCTACCGGCCCGTGCTGGCTGATCAGGCTCTTTGCACCCGCAAATGTGAGGGCGAGATTGGCGCGGCAGGTGTCGCCACAACCGATGACCACCGGAACGCTGGAGTTCAAAATCACCTGCCACGCCGTCACATCGTTGGCCACATTGAATTCCGGGCCCCCTGTCGGCCAGCTCTTAAAGGCCATAGCGACAACCCGTATCCGGTCCACGATGGAGGGGTCATCGAGAATCGCGGAAGCCACGTCGGTAGCGGCGCCGATAGTTAACACGGTCAACCGATGCGTCTTCGAAAACTTTTTCGAGGCTCGCACAATGAAATCGACTCCGGCGTTCAGGCGCGGTGTTTTGCTGTCCGCCAGCGGAAAGTTAGCCCCTTCAAACAGAGGAGGGTGGCTCGCCATATTCAGGTGATTTTCAACCAGATCTACCAAGACGCGATACGTGTACTCCGCGGAAGGGTCAGGCAAGGAAGGAGCGTGAGCTGAGATAATGCCCAAAACGTCGTATTGAGGGTTCACGAGCATGTACACTATAGCCCACTGGTCATCGATCTCGTTCCCTACATCGGTCGAGAGGATAACACTCGTCCTGGCGTAGCAGGCTGCTGTGGCTAGCCACATGCATAGCCCTGCCATCACCACGCGTTGCCAGCGGTGCTTTGCAATCCCACGGTCATCTGGACGAATACTGCTCATCGTTGTAGTTCAAAAACACCTTGGGCAATTTTCACGGCCGGTCCGGTAAGGATCGCCGCTCCATCCTCCGGCCAAGCGATTTCAAGAACGCCTGCGACCGTGCGAACCCGGAGCCCACGGTCCGTGAATCCGTTCAAAATTGAGGCCACAGCCGCGCCACACGAGCCCGTCCCCGAAGAGGCTGTAATGCCCACGCCTCGTTCCCAGAAGCGCACTTCGATTTCCCGCCTCGAAATCACTCGCACGAACTCTACATTGGTTCGATTCGGGAAAAGCTTATGAATCTCAATCTCCCTGCCAACGACCGGCCAGTCGATATGATCGAAGCTGCTTACAAAAATCGAGCAGTGTGGATTGCCCATCGATGTCACAGTGACGCGGCATTTACCCGCACTTGTCTCCAGCGGGTATCCGATGACCGGTGCGGCGGCTTTTTTGGCCGCAAACGGAATCCGGCTGGGTTCAAAGATGGGGTGGCCCATATCAACTCGAAATGTCCATAATGCTCCTTCCCGGCCAGCTACTTGGAGCGTCCTCACCCCCGCCATCGTCTCGATCCTCAGCGGGCTCTTACAGCCTCCTGATTCGATCAAAAACGCGCCCGCGCAGCGAATTCCATTTCCCGAGATTTCTGCTTCGCCCCCGTCGGCGTTGAAAAAACGCACCCGGGCGTGATTCTCTTGCTTGCGGGCAGGCAAAACAAATAAGAATCCATCCCCCCCCACTCCGGTGTGCCGCGCGCAGATCGAGCGGGCCAACCGTCGCAAAAAAACAGCGCCCAGAGGTTTATCGGGCCGTCCGAAACCGTTTCCAACTGGCACTACGCCCCGGCCCGAGATAATAAAATCATTACCGAGTCCGTGGAACTTCTCGAATGGAACAGAGCACGTGCTTTTCATTATTCGACGTTCCTAAACGTAGCGCATTAAATAAATGCATAGTGTATCAGGGCATGGCTTCAGCCATGCCGCACCGTCGGCAACAATATCAGGGCTTTAGTCCCTGATCAGCGGCTAAAGCCGCGTCAATTAACTGGCCAGGAATGGCACGGCTGAAGCCGTGCCCTGATACACTAACGGCTGTTGATGAGCAACTATATATGTCGCCACGCATAACAGAACCCGCATGGTCAAACTGACGCCACAAACCTTCATCGCGTCCTGTATTGAGGCCTCCGCCGATAGATTCGGACGTAGGAGCCGTGCGGAAGCGGATTTTTATCGGCCAGCACGAAGCTTGAGAACGCGTTCGGATAGGCGTGCATCAGTTGGTCCACCGCGTCCCCGCGCTTCACAACGATCCAGCCTACCCAGCGGCTCGCTTCCTGAGGGAGCTCGCGCCAATAGGGGCGATTCGACGGAGTCAGCGCATTGCGGTAAGAAATGTCCAATTGGGACATGACGCACGCCCATTCCCCGTCGTCCATCAGCAGTTTTCTGCCATCATAATGCGCGCGCAGGAACCGAATCACATCCTGCACTGCCGGAGACTTCGATGGCGTATTCAGAATTGCCTCAGTGACCACGGGAATGTTTCTCGCGCCAGCCGCAGCAACTCCAATCCACTGCCCTGCCAAGACGGCGATCAGAATTCCCAATACGAGCTTACGGCTTCTCGCCGGCATTCCTCTTGACACGAGAAAGCTCGTCAGAACGGCCACGGCCGGGGCCATCTCAAGGCCGTAGCGAAGATTGTAATACGTGTGGGGGAACAGCGTAGGCACATAAATCGGGACGCCGGCGAAAGCCAGGGACTGAATATAGAATGGTAAGGGAACCAATAACAGCAGCATTGCGGAGCGGCGGCGCCGATTCTGGCGATCCAGCATCCACAACGTTAATCCGAGCGACGCCAAAATCAAAATCCAGGGGCCAAGAACGAGCCGCATGTCTGCCAAGTAGTAGTGGGCCGAAAGCCACACACTTCCGTCCGTTGGATAGCGAAACGCCGTGGTGGCAAGCTGATGGGCATAGATCGCTTGGGCGGACTGCGGCCCGTTGTAGAACTCGAGAGGATTGTGGTAGCGGTAGTCATTATGGATTAGCCAAAGTACCGGTCCGCAGCCGGCAATCAGACTGAAGCAGACCGTCTCCGCAGCCCGCCGCCTCCAACTCCTTCTTCCGCAGAAAAACACGAATAAGGCTGCAAACGGAAGCAGGTACCAGCCATCGTAGCGCGTTAGAGTGCCGCAAAATGCGGCGACGGCGGCGGCTATCAACGTTCCCGTCTTTCCCGATTGCTGAAAACGAAAGAGGCCAAAAGCTACGAGCACCGCCAACAGAATAGCCAGCGATTCGGTCATTGGCGCGCTGGCCAGATACAGCAGGTTCAAGCAAAGCAGGAAACCCGCGAGCCCTGCCACTCCGGCGGAAATCGCTCCGTTCATCTCGAAAGAAAGGCGGAAAACAAACCAGGCGGCCACCGCAAATGCCGCGGCTGAAACCAAGCTGCCCGCGAGCCCTGTTCGCCACAGAGTGTTGCTGATCGCGAGAGGCGCAGCCAACAAGTGGAAGAGGGGCAGCCAAACAGTGCCAATTTGGGCGTAACCTGGGGTCAAGGAATCGAACATCCGCCGGGCGCCCTCAACGTGGGCGATGCCATCACCGTAGAGATTGCTCAGGCCGCGCGATTCAAAGAAATAGAGGGCGGCGAGATCCGCAGCAGCGATCACCAGACAAACCAGGACTGCGACGCGCCGCGGCAGCCAAGCCG
Organism: Terriglobia bacterium; assembly: GCA_030040995.1. Lineage (GTDB taxonomy): Bacteria > Acidobacteriota > Terriglobia > UBA7540 > UBA7540 > JASHON01. The sequence continues at coordinate 11,416 of JASHOS010000120.1, read as the reverse complement.
GCTCTTTGCCCGGCGTATAAAGTTCTACGGAGGGGAGTAAACGGGCACCCATTATCCGGTCACACGTCGAAGTGCGTCATCGCCTTGAAGTGCCTGAAGCGCTCTTCGATTTCTTGAGGCTTTACTCGAAGCAAACGCGAAAGGCCAAATTCTTCAACGGCGAAACTGGCCATTACGGAGCCATAAACGAGAGCACGCCGCAGACTGCGTTCCGAGAGGTCGCCCTCCCGCGCCAGATACCCCATAAAGCCGCCTGCGAAGGTGTCGCCCGCGCCGGTCGGGTCGTGGACCTGCTCCAACGGGAAGGCGGGGGCAAAAAAGATAAGGCCTTCCTGGAAAAGAACCGCGCCGTGCTCTCCGCGTTTAATCACCACCGTGCGCGGACCCAGCTTATGAATGGCTGCTGCCGCTCTGGGGAGATTTTCGGTTCCAGAAAGCATGCGAGCCTCACCTTCGTTTATGACTAGCGCATCCACGGCCGCGAGAGTTTTCTTGAGTTCGGGCAGTTTTCCATTAATCCAGAAGTTCATGGTGTCGCAGCCGGTCAGCCGCGGGCCATTGATCTGCTTCCGCACATGGAACTGCAGGCTAGGATCGATATTGGCCAAGAACAAGAAGCGTGAGTCCAGATAGGCGGGAGGGATTTTCGGAGTAAAGGTCTGAAAGACGTTGAGTTGAGTCTCAAGCGTCTTTGCCTCATCCATGTTGCCGCGGTATTCTCCCCGCCACCGGAAGGTTTTCCCCTTGGCTCGCTCGAGTCCCTGAGTGTCAATTCCATGGTTTTCGAAGACGCGCCTCTGCTCGGCGCCAAAGTCTTCGCCAACCACGGCCACGATGCGTACCGGGGTAAAGTAACTTGCCGTGACGGAAAAGTACGTTGCCGCGCCGCCGAGAATTTCCTCAGCCTGTCCATAGGGCGTTTCGATTGTGTCGAAGGCCACGGAACCAACAACCAGAAGTGACATGAGGGATCCCTTCAAAAATAGAGATGAGTAACCAGTGATGAGCCAAGAATCATTCAGCTATCAGCATTCAGCGGTCAGCCGACAGACGGTGCGAAGTGCTTATTGGCAGCCGAAAGCTGATAGCTGTTTGCTCATCTCTCATCACTTGTTTTTTAGGTATTTTCCCACCAGCAACGCCAGCTTTTTCCTGGCTGCCGGTGGGATCTTCTTCTTATCCGTGATGATCGCGTGAGCCAGTGCAGAGCCGCACTTGCAGGATCGCTCCCGGGGAAGCTGGGCAACGGCCAGGCGGACGATAGTTTGAGCATGGTCCGCATTGCGCGTAAGGTAGTCATAGATTTGCCCGACGGTGACTGCGTCGTGGCCAGGATGCCAACAGTCGTAATCCGTGACCATGGCGAGGGTGGCGTAGCATATTTCCGCTTCGCGCGCGAGCTTGGCTTCCTGGAGGTTCGTCATACCGATAATGTCCATCCCCCAGGCACGATAAGTATTCGATTCTGCCCGCGTCGAAAAGGCCGGTCCCTCCATGCAGACATAGGTTCCACCCCGGTGGCATTTTATTTCCGCATCCGCGCAGGAGTTTTCCAGAGTTTTCTGAATCTCCGGGCAAAAAGGATCGGCGAAACTCACATGCACCGCCAAGCCATTACCGAAGAAAGTTGAGATGCGCGATCGGGTGCGGTCGAAAAACTGGTCAGGAATCACCATATCCATCGGCCTGAGATCTTCCCGTAACGAGCCGACGGCGCTCAGGGCGATAATTCGTTCTACGCCGAGCTTCTTAAATCCATAGATGTTAGCGCGGAAATTCAGCTCGGAGGGCAGTAATAGGTGTCCGCGGCCATGGCGCGACAGAAAAGCCACTCGGCGGCCTTCGAGCGTTCCAATCGCGTAGATGTCTGAAGGCCTGCCAAACGGGGTCGGCACTCGCACGTCCCGTTTCCGCTCGATGCTCAGCATGTTATAGATGCCGCTACCGCCAATAATTCCAATTTCCGCCTGCGCCATAGCTCACCCCTTAAGCCGAATTTTCCTGTCGCGCTCCTCAAGCCGGGCCCAGGCGATCACCGGATCGTGCGGGAAAACCGTTAAGACGTTCGCCGCCGCCAATTGCGGGAGCAGCCGCTTCTTATGAGCCAAAGTTCGCAGCGGATAAAGATCGAAGCTCATGATCCAAGGATAATCGAGATGGCTCGAAGTGGGGACAAGGTCAGACACAAAATACGCTTCCTCCCCCTCGGACGCTATGTGGACCCCCTGCAAGTGACCGGTGTGGCCCGGCAGCACTTCCACACGAATGCCCGGCAGCAGCTCGGTATCTCCATCCAAGAGCTCTGTCTGTTTCTCCGCTGGCGCGAAGAATTCCTCGACGTAGCTGGCACGATCTTTTTCCGTTGGCGCGCCCGCGTGCTCCCATTCTCCTCGCTGAATCACGTAACGAGCTCGGGGAAAAGCCGGAACCAGCTTCGCTCCGTCGCGGAGGACGTTCCAGCCGCAATGGTCGAAATGAAGGTGGGTATTGATAACTATGTGCACGTCCGTCCGCGAAAGCCCATGAGATTTGAGGCCGTCAAGAAGGGTCGTCGAATGATCGATCGCGTAAATGTCCGCGTGTTTACTATCAAACTTCTCGCCAATTCCCGTCTCGATGAGCACGTTGGCGCTGGGTGTTTGAACCAGCAGACAGGTCAAACTCAGCCGGATACGATTGCGGGGGTCCGGAGGGTTTTTCTTCCCCCATAGAGTTTTCGGGACAACACCGAACATCTGCCCGCCGTCTAGCGCGAACGTCCCGTCAGAAAGCGCGTCAAGCTGGAATCGTCCTAAGTTCATGAGAAGCTCTCAGCATTCAGCGGTCAGCAAACAGCAGTCAGAGAACAGGCAGAATCTGCCTTGAAAATCTCGGCCGCCCTGAACGTACCCACACTTCTGTAGACCACCTGCAGCCACGCGGCTTTTTACTGGAAGCTGACCGCTGATAGCTGATGGCTGAAAGCTGACTACCGATCGCTATTCTTCAATCAGCTCAATCAGCACGCCCGCGGTGCTCCTGGGGTGCAGGAAAGCAATGCGTTTGCCTCCGGCGCCTGCGCGGGGCGCCCGATCGACAAGCTCTATACCGCTCTGCTCCAGCGTAGCGAGCGATTGCGCCAGGTTTTCGACCGAGAGCGTCAGATGGTGGATGCCTGGTCCGCGTTTGGTGATAAAGCGGGCGATGGGTGATTCGGCAGACGTGGCTTCCAATAATTCGATCCGGCCTTCTCCTGCGTCAAACGTAGCTACACGCGATTTCTGGTCTGCGACGGTCTCCTCGGGAGCGGCCTTCTTACCGAGAAGCTTCTCGAAAACGGGAACCGCTTCGCTCAACGACTCGACGGCAATGCCGACGTGATGGAGTTTCATCGGAAGCTCTCAGCGGTAGGGGCTGGAGGCTAGGGGCTGCGGGCCTGCCAGTCCCTAGTCTCTAGCCTCTAGACTCTAGCCCCTTCTTAACCATCTCCTCAACCGCAGAGTACGGGTCGGTGCGCCGTGCCATCACCTCTGCCACGACTTCGTCAACCCACCCGTCTCCCAAGAGAGGTCCGGCGACGCGGGCAAAGAGATCCCGCCTCGCCATATCCAGCAGGCGTTCGCGCCACTTTTCGCGCTCCCGTGACTTGCCAAGCGGCGTCCGCGCGCAAAACGACTGGAACCCATCGAGAGCGTGCCTTAGGGCATCAATCCCTTCGCCGGTCGTGGATACGGTCTTCACGACTGGGGGCTGCCAGCCGTCCTGCCGCGGGCTGACGGATAGCATGGACGTGATATCGTGCTCCAGGCGGTTTGCCCCTCCGCGGTCTGATTTGTTAATAACGAAAATATCCGCAATTTCCATCACCCCGGCCTTGAACGTCTGCACTTCATCACCCATTCCGGGGACTAAAAGCAAGACTGCGGCGCCGGCAAGGCGGGCGACCTCGATTTCGCCTTGGCCTACGCCTACAGTTTCGATAAGCACAACGTCCGAGCCCGCCGCCTCAAGGACGGTCACTGCGTCATACGTTGCGGAGGCGAGGCCGCCCCAGTGCCCCCGCGTGGCCATGCTGCGAATGTAAACCCCCGTATCCGTCGCAAGGCGCTGCATGCGGACGCGATCTCCGAGGATCGCTCCGCCGGTGAAGGAACTGGTGGGATCGACGGCGAGAATGCTGGTGCGGAGTCCGGTCGCCCGGTAGGAAGCGGCCAGCCTTTCAACCAGCGTGCTCTTCCCTGCCCCCGGCGCGCCGGTGATACCAACCACCGCGGCGCGCCTGCCGCTCCGGAAGACCAATTTTAGCAGTGGGATGCTGGCCGGGTCGCCCGATTCGATTGCGGTGATGGCACGAGCTATGTTGCGGGGGTCGCCGGCCTGGATTCTCTCCGCCCATTCTTCGATGGTCATCGGTTGTGGATGCCGCAGACCTTGCGGGCGCCGAGGGGTCAGCGCGTGCTCCGCAGCAACTCGCGGGCGATCACAAGACGTTGAATCTCACTGGTTCCCTCTCCAATCGTGCACAGCTTCGCGTCCCGGTAATACTTCTCCACCGGATAATCCTTGATGAACCCATACCCGCCGTGAATTTGCACCGCATCATTTGCTACTTTCACCGCGGTCTCGCCGGCAAACAGTTTCGCCATCGCGCTGTCTGCCGTGACGTTCAGTCCGCGGCTAACCCGGTCGGCCGCCCGCTGCGTGAGCATGCGCGCGGCCTCGATTTCGGTCGCCATATCGGCGAGTTTCCATTGAATGGCTTCGAAATCCGCAATCGCCCGACCAAACTGACGCCTCTGCTTCGCATACGCTAGGCTCGCCTCGTAAGCGCCTTGTGCCATTCCCACCGCCATCGCGGCGATGGATATCCGCCCTTGGTCCAGCACTTTCAAGCTGTCAACAAAGCCCTCACCCAGTCTGCCGAGGCGGTTCGCCTCAGGAATCCGGCACTCCTCGAAGATAATTTCGGCCGTGTCGCTGGCGCGAAGCCCCATCTTGTTTTCTTTTTTTCCCGGGCGGAAACCCGGTGTGCCACGCTCAATAATGAAGGCAGAAATGCCATGCTTTCGCGCTGCTTTATCTGTCACCGCCATGGCCACGCAGATATCCGCATAGCTTCCGTTTGAAGTGAACGTTTTCGATCCATTCAAGACCCACGTATCACCCTCGCGCCGCGCCACCGTGCGCGTGCCGCTGGCATCGCTGCCTGCCTGGGGCTCCGTCAAACTCCAGCAGCCGAGCTTTTCCCCGCACCCGAGCGGCGCCAGATATTTTGACTTCTGTTCTTCGGTGCCCGCTTCCATGATGTGACCTGCGCATAAGGAAGTGTGCGCCGCGACAATGATCCCCACTGATCCGTCGATCCGGGCCAACTCTTCGACGACGGTTGCGTATTCCACGTAACCGAGGCCCGCCCCCCCATATTTTACGGGGACAGTAACGCCCATGAATCCCATTTGACCGAGCTGCCGGACGACTTCGCGGGGAAAAGCCTGAGCCTCGTCCCACTCCATCACATGCGGCCGGATCGCCCGCTCGGCGAATTCACGTACAGAACGCCGGATCGCCCGCTGCTCCTCGGATAATTCGAAGTCCAATCGTCACCTCAAAACGAAGCAAGGCGCCACGAATCCCCGGCTAAATATACCATACAACTCTGTGTTAACATGAACGCGCAATGGTTTACCGGGCGCTACGCGTCACCATTCCAGCCGCGTTCATCTTTTTCGCGCCGGCGGGCTCTTTCGCCGTTCATCTGCCTCATCGCAAACACCCTCTCACGTCTGCTCAGATCACAGTTGCCAAAGGAACACCGGGCTGTAGCGTCGACATCGACGGCGAGGCGGCGGGTAAGACCGATGCGCAGGGGAATCTCGTTATTGACGGCGTTGAGCCGCTTGAACATTACGTCCACCTGATGTGTCCGGGAAGTCCGGAGGCGACTTACTTTGTTTCCCCCCAAGCTGGCCAGAAACTCGGGATTGATGCCAGCCGCACCGACGCGCCGTCCGCCAGCCCGCTGCAAATGGCGGAAAACAAGCTGGAGATGCGGAGACTGCTGAGCCAGGCGGTCGATCTTCGGGGGGAAGGGCGCTTCCCGCAAGCCACTCAGGCGCTTCGCAGCGCCGTCGCCTTAGATCCCGATAACCCAAACCTGCACCATGAATTGGCCACCACTTTCCTAATGACCGGTCAGTGGGATCCGGCGCGAGTGGAGTTGCTGGAGGCGTTGCGCTATGACGCCAATGATGCCGACGCTCACGACGCGCTGGGATTTGCCTATGAAAAACTAGGTGAAATCGAGCTCGCAGCAGCCCAGTATCAGACCGCGGTTCGCTTGGATCCAAAGGATGATGCCTACGCGCGGAGCTATGCGGAAGCGGAGGCCATGCTCGCTTCAACCAAAACGCGAAAAAAGAAGTAATGCCTCAGTTTTGGTCTCCCCGCTTTGTAGCGCCGACCTTCAGGTCGGCATTTGGCCAGATGCCGGGCTGAAGCCCGGCTCTACGAGCCTAAAACTGAGGCATTACGAAAAGATAAACGACCAGTGAGCGGGACACGGTATAGAAAGGTGGTTTTGATGAATCGTGTACGGAGGCTGAGTGCTACCCTTTGTGTTCTCGTGTGCTGCGCGGCAGGCGGCACCACTTTACCGGGCGCCCAGAATACGATTTGGCAGATTGGGAAATTTGACGGCTCTTCACAGGAATTCAACAATCGCCCTCTATTTCTCAACCCTAACTACGCCCCGGTCTTTATTGTGGGGCGAAGTTCCACGAGCGACTGGCCGGGCCTTCAGCCCGGATCCGAGAACAGCGAGGCGGGCGGGCGTCCTCACCCTTATACGATCCGGTTCACGCTGAGTTCACATCCGCGCGGGACCTACCGCCTGGTAATCTCGGCGTTGCTCTACGAGTCGCGGGTTCCTCACCTCCGGGTTGCCATTAACGGCAAAAGCGGCATCTTCTATTTCCACCGCAAGCTGACCTATTCTTCGGCCGACCCTGCGTTCTGGTCGCCCATCGACGCCTCGGACGAAATCGCCATCGTCCTGCCTCGGTCTGCTCTGCGCCAAGGGGAGAACGATCTCGTGCTGACGGCGCTCGATGATCCCAAGGACGGTCCGGGGGATTCCTTGCTCGCCTACGACGCTCTTCGTCTGACTCAGGATCGAGAGGCCACGCGCGCTAAGGCGCCGCAACTGGAGGTTTCCCCCACCATCTTCTACGTTCGGCAAGGAGGCGCCCTGCGCGAGTTTATTCGCGTGACGGCGACGCTGGGCGGCAAAGTGCGCGTGGGCGAAGTCCATCTTCGCGTGAACGGCGAGAGTTTCCAGTCGCAGCTTTCCAGCGAGCCGGATTTTGGCGAGCAACAGTTTGAATTCCAGGCGCAGGAAATGGCGGCCGAGACGCCCGCGGAGGTCGAGCTGAGGGTCAACGGAAAAACTTTGCATCAGCAAGTCAATCTTGCGCCCGAACGGAAGTGGACTCTATTCCTTGCGCCGCACGAGCACCTGGACCTTGGTTACACAGACTATCGCGGAAAGGTGGCGGAAGTTCACGACCGCAACGTGGATAAACTCGTCGGGCTCATCACTCGCCATCCCGAGATGCGCTGGAACCTGGATGGCTCCTGGATTGTGCAGAACTACCTCGCTACGCGTACACCGGCCGCCCAGGCGGCGTTCCTGAATCTCGCGCGTGAGGGCAAAATCGGAGTACCCGCGGAGTACGCCAACCTTCTTACCGGCTATGCCAGCCTGGAAGAGCTGATCCGGTCCGTGTTCTACAGCTATCGGTTGCATCGCGAACAGTCGATTCCCTTTGATTACGCCAACATCACGGACGTACCGAGCTATTCGTGGTCGTATGCATCGATCCTCCATGCCCTCGGTATCCGTTACCTGGCTGCGGCCAGCAATAACGACCGCGCGCCCATTCTTCTCCTGGGCCGCTGGAACACGAAGTCACCGTTCTGGTGGCAAGGACCTGACGGCAGCAAAGTGCTGATGTCCTATTCCCGCCAGTATTCGCAGCTCGCATTCATGTGCGGATTGCCCGGAAAAGTGGCCGCCTGCCGGCAGTCGATTCCGACCTTCTTACAGGCCTACGACAGGCCTTCCTACAGCCCTGATGTGGCACTCGTCTATGGATTCCAGGTAGAGAATAGCGATCTTATTCCTGGAGAAGTGGCGTTTGTGAACAAATGGAACAGCCTTTACGCGTATCCGAAAATCCGCATTTCCACGTTTCTCGATTACATGAAGTATATGGACGCGCATTACGGCAAGTCGTTGCCAGTGGTTTCTGGCGACGGAGGGCCTTACTGGGAAGACGGCATCGGGACGGATGCCAGGAACGCGGCGATCGACCGTATTGATCAGCAGCGCGCGCTCTCTGCAGAGAAGCTTTCCACCATTGCGGCGTCTCTCCAAAGGACCGTTTCCGGGCCCATCGAACAAATCCGCCAGATGTGGCAGGACCAAATCGACTATGCCGAACACACGTTCACATCGTGGGGTGGATATGAGCGGCCGAAAAGCGACGAAACCGTCCGCCAGGCGTCCACTAAGGACCAGTTCGTCATCGACGCTCGCCAGCAGATCAATTCCATTCTGGATCAGTCCTTCAGCCAGCTTGCAGACCAGATTCACCTTGCGGCTCCGGCCATCGTCGTTTTCAATCCGCTAAGCTGGACGCGCAGCGGACCGGTGGAAACGGATCTCGACGACGGATGGGCTATCCGGGAGTATCCGGATATGACGCCCGTTCCGCTGGATGTTATCCGGCGGGGCAGCGGCTACGAGCACGTGCGCTTCATGGCGCACGCCGTTCCATCGCTGGGTTACCGGTGCTACGCGATTGTCCGCGCCCCGAATGATCAAAATGCAGGATCGTCCGTTAGCGAAGCGGGTTCCCTGCCCCTTACGAATACAATTGAGAACACCTACTATCGCGTCGAGTTTGACACGGCCGCTGGCGCCATCCGGAGCGTCTACGACAAACAATTGGGCAAGGAACTCGTGAGCCCGTCGGGACCATATCGCCTGAACCAGTACGTCTACGTCTCCGGAGGCGAAGACTCGCAGATTGTGCATCTGGGCAGCAGCTTGCCGCTAGCAAAGCTGACGATCACCACATCAAATCCGGGGCGCGTTACTGCGGTGCGCAAGACCTCTTACGGCGAGATATTAACTTACCAGACCAGTGGCAGGGACGCGCCATCGATTATTACGGATGTCGTTCTATTCGATCATAAGAAGCAGATCGAGTTCGTCGATCATTTGCAGAAAACGCCTGAGAGCCACAAGGAAGCCGTTTATTTCGCCTTTCCGTTTGCTTTAAGGCGCCCCGATTTCAGCTACGAGATTCAAAACGGTTACGTCGACCCGAGCCGTGACATCCTGAAGGGAGGCAGCCTCGAGTGGTTCACGGTGCGGCATTGGGTGCGTGTACAGGGGCCAGAATTTTCCGCCGCCGTCATTCCGGTGGACGCCCCGCTGGTTAGCCTGGGTGATATCAACCGCGGTGTGTGGCCGGTTACATTCAAGCCTAAGAGCGCCACGATTTTTTCCTACGCGATGAATAATTACTGGCACACCAACTACTATCGGGTCCAAGGCGGCAACTATACGTTTCGCTACGTGCTCACCAGCGCCAATCAGCTTTCGCCCGCCCGCTTGGCGCGCCTCGGACGGGAAGCGATGACGCCGCTTGAAGTTCGTCAACTGATTTCGAACGATAAATACGGGAATCCGCCGCGTCCGCTTTCGCCCGCACCCGCGAGTTTTCTCCAGATCGATTCTCCCAATGTCGTTGTGGAAGACTGGAAGCGGGCGGAGGACGGAAATGGGACTATTATGCGGCTTCTCGAAGTGGGAGGACAGGCTGACACGGTAAGGCTCACGTTCCCTCTCTTCAACCTTCGCCAGGCCTGGGAAACCAACGCCGTGGAGGAAAATCAATCCGAGCCGACCGTAAACGGCCATTCCCTGGAGGTCCCGGTGAAGACACATCAGATTGTGACGGTGCGGCTCATCACTTCGAGAGAGAGGTAGCGCAGACCTGCAAAAAACGCAGGTCTGCGGCTTTTATCCCCGGAACTGGAGAAAAGCCGCAGACTCTCTGAAATGCGAGAGTCTGCGCTACCCAGCTCCCTCGGGAGAGGGAAAACCGAGGTCCTTACTTGATCGCCTTGATAGGGAAGGCGCGCCTACTGGCCTACCCCCGGTGTCGAGCCGGAGATATGGGTAAAGCTCAGTTGGGGCGATGGCAGGATTTCCCTGTGGTTGGGTTGCGGCCATAAAGGCGGCGCGGCGCTACCCGGCTCCGGAGGAGAAAAGTTGCCCGAAGGGAACACTGTGAATGGCCGTAGGTGCCAACCTACGGACAATGACGCCCAGAGTTAACCCAACCCGGGAGGGATTGACTAACCACAGGTATCGGTGGTCAGTTCAAATAGGCTTGCTGGGGCCACCCGTTTTTTCCTGTGAGGGGGACGAACTGGCAGGTGTCAAGCCAAGCTGTGGAGATGCCTGAAGCAGTTTTTCGGACGAGCTCGAGCCGCTGAAGCTCGCGGCTGCCGACCGGAATTACTAATCGGCCTCCTTCCGCCATCTGGTCCACCAGCGCAGCGGGAAGATGGGGAGAAGCGGCCGTCACCAGGATGATCTGGTAAGGGCTAGCCGCAGCATAACCTTCGCTTCCGTCCCCGCAAATTACATCGACATTGGCATAGCCGAGCCGCGCGAGTAAAGCACGGGCCTTTCCCGCGAGATGAGGATTTTTTTCAATAGAGCACACCTTTGCGCCAAGCTCTGCGAGCACGGCTGCCTGATAGCCGGAGCCTGTACCAATTTCGAGCACCCGGTCGCCGTGTTCCACTTCGCAAGCCACGGTCATGGCAGCCACCATGTACGGCTGCGAGATTGTCTCGGCCGCGCCAATGGGCAGCGGCCGGTCGGCATAGGCTAATTCGATGAATTTTGAGGGCACGAACTCGTGGCGGGGAACGAGCGCCATCGCGGCCAGCACTCGTTCATCGTGGATGCCGCGGCGGCGTAGCTGGGTTTCGATCATCTGGCGCCGTTCCTCGGCAAAAGATACCGCTTCGGTCATATCGGAAATCGCAGCAACGTTCTCTTCATTCCGCCGCCTTTCAACGTTCGGGATCAAGACAAGCGGGCAATCCTGAGGGTTAATTGCAGTATAGCGAAGAAACCGGCCTCGCGTCCAACAGCCGGCAGTGTCCTAACTCTGTGTTGAGGGCTGGCTAAGATCGGACGAAATCAAGCATGGGTTGGATGATTACTTGAGCCAATTGTGGTGCGAGAACTGGCCGGTTATCGTTGCCCACTCCAACAATTCTCCCCATGTCATCAACCCCAAGGGCTATGCTGTGGAGTTGTCCCATTGGAGTGTAACAGTCCAAGGTGTTA
>JASHOS010000119.1 GCA_030040995.1 Terriglobia bacterium | reverse complement strand
GCTAAAGCTGGCGCGATCCAGTTGAGCTTGCGAAAGAGGATTTCGATGTCGGCGCCGTGCTGGCCGTGGCTCAAGATATGCTCAACCAGCTTGATGACCGGGAGGGCAACGAGTCCGGAAAACAGGCAGGCCACAAATACGAGCTTGGCGTATGAATAAAAATCTCCCCACGATGACAGAAATTCCGTACGCCATCGACGCCAGAAATAAGCGATTACCGCGAACATCGTTCCCGTGTGCAGCAGAACGAGCAACAAAGCGTTGGCCGGCGTGGACATGTTTTCGCGCAGCAATTCTGCCACCACGATCACATGGGCCGAGCTGGATACAGGAAGCAGCTCGGTGAGGCCCTGAACGAAAGCCAGGATGACAACGTGAATCCACGTCATAGGTCAATTTTGGATTTTAGATTTTGGATTGGGGTGTCCCTCATGTGCTGCTTTTGGCCGGATTTGGTTGGAGCTTGCGTCATCGGTGTATACATTGGTGGAAATCCCGAGGGAGAGGGAAGCGGTTTCCCGCAAGTCCGTTCGGGTGCGACTCTTAAATGCGGCCTTATCCATGAAGCGGTGGGAAGATGCGGTCCGCTAAACCCGGCCCGAAATCCAAAATCCAAAATTGTCAGACTTCCAGGATGACCGGCAGCACCATGGGGCGCTTGCCAAGTTCCTGATCGAAGAAGCGCCGGAGCGTCGACCGGATCTTGTCTTTGACCACGCCCCAATCGCCCTTCTCTTCAACATTCGAAGTTTCGAGAGTCTCGCGGATCATGGCGCGGGCCTTTTCCACAAGATCCTGAGCTTCTTCGAGCGGAACGAATCCGCGCGAGACGATTTCCGGAGATGCTTCGAGTTCTCCCGTATGCTTATTAATCGCGAGAATAGGAACGACAATCCCTTCGACGGAAATTTTGCGGCGCTCGTTGAGGATCAGGTCACCGACTTCATCGAGCGTGCCGACATCGATGCACACGCGGCCCACGGGCACTCGTCCGTTCTTCCGCGCGCCCGCCTCATCAAATTCGAGGACGTCGCCGCTCTCCAGTAAAAATGCCTGCTGGGTTCCCGCCGCTAAGTCGTTCGCCAATTCCAGGTGACGGCGAAGCTGGCGGTACTCGCCGTGCATGGGCACGAAATATTTGGGCCGCAGAAGGCTGAGCATCAGGCGCAGCTCCTCCTGGCTGCCGTGGCCGGAGACGTGCACGGGAGGATGACTGCCGTCGTCGTAATGCACGCGCGCGCCGCGGCGGTAGAGATGGTCCATCATGCGAAAGATGGCTTTTTCGTTTCCGGGAATGATGCGCGCGGAGATCACTACATCATCGTCCGGCTGGACACTCACCCAGCGATGGCGGTCCACGGCGATCCGGGCAAGCGCGGACATTGGCTCGCCCTGGCTCCCCGAAACCAGCAGGGCCGCCTGCTGCGGCGGAATTTTGCGGACATCCTGGGGCGCAACCAGAAGGCCTTCTTCAATCTGCAGCCGCCCCATCTGCCGGGCAATCTCCGAATTCTGATACATGCTGCGTCCGATGCAGCACAGCCGGCGGCCATGCTCCCGCGCCAAATCGGCGAAAATCTGCATGCGGTGCAGGGAAGTCGCAAAACAGGAAACCAGCACCCGGCCTTTCGATTCCGCCAGCACTTCCGAAAGCCGTTCGCGCACGGCGCGCTCGGAAGGCGTTATGCCAGACCTCTCGACGTTAGTGGAATCGGAAAATAACGCCAGCACACCCTGGGCGCCGTATTTTGCGAGTGTGTGGAGATCGCTGGCGCGGCGGTCCGTGGGCGTGGGATCGAATTTGAAGTCCCCGCTGTGAATCACGGTTCCGGCGGGCGTGGTGATGGCGAGAGCGCCGGAATCGATGATGCTGTGGGTGAGGTGAATGAATTCAATTCGGAACGGTCCTGCTTGAACGGGGTCGCCAGCCCGAAGCTCCCGCAGGTCCGAAGTTTCCAGCAACCCATGCTCCGTAAGCTTGGACCGGACCAGGGCTAAGGTGAATGGCGTGCCGTAAACCGGCGCGTCGATCTCGTCCAAAACGTAGGGCAGAGCTCCAATGTGATCTTCGTGGCCGTGGGTAAGAAAGATGGCTAAAAGGCGGCCTTCGCTCTCGCGAAGGAAAGTAATGTCCGGGATGACGACGTCAACGCCTAGCAACTCCGCATCCGGGAAAATCACCCCGCAGTCAACGACGATAAGATGGCCGCCGTATTCGTAGGCCATCATGTTCATCCCAAACTCGCCAAGTCCGCCGAGCGGGATCACTCTGAGCTTGCCAGTGGTTGAAGGAATAGCGAAGTCTCCTCGGAGAACTTCCATCGTAACACACCCCGGAAGAGGCAGTTAGTGCTATGATGCAGCGCAGGAAACATCATGGCCGAGAAGCAAAAAGAATTTCCTTGCGGCGCGAAGAACTCCGGGCCCGGAAGCATCGAAATGGCCCGGAAGGTATTGGAAATTGAGGCGCGAACCCTGGCTGATCTGACCGGACGTCTGGATACCCGGTTTGAGCGTGCCATCGATGCGCTGCTCGCCTGCCGCGGCCGTGTGGTGGTGACGGGCATGGGGAAGTCTGGCCTGATCGGGCAGAAGATTTCGGCCACTTTTTCGAGTACGGGCACGCCCTCGTTTTTTCTTCATCCCGCTGAGGCGCTGCACGGAGACTTAGGCCGCCTCGTCCGTGATGACATTCTTATAGCGTTATCTTATGGCGGTGAGACAGAGGAGCTGCTCCGGCTGCTCGATACGGTCAAGCGGCTGGGCATTACACTGGTCACCTTAACTGGCAATACCTCTTCGACACTCGCGCAAGCAAGCGATGTAGTGATTGATGCCGGCGTTCCGCAGGAGGCCTGCCCGCTGGGCCTTGCTCCAACCGCTTCGACCACCGCGATGCTCGCTCTCGGTGACGCTTTGGCCATGGCCCTGCTTGAGAAGAGGGGTTTTAGCGAAGAGGATTATGCGAACCTCCACCCCGCGGGCGGCCTGGGGTTGAAACTGCGGCGCGTTGAAAACCTCATGCACACGGGCGACGCAATTCCGCGCGTCGAGCCAAGCACGCGGGTGCCGGAGGTGATCTACGAGATGAGCCGCAAGGGCTTTGGCGTTACCACGGTGGTGGATGGCGAGGGACGGCTGGCCGGCTTTGTGTCGGACGGAGATTTGCGGCGCTTTTTCGAGCGGGAAGGGAATCGCGCCCTCAGCTTGACGGCGGCGGATTGTATGACGGCGTCGCCGGCAACCATCAACCGGAAGGAGTTAGCAACCGAAGCCCTAAACATCATGGAAGCCCGCAAAATCACTTCCCTACCCGTGGTGGATGCACAAGGAAAGCTTGAAGGTGTCTTGCACATTCACGACCTGTGGACGACACAGATGTTCTAGCCTCGAAAACGCCCTGTCGCAAGTGTCTACCCGGTAGCGCGGACTCGCCGCGGCGAGTCCGCGGCTCGTCTTCAGCTTTTCCGATCAAGAGCCGCAGACCCCAAAGTGGGGCCTGCGTTGCAAGGCCCGGGCTTGGTGCCCCGAAGGGGCACACCGTGAATATCCCGCTGGGCGGGATGAAACCCGCGGGAATGAGGCGGAAAGCACGTTTCGGCCCCAAAGGGGCCGAACAACTCGGGGGGATTGGAGCTGACTCACTCGCTTCGCACGCGTTCAAACGCAACGATCCCTGCAGGTCAACCCCGTCAGGGTTGACACTGGTCATTGGTGGCTTTTCCGCAGGTTACACCTGCGGCTATTCACAGCAGGCCCCTCCGGGGCCGATAGGAAAGACATGCGAATCTCTTCGACGGAGTTTCGGAAACGCGCTCAAAAAGTAAACCTTCTCCTCATGG
>JASHOS010000118.1 GCA_030040995.1 Terriglobia bacterium | reverse complement strand
CCCAAGGGGGCGAGGGCAGGGATTCCATTCGGTCTAGTTGCGGCACCGCTGCGCTGGGCTACCGGTGTGGACCCGTTTTGCTGAAAGCTGATTGCTGACTGCTAATAGCTGTTAGCGCCGCGCTACGCTCCCAGTTTCTCTCCGCCAATATAGGTAGCCAGGCAGCGGTGCAGGGCGAAGTGATACAGCCAGTGACTCACATCCGGAGCTTCGATAACGGCAAAGTCGGCTCGCTTGCCAGGCTCGAGCGATCCTACGTCATCCTCTTCACCAATCGCCTTGGCGGCATAGATGGTGGCGCCCTTGAGAACTTCTGCGGGCGTCATTCGCTGCATCGTACACGCCAGAAGCATTGCCAACGGCAGGTGGAAGGAGGGGGCGGTACCGGGGTTGAAGTCAGTAGCGACGGCAACCGGAACTCCAGCCTGGATCAGGCGGCGCGCGGGCATGGGCGTGCGCCCCAAGTAGAGCGAGGCGAGGGGAAGACTCACGGCGACCGTCCCAGACGCAGCCAAAGCGCGAATCCCCCCCTCGGAAATGCAATCGAGGTGATCGGCAGAAGCAGCCCCGAACGAGGCCGCGAGTGATGCTCCGCCCGTATCACTCAACTGGTCAGCGTGAATCTTGAGTCCAAGCCCGTGCCACCGGGCGGCTTCAAAAATAAGTTTGACTTCGTCTTTGATGAACGCGCCTTGTTCCAGAAACACGTCACAGAAGCTGGCCAGACCGCGGCCCGCCGCCTCTGGGATCATGTCTCTGCAAATGGACTCGATATAGAAAATCCGGTTCCTTTCAAACTCCGGGGGGCAGGCATGCGCGGCGAGGAGCGTCGGAACGATGGCGACGGGCTGGCTCTCCTCAAGGCTTTTGTAGATCTCAAGCAGGCGGATCTCGCCTTCCACCGTCAATCCATAACCAGTCTTTGCTTCGACCGTCGTGACGCCGAGCTTGGCCATCTCAGCCAGCGCCGCGCGGCAGCGGGCGATAAGGTCAATATCGCTCGTCTCGGCGGTTGCGGTAATCGTTCGCAAAATACCACCGCCCGATTTTGCGATCTCCTGGTAACTGCGCCCCGAAAGCCGCTGCTCAAATTCATCGGCACGCCAGCCACCGAATGCCAAGTGCGTGTGGCAGTCGATGAGTCCAGGAACAACAAGGCAGCCTTCAAAATCGCGAACCTGCCGGAGTTCCTGATATTGAGCCGGGAGTTCCGTATCCGGGCCTGCCCACAGGATCTCATCCTCTTCCCACGCCAGCGCGGCATTCCGCGCCGCATGAATCGCGCTCTGCCCGCCCTCAAAACGGCAGGTGGCCAGCATCCCAATGTGTCTTAGCACGGGCATAGTAAAGTTGCTTTATAGCCTAGCGCCGCAGAGCAGCAACCAAAGTTCACCAACACTCTGCCCTCGTCCCTTTGGGGGAGAGGGTGGCTCGCGTCCGGCGTCTTCACCAGCCGGCGCGAGTCGGGCCTGCGCCCACCGAAGGTCGCTTACGCTCCAGAGCTTCAGCGACGGAGCGGCTCCTGCCCGCAGGCGGGTGAGGGGGTCCTGACCGGAGTTTTCACGGCAGCTTTTGGCGCTCCGCGGAAGCCGCCCTCATTGGCAGGTTGATTCCATGAGCCTGAGCGGTTTGAAGAGCCTGGCCGTATCCGGCGTCCGCGTGGCGCGCCACTCCAATGCCTGGATCGTTGGTAAGAACGCGTTCGATTCTTCTGGCCATTTCCGGCGTGCCATCCGCCACCGTCACTTGGCCGGCGTGCAGGGCATAGCCGATGCCAACCCCTCCTCCATTATGGATTGAAACCCAACTCGCGCCCGAGGCGGTGTTGAGAAGCGCATTGAGGAGCGGCCAATCGGCAATGGCGTCGCTTCCATCCTTCATGCTTTCCGTTTCTCGGAATGGCGAGGCCACCGAGCCGCAGTCTAGATGATCGCGCCCCATGACAATGGGCGCTTTCAATTCACCGCGCGCCACCAGTTCATTCAACCGCCCTCCAAACCGCGCTCTCTCGCCTTGGCCGAGCCAGCAGATGCGCGCCGGCAGGCCCTGAAATCGAACATGCTTGCGCGCCAGGCGAATCCAGCGGGTCAGCGTCTCCTTTTCCGGAAACATCTCGAGGACCAGATCATCCGTGCGGTAAACGTCGCTCGCTTCTCCCGAAAGCGCAACCCACCGGAACGGCCCGCGCCCTTCACAAAACATGGGGCGAATATAAGCCGGAACGAAGCCCGGAAAATTGTAAGCGCTGTTGACGCCGCCGTGTTCGAAAGCCATGGTGCGGATGTTGTTGCCATAGTCAAAGGTGACGGCGCCGAGTTTTTGCAGCTCGAGCATTCCCGTGACGTGCTGCGCAATCGACTCGTAGGCGCGCTTCAAGTAATCTTCGGGCGATTTGCGCCGGAGCCCGGCGGCCTCCTCCAGGCCCAATCCGCAAGGGATATACCCGTTCAGCGGGTCGTGGGCGCTGGTCTGGTCCGTGAGCAAATCCGGGACCACGCCCCGCCTCGCCAGTTCCGGGACAATCTCGGCGCAGTTCCCAATCAGTCCCACGGAAACAGCCCGCTTCTGCCGCACTCCATTCTTCAGAATACGCAGCGCCTCGTCCAGATCATTGACGCAGATGTCGCAGTAACCGGCGCGGATGCGCTTCTTGATGCGCTCCGGATCAACCTCAACGCCGAGAAACGCGGCTCCGGTCAGGGTAGCCGCAAGCGGCTGCGCGCCGCCCATGCCGCCCATGCCGCCACTCACCAGCAACCTGCCAGAGAGGCTGCCCCCGAAGTGTTTCTCAGCGGCTGCGGCAAACGTCTCGTAGGTGCCCTGAAGAATTCCTTGCGCGCCGATATAAATCCAGCTTCCCGCAGTCATCTGGCCGTACATGGTGAGGCCTAGCCGCTCGAGCTCGCGGAACTTTTCCCACGTTGACCAGTGGCCCACCAGGTTGGCGTTGGCGATGAGCACTCGAGGCGCCCACTCGTGTGTCCGAAACACGCCTACCGGCTTGCCGGACTGCACGAGAAGCGTCTCGTCATTTTCGAGACTCTTCAACGCCGTCACGATGGCTTCATAGCAGTCCCAATTGCGCGCGGCTTTGCCGGCGCCGCCGTAGATGATAAGGTCCTCCGGCCTCTCCGCCACATCCGGGTCAAGATTATTCATGAGCATGCGGAGCGCCGCCTCCTGATGCCAACCCTTGCAGGCCAGTTGGCTTCCGCGCGGGGCCCGTATGGTCTGATAAGTCGTCATCATAAGCAACCCCCTCGCAGTTGGCTTACAGGCGTGGTTCTTAAGTGCTGTGTATCCGTCGGCCCGCGTCGCTTTGCGAAACCCGAGAAGCGATTATTAAGACCTCTGCCCTCACCCCCTTGGGGGAGAGGGTGGCGCGCGGCCGGCGTTTTCACCAGCCGGCGCGAGCCGGGTGAGGGGGTTCCTGCCGAGATTTTCAAGACAGGGCAAGACTTCAGTCGTTCCGGAATGTCGCTCACCATCGGTCAAAATCGCCTTTCCCTATCGCCGCCGCCAGCCGTTCGATGTCCGGGCCGAGCGGGCGGTCCGCCGTAAGGGGCGGCGCGAGGGCGCGAACGGCGTAGCGGGCTTCCTCGACGCCACGTCCCGCCCGGAGCGGCGCGCGATGTTCCAGGCCCTCGGCCGCCGTGAGCAACTCAATCGCAAAAATTCGTTCCGCATTCTCAACCAGGGCGCGCAGCTTGAGCGCCGCGGTCATGCCCATGGACAAGTGATCCTCCTGGCTTCCGGAAGTGTCCAGGTTATCCACGCTGGCGGGATGCGCGAGTATTTTCATCTCATTGAGAAGAGCTACCGCAACCACCTGAGGGATCATAAATCCGGACGCGAGCCCCGGCTGGGGAGCAAGGAAAGGCGGCAAGCCCTCGTTGAGGTCAGGATGAACCAGCCGCGCAATGCGGCGCTCGCTCATGCTGGCGAGGCTAGTCAGGGCAATGGCGGCGTAATCCAAGGCGAAGGCGAGAGGCGCGCCGTGAAAATTGCCGCCCGAAAGCACATCACCGGTCTCCGCAAACACCAGCGGGTTATCCGTCGCCGACCCGCTCTCCGTTTCAAGAATGGCGCGCACATGGGCAAAAACTCCGCGCGCGGCGCCGTGGACCTGCGGCATGCAGCGTAGGCTATAAGCATCCTGCACGCGAGGATCGCCCCGCAAGTGCGACTGGCGGATTTCGCTCTCAACCAGGAGCGCGCGCAGGTGCGCAGCCGCGCCAGCCTGACCAGGATAGGGGCGCACCGCCTGGATGCGCTCGTCAAACGGTACCGGCGTGCCGCGCAACGCTTCGAGAGACATGGCGCCCGCGACATCGGCAATGCCCGCCAGACGCTCCGCGCGGAGCACGGCGAGGCCGCCCACGCTCGCCATCGCCTGAGTTCCGTTGAGCAGCGCGACTCCCTCCTTGGCGCCAAGACACAGCGCCCGCAGTCCGGTGCGGCGGAAAGCCTCCGACGCCCTCATCCGCTCGCCGTGGTAAAAGACCTCCCCTTCCCCGATCACCGTCAGGGCCAGATGCGCGAGAGGCGCTAAGTCTCCGCTTGCCCCCACTGAGCCCTTCTCCGGAATGACAGGGTGAATCCCGTGCTCCAGCATCGCGATCATAAGGTCAACCAAATCCCGCCGCACGCCGCTGTAGCCAAGGGCCAAGGCATTGGCTCTCAACAACATCATGGCGCGCGCTTCGGGCTCCGGGAGCGGAGGGCCCACCCCGCAAGCGTGGCTGCGGATAAGGTTTACCTGGAGAGCGGCAAGATCCGTGGCCGGGATGTGGATGCTTGCCAAACGGCCGAATCCGGTATTCACACCATAAACAACCTGCCCCGCTGCAAGCGCTTCTTCGATAACGCGCCTGGAGGCCTGGAGACGCGCTGCGACAGCGGGCGCCAGACTAACGTGCATCTGGCTGACCGCGACGGCCCCAAGTTGTTCGAGAGTGATTGGCTGACCGGAAAGCTGAAGGGTATCCACAAATCGGAGTGTGAAAGAAGCTGGCCCACGAGTCAACCGTTAAAGTTTGCTCCTCCGGTACTCCGGTGGGGAATATAGGTCCAGTAGGGAGCCAAGAAGGCGCTGCCCAGCAGCGCGAATACCACAAAAATATAAAAAAGCACATCCCAGCCGAACCGCGATGTGATCGCGGCTACCAGAAAGGGGGAAATGATTTCTCCCAAGTGGCCGACACCATCGATGAAACCAGAGGCAGTCGCAGCAGCCTGGGCTGTACCCATATCCTGGGCCGCAGCTCCGGACATCAGAGTGTCAACTCCATAAGTCATGATTCCGATGACGGAGATTCCCAGGGCGTTGTACGCATGCCCGTGCGCAGCCAGGAAGGGTTGGAACAGGCTGGCCAGCGCTAGACCAAGCAGCATCAATACGCCAACCGGAAAACGTCGCGACTGAAAGAGCTTTTCCGAAGCGTAGCCAGCGATGATCGCACCTGCGAAACCCACCAATTCATAGAGCGAAGAGGTATAGCCGGCATCGCTGAGCGTGTAACCGAGATGCTGGGTCATGTAGAGTGGAAGCCAGAAGAGGAATGAATAGCGTGTTATGGTAAGAAAAAAATACATAATGCCGATGGCCCAGATTGCGGGGTTCGTCACAAGACCACGGATGACGCTTCTCGAATTCTGAGGGCAGGGGAATACAGCGCTTGAATCCTTCGCGGCGTTCGCACTGAAATCCAACCCGTCTTCAACCCCAGGCAGGCCTACGTCGGCCGGCTCGTTCCTCACGCCAAAGACAAAGATCAGCGCAATGATAAGCAGCAGAAGGGCCGGAAAAAAAAATGCTCGACGCCATGACCAGGATGAGAACAGGATAGGGCTGGTGGCGACGAACGTAGCGAAGAGAGTAGCCAGAGATCCGCCCAGAACGTAGTTCGTGCCCCACCAACCCATGACCACTCCCCGCTCCTCGCGCCTGAACCAGCACGCCATGGTCTTCACCAAGCCTGACCATCCTGTCGCCTGACCCACGCTTCCCAGGCAGACAAGAATCGTGAGGAGCACGAGCGAACTCTGCGCTGTCAGCAGAAAATTCGCTAATACCACAATAAACAAACCTACCCCCACGATCAGCCGGGGACCAAAGCGATCGGACAAAACTCCGAAGATAAACTGCCCCAAAGCGTAAATTAGGCTGAATCCGAAGATAACGTTGGCCAACTGACCCGTGGAATAACCAAGATGTGTCTCGAGAAGCGGGATGGCTACACTCAGGTTCTTCCGGCACAGATAAAAGCCGGCATAGGCGAGCCAGGTGACGCTAAATATTCGGTAGCGCCACTTTCGCGCGCTAACGTCTTGGAGCTGGGCTTTCAAATAGGGTCTTCCCCCGGTCGCGGAGAGGTTGCTTTAGTAACATCGTGACCGTCGTAAGGATGATACCGTCTTCCACCCTGCCGTCACACTTCGACACGGCCCAGATTCGCGGTCGCAACCAAAGGCCGATTCAAAATTCAAAACTCCACACTCAAGATCCCTTGCTGAACTCAGAGTCCCGGACCTCGAATTCCGGATCCCGAGTATGGAGTGCCACAACCGAAGGCCGGTTTGAGGTTTGGATTCAAGATTCTGCCCTTGTCCCGACGCCAGCTCCTGTTTCCTAAATTACCGCAAAGGCGCTGGGAGGTCTTGAAGTTTGAGAAGGTTTTTGAATGAAATTAAGGTACGGGTGGGCTTAAGCCGGAATCGCGCCTTCCGGCGCCACAGACGATCCTGGTGAGAAGGCTGGGCTAAACAGGCTGTAGAAAAACCCTTTTATACACAACGACATAAGTCCGCGACGGCTATTTTGTTGTAGCGCCACTCTATGAGCAGCGAAATTCTCCGGTCCCGCCGAGCGGGACCGGCGCTACAGCGATCGAGCGTCGCGGACTTATGCCGCTCAGTATGGCGCGTAATGAGGTAATTTCACGTCTCCGTAATGGGCGCTTAACTGGCGCATTGCAAAGTTCACATACAGGAAAGTTCATCGCCGATTGGAATTCTCCCGGTGAAACGCAGGATGAACGCAAGGCAAGGTGTATCGTGACGGAAGGGTTAGCAGCCGGAAAATTTTTTGGCGAGAGGGTCAGGGCTCACTCGCTGGAAGGATTCAAACTGAGCGAGCTTGTCTACTCACAGGATTTCGTGGGAACTCCTCCCCACTTTCATGAGCACAGCCTGATGAAGGCCAATCTTGGCGGAAGATTCAACCATATTTTCGGTACAAAAACCACCTGGGTATCAGTTCCCTGGACTTTGGACTACTGCCCCTCGGGAGTGGTGCACTCGCACAACGCTCATCAGTCTCGAGTCCGCGTCCTGGTGATTGAGGTTCATCCGGCGCGTCTCGAGGCAAGCGAAGGCAAGCCTGAGCACCTGAGGTCACCCGTAAGCCTGCGCGCTGAGCGCTCTCCCTGGCTGCTTTCGAGACTCTACCGGGGATTCAAGGAGATAGAACTCGATACCGCCTGTCCGCTCGAGGTAGAAGGGACCCTGCTGATGCTGCTCTCGGAAATCCTGCGCATTAATGGAAACAAGCATCGGACACCTCGCTGGCTGCGCCACGCCCGCGAAATCGTGCACGACCGGTTTAGGGAATCCCTCACGCTCGCCGAAATTGCGCACGAAGTTGACATCCACCCGGTTTGGCTGGCGAGTGCCTTCCACAGTGCATACGGAAAGACCGTTGGCCAAATGATTCGGCAACTGCGAGTGCAGTATGCCTCAGACCAGCTCGTGAGCACCGATCGACCGCTGGCAGAAATTGCGTTGGAAGCCGGATTCTCAGATCAAAGCCATTTCTCGAATATATTTCGGCGGTTGGTGGGTGCTAGTCCCACTCAATTCAGGCGAAGCAGCGCCCCTTCAAGACCCCAAGGTTGACCACGCTGGCCAGCCTATTCCAACCCTTCCTCGCGGGCGCCGGATGGAGAAAGCGCCCGCCGCGGCCCGCCTCCCCGGGAGTGGGGAACGGTCTGCCCTCATTATTTGGAACAGCAGTTGGTTTCGATCGGTTCCCTTAATACCGTTCAAACACCTTAAGAGGCTTCACGACTGCGGATTCCTGTTCGCGGTATTAGTGTGTTGGGGCTCGGCTGAACCGGAGGATTCACGAAGGCGCCGTGCAGACCGTAAAGTACAGTTCAAACGCGATGCCGTTCACCTGGTTTCAAGGGCCGCCCTACCGCAGCCTTCACCTGCCCCGGCCTCGTCGGGGTCCGCCCCTCCCCCAAAGAGGCGAGGAAAGAACGGTTATGATAAGGAGGCAATCGCAATGAGAAGCAACCGGAATCCTTTTACGATCAGCATTTTCCTGGCAGGATCGCTACTGCTCATGTTTGCGACCCGAGGTCTCGCGCAGCGGGACATGGGCAGTATCGTCGGCACTGTGGTGGATAGCTCGAACGCCATCATCCCGAATGCCAGGGTGACGGTCACTGAAGTGCAAAAGCAAATAAGCTACCGGACTTCCACAAATGGCATTGGCGAGTACGTCGTGGCGGCGCTTCCGGTCGGAAACTACATGGTGAAGATAGATAAAGCAGGGTTCAAGACAGCGGTTGCCGGGCCTTTTACCTTAAATGTCCAGCAGAGATTGGCTGTAAACTTCAGGCTGCCGGTGGGAAAAGTGACTCAAGTCGTAGAGGTAAGTGGCGTCTCGCCGCAACTCGACACGCAGACCTCCAGTCTTGGCCAAGTGATCGATTCTCAGCAGATGGAGACGCTGCCGCTGAATGGGCGTAATTTTGCACAACTGGCGTTGCTCAGCATGGGTGTTGTTCCGGCGGACCCGGGCGCGAGGAACATAGCGACCTACGGCTTCAGTTCGGATGGAGCCCGAGCTTACCAAGACAATTTCATGTTGGACGGCGTGGACAATAACTCCAATCTTGCAGACCTCTTCAATAATACCAGCTACTCGGTCGAACCCTCCGTGGACGGCTTGCAGGAATTTAAGGTTCAGACGAACGATTACAGTGCGGAGTTCAGTCGCGGCAATGGCGCGGTCGTCAACGCGGTTACGAAGTCCGGGACGAATCAGTTACACGGTGACGCCTGGGAGTTCCTGCGGAACGATGGGCTAGACTCGCGGAACTTTTTCAGCCCCACATTGGCTATTTATAAGCAGAACCAGTTTGGGTTCACACTGGGAGGCCCCGTCGTACTTCCCCACGTCTACAACGGGCGGGACAGGACGTTCTTTTTTGCGGATTATGAAGGCCTGAGAATTCGCGAGGGTCTAACCTATACAGGGACGGTACCTACGGTGGCCGAACGGGCCGGTGACTTCCAGTCCCTGATCGATTACAACTCTCCCGTCGTAAGCAATGGCCAGCCTGTCGTTGACTGTAATGGATTACCAACGTATTCTGGCGAGATGTTCAACACCCGGCTGACTCAATCGAGCGCCACCAGTCCAACGGGCCTGTGCGGCGTGCCCTTTGCATACAGCTCTTCAGGCCAGCCAGCGAATTTAATGGGCGCTAACACAATCGATCCGCTCTCCGCCAAACTGGCCAGTCTCTGGGGTTTACCAAACACGAGCGCATCTGGATACAACTTCGTTTCCCAACCGGAAGAGACGAGCGATCAGAACAATTTCGACATCCGTGTCGATCACGTTTTCTCGCAGAAAGATAGAGGCTTCGTCCGCTATAGTTACGAGGACCAGCCTTCGGTTATACCGGAGATTTTTCAGGCTACGGGAGGATACGGCACCAGCTTCTCGGCGGGGATCCAGAGTTTCTTTGAAGAGAACGTCGCCCTCAGCGAAACACATACTTTCTCTCCTACTGTGCTTAACGAGTTCCGGTTCGGATACAACCGCATCAATTCCCACCGTTACCCATGGGGATACCAACAGGACCTGTCGGCGGATATTCCAGGTGTGCCGTACGGTCCCGACAACGGAGGGTGGCCGGAATTTAATTTCTCAGGGTTTACGGGGTTCGGCGACCATTCAGACCTGCCAACGATCGAGAAGCAAAACATCTTCGAGTTTAGTGATTCTCTGACGTGGGTGCACAACCGCCATACGGTTAAGTTCGGTACGGATCTTCTTCCCGGCGACGAATTCACCATCATGCAGCCGGGTGGGGCGCGCGGTTGTTGGAGCTTTGACTCGCAGTTTACGGACAATGCGGCGGCTCCCGGAACGGGAGGGTCGGCGGTGGCCTCTTTTCTGCTTGGTCTTCCGGACGGGGCCGAAGCGACAACCCTGAAAACCATATATTACGTGAGAAACATTTTGGGCTTTTATGCGCAGGACGACTGGCGAGCCACTTCCAAGCTTACTCTAAACCTGGGCTTGCGTTACGATTTCTTCGGGAACATCCACGAAAAGCAGAACGAAATGGGTAATTTTGACATCGCCACAAACACGATGATAATCCCAAGCGGCAGTACTGCGCAGCTCACCCCGATTCTGTCTACGCTCATGAAACTCAGCGCCACAGGCAGCCCCAGCCTGGTTCCCCAACAACTGGATACACTCGCCCCGAGGGCTGGCCTTGCCTATCAGTTGAGCAAGCGATTAGTGCTGAGGACAGGCTACGGAATATTCTTTAGCGGTTACGAAAACGGCCCCTGGTCTAATCCGAGCCTTGGCTACAACTCTCCCTTTTATGTAGAGGCGAACTTTGAGACTCCTTGTGGCGCCCCTTCAGCAAATCCGGCATTGGGAAGCGCCGACTGCGCAATTCCAGGGTTTACCCACATGTACACTGGGCTTCCAACAAACGTCCTCTCTAACCCGAGTAGTCCTGAGCTCACGGAGTGGAATACCAGCCAGAGCATCCCTTATATGCAACAGTGGCACTTCACCACCCAATACCAACTCCCGTCCGATACCTTGCTGGAGGTTGGCTACGCAGCATCGAGAGGAGTAGACCTTTACTCCTGGTTCAACGGGAATCAGGCAACGCCGACGGCCAACCCAAGTGCTCCCACTGCCCCGCGGCGCCCGGACCCTGCGATTGATACGAGCATTAATGAGCTCAGCACCCAGGCATACTCCAGTTTTAACGCTTTGCAGGCTCGCTTGGAAAAACGGTGGTCCAACGGTTTGTCACTCCTCACGAGCTACGAGTGGGGGCACGCACTGGACAACGGAGCGTCGGCAAATATCAATTCCGGCAACAACAGTGGTTACCGCGACTTTCTTCTGTATCCGGACTTGGACTATGGGAATGCAGACTTTGACATGCGCCAACGCTTCGTCACCAGTTACATTTACCAGCTTCCATTTGGTCCCGGGTCGAAGTGGGGAAGAAATCTGTCAGGATTGACCGGTCAGTTGTTGGGCGGCTGGAATACGGCAGGTATTCTGACTCTTCAAACCGGTAATTGGTACACGGTAGAGGACGGCAACGCGAACTTTGCAAACTCTGACGGCAATCAAAACCCCAACTTGACCAGTAACCCAAACGGGAAGCCGTGTATTCCCGGCACGTTGTTCAATACCTGCGCTTTCGCCAATCCCCCGCTCGGGTCTTTGGGCGACGAAGGTGTGAACATGATCCAGGAGCCGGGCGCGATCGCGTGGGATATGTCTCTGTTGAAAAACTTTAGGATCACCGAGTCCAAGAGCCTTCAGTTCAGGGCAGAGTTCTTTAATATCCTCAATCATCCAAACTTGACTACTTCTAATCTTGACATGGGCAGCTCGAGTTTCGGTTTTCCGAGCAGCGCTTCAACGCCGCGTCAAATTCAGTTCGCGCTGAAGCTCTATTTCTAGTGTGCAGAACATTATCGAGGAGGTTCAGGTTTCGCGGGACCAAGGAGTTCAGATGAAGCCACTATCGCGCAAGCATGATGAGCTGGAAGGGTTGCGGTCGGAGGGTGACTTGAATATCTCGTCGCGGCGCAGCGAGTGGGCGGAGAAGAACATCGATCCGGAGACTGGCAGATGGCTGGCCGAGGATGAAAAGTATTTTCTGCGGCAGTCGCTCTCGACCCCGTGCCTTAACGTCCTCGCAGCCTGTGACGGCGTGAACATCCAGGACCTGCAGGGCCGCGTGTACATGGACTTTCACGGCAATAGTGTGCACCAAATTGGATTTCGCAATCGCCGCGTCCTGCAGGCGATTCAGGCTCAGCTCGAAACGCTCTCTTTTTGTACGCGCCGTTACACCAACCTTCCTGCGATCAAGCTGGCAAAAAAACTAGCCGAGCTGGCTCCCGGTAACCTCACTAAAGTTCTGTTTGCTCCCGGCGGCGCGGAGGCGATGGGAATCGCACTGAAGCTCGCACGGGCGGCGACCGGGCGGTTCAAGACGGTCTCGATGTGGGACTCGTTTCACGGAGCATCTCTGGACACGCTTTCCATAGGCGGAGAGGCGATCTTTCGCAGTGGTATTGGACCGCTGTTGCCCGGAACGGAGCATGTACCGCCGCCAGATCCGCTTCACTGTCCGTGGGACTGCGGTAAGCAGTGCGATTTGCGTTGCGCCGGCTATCTCAATTACGTGTTGGAGAAGGAGGGAGACGTCGGTGCGGTCATCGCAGAAACGGTGCGAAGCACTCCTTATATTCCGCCGCCGGAATACTGGCGCGAAGTTCGCAAAGCCTGTGATCGCCATGCCGCGTTGCTCATTCTCGATGAGGTTCCGACGTGGCTGGGCCGAACCGGGACGATGTTTGCGTGCGAACACTACGGCATCGTTCCGGACATGATCGTGATTGGCAAGGGCTTGGGCGGCGGCGTTTTTCCCCTGGCCGCCCTGATCGCCCGCGAGGACTTGGACGTGGCGCCCGAGCGGGCGCTCGGCCACTATACTCACGAGAAAAATCCCGTGGCATGCGCGGCTGGCTTGGCGACGATTGAGTGTATTGAAGAAGAAGGACTGCTCGAAAATGCCCGAATCGTCGGCGCGCAGGCTTTGCAACGCCTCGAGGCCATGATGCGCGTGCATAAGATCATCGGCAGCGTCCGAGGATTGGGCCTTCTGATTGGAATTGAGTTGGTAAGGGGCACAACCCCACGTCAACGAGCTGTAGAGGAAGCCGAACAAGTTATGTACAGCGCTCTCGAGAAAGGCCTGAGCTTTAAGCTCAGTATGGGGAATATCATCACCCTGACCCCGCCGCTGACGACCACGCCTGAGGAGATGAACCGGGCGCTCGATATTCTAGACTCCTGCCTCCGCGAGATTTAGCCGCGGCACTCGAGTTTCGAACGCCTAGGGCGCACTTATGGGGAGAGCTATGCGCATGAGCATAGGGCGTAAGGGACCAGCGTTTCTACTGTTTATGGCGCTCTTGTCCGTGTCCCCCGAGGCCCGTCCAGCCAGGGTGTCCCTTAGCAATGCAGCGCTGCGTGTGGCGATTGCGCGCGACGGCACCTACGAAATCATGGCAGCCGGCCTCGAACGCCCTGTCCTTCGAGCCCAGATCGCTTCAGAGATCAATCATCGTTGGGTACAATCAAGTGATTATCCCCGGCATTCAGTAACGACGGCCACCTTCCGCAACACGCTTGGCCGTGGGCGTCTGGTCACGATTTCCTTTACGGGGCTAACCTCCAAGCCCGATCTGAGATACACTTTGCGGGTCTTTGACGGTCTTCCGTTCGGCGAGTTGGAGGCCGGCGTGAGGAATACGACGCCAAAGACCGTGACGGTCCAGGCGATTCGCCTTGCAGAGGCGACGGGACCGAGCCAAATGAACCTGGGCGGTCCCCCTGCCGCCGACCGAGTTTTATCTGACAGCTTCAGCGAAGACGATCCGGTGCTCAACATTCGGGATCTGGGAGCAGTGCCGGCCGGGTTGCATCGTGCGGTTGGCAGCCAGCTCGTTTTTAACCGGCGGAGCAAAGAGAGTTTTTTTCTGGGAGCGCTTACATCGAGACGTTTCCTCACCATCATCCGTCTGCGAGCATTGAATTCGTTCACGCCAGGGGTCCAAATCGGGACGTATACGGTTGATTCGACGGGAACGACGGAAGTGCAGCGCGCAGGACCGCTCTCAGACGCGCCGGCGACAAGTCTCATGGTGCTGAGCTTAGCGATCGAGCCTGGAGGGCAACTCTCTTCGGAGCGTGTGATGTTTGCGGCTGGCAATGACTATCACGAACAGCTCGAAGAATATGGAAAAGCGATTCGGGTTTTACATCACGCTCGTATCTTGGCCAAGCCTCCGATGGGCTGGTGGAGCTGGACTGCCTTTTACAGCGCCATTAACCAGGACGCAGCCCTGAGGAACGCACAATGGCTTGCGGAACACCTGAAACGCTGGGGCTTTGTTTACTTTCACCTCGACGAGGGATACGATTACGCCCGTGGCGACTACACCACACCTGACGCCCGCAAGTTTCCGAACGGAATGGGTTGGCTAGGTGGCCGCATCGCGCAGCTTGGCTTGAAGCTTGGCGTTTGGACTGCTCCTTTCGAAGTTTCAGCGCGGGCCTGGGTGTACCAGCATCACCCGGACTGGCTGGTACGGAACGAGCGGGGAGAGCCTTTGCAGGTGGGAGGATTCAAGACCGGGCAGAGCCCGACCTATGTGCTGGACGAGACGAACCCGGCTGCCCAGGCATACCTCCGCCAGACTTACCGGACGATGACGCATGAATGGGGCGCCCGCTACATCAAGCTGGATTTCATGGAAACCACAGCCGTAGAAGGTCGCTATTACCGTCCGAACACCACTGCCGTTGAGGCCGAGCGAATGGGGCTCGGCGTCATCCGGGATGCCGTAGGTGATGGAGTGCTGCTGGACAAAGATGGCAGCCCGATGCTGGTTCCGGTAGGCCTGGTCGATGCAGGCCGCATTTCGGTAGACACCGGCCACTCCTTCTGGGCCAGCAAGGACGCCGCGCCCGGCATTGCCGCCCGCTACTATATGAATGGCAATTTCTTTGTTAGCGATCCCGACGCATTCACGGTATCGCGACAGTCGATCTATGACCACTCGTGGCCTGACTCTACAAAGCCGCTGACTCTCGAAGAAGCCCAGGTTTCTATTGTGTTGGCGGCCTTGGCAGGGGGCATGTACGAGATTGGCGACGACTTGCCCACACTGGGTGCAGACCCGGACCGTGTTGCCCTGGCCGAGAATGGCGATCTGCTCGACATGGTTCGATGCAGACGTGCGGCGCTCCCGCTCGACCTGATGAGCTATCGGCCCCAGGACGAGCAACCCAGCGTGTTTCTCCTTCGCGAGAACCAGCACCAGACAATGCTGGCGGTGTTTAACTGGACGAAGGAGCCTCGATCTCACATCTTCGCCAGTGCGGATCTTGGGTTGCATTCGGGTCGCGCTTACCAAGCCTGTGATGTCCTCGACGGCGAAAAACCGATGGCGCTGGAGAATGGTGTGCTTATGCTGAAAGACCAGGCGCCTCATTCTGTAAGACTGATCAAGTTGGTTGACGTTTCTGCAGGGTGCCGCACCAACCCGTCGTCCGGGCGGACGCATAAATCTCGCTGATTGACTCTTCCATGGAATTTGTTCTTCGTCGTTCGTACCGGGGGCCATTAAAAGCCGTAATTGTCGATTGGGCGGGAACGGTGATCGACTACGGCTCGCTCGGCCCCGTCGCTGCCTTTATGGAAGTCTTCAGCCGGAAGAACGTACCCATTACGATGGACGAGGCACGCGAGCCGATGGGAGTGCACAAGAAAGACCATATCCGCAGGATCACCGAAATGGTTTCCGTGAGGAAGCGCTGGGTGGAAGTCTACCGTCGCTATCCCTCGGATGAGGACATCGAGCAACTCTATCGAGACATTGTTCCCGTCCAGGTTGAGTGTCTTGCGCAACATTCGGATCTGATTCCCGGGGCGTTGGAAGCCTTTCGAGCGTTTCGCGCTCGGGGATTGAAAATCGGCTCGACAACGGGATATACGCATGAAATGATGGAGGCGGCTACTGCAAAAGCGCGCGAACGTGGTTTCCAGCCTGACACAACAATCAGCGCGGACCAGGTTCCGGCGGGACGGCCGGCGCCGTGGATGTGCTTCCAAGTGGCAATGGATCTTCAGACTTATCCCATGGAAGCAATCGTCAAGGTAGGCGACACGGTTCCTGACATCGAGGAAGGGCTGAATGCGGCGATGTGGACCGTCGGTTTAGTGAAGACCGGCAATGAGATGGGGTTGAGTCAAGCGGAAGTGGAGGCTCTGCCGCCTGACCTTCGTGAAGAAAAGCTGCGTCGCGGCCGTGAGCGGTTGCGGCAGGCGGGCGCCCACTGCGTGATCGATGGCATCGGCGATCTCCCTCCCTTGCTCGATGAAATTAGTTCGTGCCTGGCACGCGGCGAGCGGCCATAAGATCCCGGATCGCGCTGGAGATGAGCGCCTAAACGGGGGCGGGAGTTCATGACGTTGTGCTGCCGCGACACTTCTTCGCGCCAAGGATCGCCGAGCTTCGCTCTACTCCGGCCCGCCGCAAAGTTATATTACGCTGTCCAGTAGCAATATCTCCGGGTCTGATGGTTCAATGGGAAGCGGATTCATCACCATCAAGGACCCGAAACCCTTTTTGCGCCGCAGAACGAGCGCCCGGAGGTGCTAGCGATGGCTGTCTCTCCCCAATCCCAATCCGTTTCTCAGGCGCCCGCTCAAATCAGGCCGGAACCATTGGCCGCGAAGGTAACTGAAGGTGCGGATCAGAAGTCATCAATTCCGCACCTAGACGACCCCAGTCTTTACATCAACCGTGAGTTGAGCTTGCTGGAGTTCCAGAGAAGAGTCCTGGAAGAAGCCCAAGATCCGGCTAACCCGCTCCTCGAACGAGTCAAATTCCTGTCGATTCTCAGCTCCAATCTCGATGAGTTTTTCATGGTTCGGGTCTCGGGACTCATCACCCAGTTGACCAGCGGCGCTCGAGAAGTATCGATCGACGGGCAGTCGCCTTCGACTCAGTTGCAGCTAATCCGAGAGCGGGTTTGTGAGCTGGCTGCCGCAGCCCATGATTTATGGAAACATGATCTCATGCCAGCACTCGAACAGGTAGGGATCCGAATACTGGACTTCTCGCAACTGAGCGATGAGCAGCGGTCGGAGATGCGCGACTATTTCGTGCGGAACGTGTTTCCCGTCCTGACGCCGCTGGCTTTTGATCCGGGCCGGCCTTTCCCCCACATCTCCAACCGCAGCCTGAATATCGCTACCGTGGTCAAGGATAAAGATGGAGTAGAACACTTCGCGCGTATCAAGGTGCCGAACACTATCTCACAGCTCGTTGCTGTCAGT
Organism: Terriglobia bacterium; assembly: GCA_030040995.1. GTDB lineage: Bacteria > Acidobacteriota > Terriglobia > UBA7540 > UBA7540 > JASHON01. The sequence continues at coordinate 15,903 of JASHOS010000118.1, read as the reverse complement.
CATGGTGCTTCTCAGGGCACGGCCCCGGGCGATTCTCGGTTTACTTTCGTCTGGCTGGAGGGTGTCATCTCCGCCAACTTGCGCCTGCTGTTCCCCGGAATGGAAATTGTGGAGGCCCATCCCTTCCGCGTCACAAGGGACGCGGAAGTCGCGGTCCAGGAGTTGGAGAGCGATGATCTCCTCGAGACGGTTGAGGAAGCCATGATGCAGCGGCGCTTTCTCAATGTGGTGCGGCTTCAAGTGAGTACCTCCATGCCTGATGACATGGTCGAGATCCTGACCAGCAATCTTGAGATTGGAGCGCGAGAAGTTTACGACCTCGAAGAACCGGTGGGGCTGGGGCGGCTGAGCCAATTGTATGGCCTCGACCGCCCCGACCTGAAGGACAAAGAGTTCGTCGCGGCCATTCCGAAACAGTTGGTTGGTGAAAGTGGAGAAGACCTCTTCGCACTGATGAGGCGCGAAGACCTCCTGCTCCATCATCCTTTCGAATCCTTTCAACCCGTTGTGGACTTTCTACGTCAAGCCTCGCGCGATCCACTCGTCCTCGCGATCAAGATGACTCTATATCGTGTGGGCCACGACTCACCCATTGTGGCTGCTCTGCTTGAAGCCGTTGAGGCCGGGAAAGAGGTCGCCGTTCTGGTGGAGCTCAAAGCGCGCTTCGACGAGGAGAGCAACATCGAATGGGCCCGAAAACTTGAAGACGCTGGCGTTCACGTGGTGTATGGCCTGGTCGGGCTGAAGGTTCACAGTAAAATTGCGCTCGTGGTGCGGAGTGAGGGAGATGCAATCCGCAGGTATATTCACCTCGGAACGGGCAATTACAACCCAGCGACCGCGCGTCTTTACACGGATCTTGGATTCTTTACCTGCGACGAAGAAATCGGGGATGATGCGACGTATTTCTTCAACGCGCTGACGGGCTACTCTGCGAGGCACGAGCCCCGCCGGCTCCTGGTGGCTCCGGTCAATTTGAGGCAACGCCTGCAAGATCTCATTCTGCGCGAGATTGAACTTGGGAAGAAAGGCGAGCGCGGCCATCTGATTTTTAAGATGAACGCGCTCGAAGATCCCGAAATGATGAAGATGCTTTACCGCGCTTCGCAGGAGGGTGTGCAGGTTGACCTGCTGGTCCGTGGGTTGTGCTGCTTGCGTCCGGGCGTGCCGGGTGTAAGCGAGAACATTCACGTCACCAGCATCGTGGGTCGCTTCCTGGAACATAGCCGCATTTACTATTTCCGGAACGGAGGGGCGGAGGAGATCTATGTAGGAAGCGCGGATCTGATGCGCCGAAACCTGAGCCATCGGATCGAGATCGTTTTCCCCGTGCGCAGCGCCAACCTGATTAGCCGGCTTAAAGAGATTCTGGACGTATCTCTTGCGGATACGGCTAAGGCTCGGCTTCTGCAGCCTGACGGCTACTACGTCAGATCAGCAAGTGCCGAAAGCGCCGGTGCGATGAATAGCCAGTCCTGGTTTCTAACACACCAGGATCAGCCTTACATGATGAGTGCGCAGAATCCGATTTCGCACTGGCCCAGCCCACCATTCAGGTAACCCGCGCCCGCGAGCACCTGCTCCAGGATGCCCTGGTTCCTCTCATAAGAGCCTCAGCAAATAAACTACAGTCCGAGAAATTCTCCGTAAGTTCACGCGACAGTAATATTCGCTTAATACCTAACTGTTCTTCTTAGCCCCAGGCCCCTAATCTCAAAATCACAACGGGAGGAAACGACGAATATGTCTCGATTAGCGAGGATTCACTCGGTCGTTGCCGCCGCGGCGGGCATTTGCTTGTTCGCCTCGACGGCGCGTTACAACATTTACGCCGGTCCCCAAGCAGCCGGCTTTGGGGGAGGGAACGGACAACACATTCAGCACGTTTTGCTGATCAGTATCGACGGGATGCACGCGGTGGACTTTATCAACTGCTCGAACGGCGTCAACGGCGGCGATCCCTATTGCCCTAACTTAGCGGCGCTTGCGGCTACTGGCGTCAATTACCTGAATACTTCCACATCCAAGCCTTCGGACTCTTTCCCGGGCCTGATGGCGTTGATGACCGGCGGTTCACCGCGCACGGTCGGTGCGTTTTACGACGTGGCTTACGACCGCACATTCGACCCGCCCGCGGTGACCACGGGCGATGGTGTAGCGGGGGCTCCGGGACTCTGCACGCCCGGCGGCACGCCAAGCGGCTACACGACAGAATTCGATGAGGGCATCGATTACAACAAAACTCTTCTGAACGGCGGAGCGCCGGCAGGAGTCGACGGTGGCATCGCGTCGATTGATCCCCAAAGGCTCGACCGTAATCCCGCCCTGGGTTGCGCGCCTGTCTATCCCTGGAATTTCGTTCGAACCAACACGATCTTTGGAGTCATCCACGCCGCTGGCGGTTACACGGCGTGGTCTGACAAACACCCTTCGTATTCTGCCGTCTCGGGACCCGGCAATGGTACGAATGTGGACGACTACTATGCCCCCGAGATCAATTCGATACCCGTGAACCTGCCAAACGTAGCGGGGTGCAATCCGCTGCCGGATCAGACCGCCGTTTCTTCGTCAAACACCTGGACGGACAGCTTTGCCAACATCAAGTGCTACGACCAGCTCAAGGTTAATGCCGTCATCAACGAAATCAACGGGAAGAAACATAACGGTATAGGTAGCGCGCCAAGGCCCGTGATCCTGGGCATGAATTTCCAGACCGTCAGTGTGGGTCAGAAGCTCATCGAAAAGAGCTTGAACCTCACCGGCGGATACCTGGATGCTATCGGCACGCCCACGCCTTCTCTCCAGAGCGAAATTGAGTTCACTGATGCTGCTATCGGTTCCATGGTGGCGGCGCTCAAGCAGAATGGCATTTACGACAGCACGCTCATCATCATTTCCGCCAAGCACGGTCAAAGCCCGATCGATTCGGCGCGTTATTTGGGCATTTCGAACTCGTCGGGCGACCCTATCACCACTTCGCCAGCAACGATTCTGGCGAATGCCGGCTGCATACCCTATTCCGAATCGCCGCTCAATCCCACCGGCATCGGTCCAACGGAAGACGACGTTTCCCTGATCTGGCTGAGCAGCAGTTGCACTGCGGCGGACGCTGTCAGCACTCTTCGTTCCACCTCACCGACCACGAATAACATTGCCGGCATCGGGGAGATCTTCTCTGGACCGAACCTCGAGACTTACTTCAATGCGCCGGGAATCCCGCCGAATGGCGACCCCCGCACACCGGATATCGTAGTCACCCCGAATATTGGCGTGACTTATTCGGGAAGTACCGCAAAGCTGGCTGAGCATGGCGGTTTTTCACGCGACGACACGAACGTTATGCTCCTGGTTTCCTATCCCAGCTTCCAGGCAAGCACTGTCACTACCGCGGTTCAGACTGCGCAAATCGCTCCCACAATCCTGGAGGCTCTGGGGTTGAATCCCAACGCGCTCGACGCAGTGCAGCTTGAACATACCCAACTCCTGCCGGGTGTCCAGTTCAACTCGAACGGCGGCCGTTAACTATCAAAGACAGGTCGAAGATAACCCGTTCGTAGACAGGCGAGGGCCGTAAGGCGGACGGGCTCAGGATGCACAGAGCCCGTCCGCCCTCCTCGGTCCGCCTCTCGCGAATTGCAATATTCTCTCTTAAACGGAGGCCTGATATGAAGACGCATTGGCTAGCCTTGGCAGTTGTTACGCTGGCGATGGCGCTGTCATCGGCGACCCTCGGAACCGCGGCTGACGCGGGCAGCGTAGGATCGGGAAAGATCAAGCATGTACTGTTGTTGAGCATTGACGGAATGCACGCCGTAGATCTCTACAATTGCGTGCACGGAATTGCAGGTGTAAACGACGGCGATCCGTACTGTCCAAACCTCGCCGCCTTGACCCAAAACGGAATCAACTACGTGAATACTACGTCTTCCAAGCCTTCCGATTCATTTCCAGGGACGGCTGCATTGGCTACGGGCGGATCGCCAAAGTCAACCGGTCTGTACTATGACGTGGCCTATGACCGGTCGCTCGATCCACCCACCATTACCACCGGCACGGGCTTGGCAGGAGGGTCGTGTACGCCTTACGGACCTCCTACTGGAACCACCACCGACTACGATCAGGGTATCGATTATGACGATACCAAGCTGAACGGAGGTGCGCCGAGGGCGGCCCCAACCGAGGGCGGAGTGGCGTCGATCGACCCGCGAAAGCTGGTGCGAGACCCGCAGGCCGGTTGCGCCCCGGTATATCCATGGAACTTTGTGAGAACAAACACCATCTTCAGCGTCGTGCACGCCGCCGGCGGCTACACGGCATGGATTGACAAGCATCCGTCGTATTCATTTACGGCGGGACCAGGCGGGACGGGACTCAATGACTACTACTCGCCAGAGGTCAACTCGACCGTGATTCCCTTGCCCGGTGTAAGCACTCCGGAAGGTGTCTCCTGCGCCACCATTCGCGATCCGAGCAACGTGTCCTCCTGGACGAATAGCTTCGAAAACATTCAATGCTATGACGCGCTGAAGGTAAAAGCGCTGTTAAACGAAATTGCCGGCAAGACACACAATGGCGCGCCAGCGTCCGTACCGGCGTTGTTCGGCATGAACTTTCAATCCGTATACTTCGGGCAAAGTTTGAACGAGCCCAATGTGGCCGAGGGCGGGTACCAGAATGCTGCCGCCCTACCGAGTGAAGAATTGTTCGAAGAAATCGAGTTCGTCGATGCCTCGATCGGTGAAATCGTTGGCGCACTCCAGGACGCGGGCTTGCTAGACGAAACGCTCCTTATTGTAACCGCCAAGCACGGAGAGTCGCCAATCAACACCAGCCAGTACGTCGCCGACGGCACCAATACGCCGGCGACACTGTTGGGTAGCGCCATCCCCTACTCGGAGTCGCCGCTGAATCCTACCGGGATTGGCGCCACGGAAGATGATGTATCGGTGCTTTGGTTGAAACAGGGCGCAAGCGTGACGGCGGCGGTGAATCTCCTGCAACAAAATGCAGCGGCCATTGGTCTGGGCGAGATCTACTATGGTCCCACGGTCTGGTTGAACTACAACGTGGGCGGTCTCGGTCCCGGTGATGATCCTCGTACTCCGGACATCATCGTAACGCCCAATGTGGGCATAACCTACTCCAGCAGCACGACGATGATCGGAGATCACGGTGGATTTGCGCACGACGATACCAATGTCGTGATGCTGGTTGCGAATCCCGGCTTTACCGCACAGACGGTCTCCGCCCCCGTGGCGACCGCCCAGGTGGCGCCGACGATTGTGAAGGTGCTAGGGCTTGATCCGCAAGCGTTGGACGCGGTGAAAGCGGAAGGCACGGCGGTACTGCCAGAAGTCTTGGCGCAACTGGGCAAGTAATTGAAGTTGTGCTCCAAACTGCTCCGCCAGGAAACCCGCCGGGTGGCGTGGAGATGATTGCACGTGCGCGCCACCCGGTCCGGGCACGAGTGTCAATGCCGATCTCGCTCTCCCCGAAGGTGCAACGGCCTCTTGGGATTTAACCCGGCGCAGAAACTGGGCCGATTGGTCGAAGCAGAAGAACCGCCTCATCAACCCTCAGCTCTATCACCAGAGAAAGTAGACCGCTTCCTCAAATGGAAGCGTTGGGGTGAGCGACGGGATTCGAACCCGCGACGTCCAGATCCACAGTCTGGCGCTCTACCAGCTGAGCTACGCTCACCGCATTCCCCGCCGCCGGTTTGGTTCCTTTGTAGCATCCGCTCACATTGAGTGTCAACGCGCGCGGGACGCTTGCACCGAGGCCGCCACGGAGTGCGGCAGAGGAGCTTCTGGCAAGCTCCTTCGGCCCGCTGCCCCGCTCCGGATCGTGCAAGGCATGCTGTGTAGGGATAGGGCTTGCCCTACCCTGGCTGATTCTTGGCCGGTAATCAAGGGAACGGCAAGCCGTCCCCCCTACATCATCTTCCGTTACCGCTGGATTGGAGGCACATCGGACTGTCTTGTTTTGCCTGCCGCGCCAGTCTATGCATAATAGCAAAGGCAAGAGTTGATAAATTTATATTGTCAAGCGGGAGGAAAACGTGGCGGACTTTGTGAAAGTGGCCGATCTATCGGAGCTAGAGCCGGGTAAATGCAAGGCGGTAGAGGTTGAAGGGAGGGAGATAGCGATCTTCAACGTCGAAGGCACAATTTATGCTCTCGATAATACGTGTCTACACCAGGGCGGACCCCTCGGGGAAGGAGATCTATCGGGCAAAATCGTAACCTGTCCTTGGCACGGATGGGAATACGACGTCTGCACCGGGGAAAACTGCGAAGATCGATCCATGAAAGTCGCGACCTATCGAGTACAGGTTGAGGGAAACGAGATCAAAGTAGCGATCTGAATGGGTAAAGCAAGCAACAGCTATCAGCGGTCAGCAATCAGCTTTCAGCAATTGGGGCCAACAGCGGCAGCTCAGCGCCGCCAAGCCGCAACCTACGGAAACTGTCATTCTGAGCGAGCGCAGCGAGAGAAGAATCCCTGTATTTCCTAAGGTATAACGAAATACGGAGATTCTTCTCCCGCTTCGCGGGATCAGAATGACAGGCGCCAAAAGCATTGCCAAAAAGGCAAGAAATTACGGCCTTGGAATGCAGAGTCCGTACCCCGCCGTGCATCTCACGATCAGTGGGCTGGAGACAGGGTACGGCAAGCCGTACCCCTATGGCCCCAGGGAAGAAGCCGCGGAATCGCCGCAGCGAGCCCAAGCTACCTGCCCCTACGACCTTTCCAGATGGAAACCGCCGCGCACGCGAGGGCATCAAACTTACTGGATGCGCGCCCGGAGGCAGGGGTAGGTTGGACGGACGCAAACCCCTGTAATAGAATTAAATCGGCTTGATAACCCTGAAAACGCTTAGGCTGTGCGAGGGTGGCCGTCTCACGTCGCGGCGTGGAACACGTCCAATCTATTGGGAGATATGAAAAGAGCATCTGGCATTGCCCCCACAGGGGCGAGGGCAGGGGTCATTTTCATAGCTTCGCGGGCAATGACATCCGGTAGCGCCGACCTTCAGGTCGGCACGTGCCGGGCTAAAGCCCGGCGCTACAACGAGAACAAAATTCCCGTTTCGGGGCGCATAACCAATGCTCCGGCGCTGGCGCTCAAGCAGTTGATAGCTGCTTTCGAATAGCGCCTCTTTTCACACAAGGAGGAAAAGTTCTATGAATTACACCACTAAACGATTTCTGCGGGAGAATCTGCTGGGTCTGAGCCTGACTTGTATTGGCGTTCTTCTCCTCGCTTTTTCGCTGATCTTGCACTTTGATCATCCGTCCACGGTCTTTGTTCTTGCCAATGGAAATGGGCTCGATGGGCCGGATATCGAATCACTGCAAAAAATAGACGGAGCCTACGAAAGGATCGCTCAAGCGGTATTGCCTTCCGTAGTGGCCATCAGAAGCACGCAAGTGACTAAGGTGCAGTCGCCCCTCTGGGGCATGGATCCATTCTTGCGGCAGTTTTTTGGCAACATGCTCCCCCAAGTACCGCAGGAGCAACGGCAGCGCGCTTTAGGAAGCGGCACCATTGTCTCACCGGATGGATATATTCTCACCAATAACCATGTGATCGCGCACGCGACGCAAATCACTGTCGTCCTCCACGACAATCGGCAGTTTAAGGGCAAGGTGGTCGGCGCCGATCCGCAAACTGACATTGCCGTCGTCAAGATCGACGCTCATAACTTGCCGACTGCGGTGCTGGGCGATTCATCCACCTTGCACGTCGGAGATATGGTGATGGCTTTCGGCAACCCGTTCGAGCAGTATTTCACTATGACGCGGGGAATCGTGAGCGCTTTGGGACGGGCCTCCGACCAAGCCGAACCGATGGCTGCGAACTTCATCCAGACCGACGCCGCCATCAATCCCGGCAATTCCGGCGGAGCGTTAGTTAACATTCACGGCCAGGTGATTGGAGTTCCCACGTGGATCATCAGCGGAGGGAACGGCGGAGAGCAAGGCGGTTTTCTGGGAATTGGCTTTGCTATTCCGATAGACGAAGCCAAGCACGTGATGACCGATCTGATCAAGACCGGCAAAGTGACTCGAGGTTATCTTGGGGCCACACTAGGAGTAGTCACCGCAGATCTGGCTAAACAGTTTAATGCTCCGGACACCGCTGGAGCTCTTATCGAAGACGTAACGCCAGGGGGACCTGCCGCGAAAGCCGGAATCAAAAACGGCGACATCATCCGCCGCATCAATGGCGAATCAATAGAAGGCCAGGGTCAACTGCAAGCAGACGTTGAGAACGCCGATCCGGGCACAACGATCACGCTGGGCATATTGCGAAACGGACAGCGCCTGAACGTCAAGGTTACTCTGGGCACGCGCCCGGCGAATCTGCCCCAGTACGCCGGACAGGGAGGACCAGAAGGACAAGGAGGACAGGGACAAGCTCCTTCAGGCGGGCCGCTGGCGGGCGTTACGGTGCAAAACCTTACGTCCGGAATCCTCCAGCAATTGGGATTGCCCTCAAGCGTACACGGAGTGGTGGTCACCAACGTCGATTCCAACAGCCCCGCAGTTCGGTATCTGACTCAGGGCGACGTCATCGAGAGCATTAACCGCCATCCTGTGGATAACGCTCAACAGTTCGACCAATTGGCGTCCCAAGCCAAAGGCCAGACGCTGTTGCGCGTCATTCGTCAGGGAGCGCCGTACTATATTGTCGTCTCGCCGAATGGCGACGACGACCAGTAGCTTCCCGGCAAGCCTTTGACGGTCGCCCTCGCCCTCTTGTGAGGGAGAGGGTGGCTCGCGGCCGGCGCCTTCACCAGCCGGCGCGAGACGGGTGCGGGGGTCGGTCGCCGGAAACGACGATTGTCAGCTTGTAGCGCAGCGTTCGCCTTATAACGCTGCGGCTTTTCCCTAAATTACCAGGCTAAAAAGCCGCAGGGTCAAAGTACGGACCCCGCGCTACAAACCGGCGAGTCAGCGGGTTTTCTCTGGGGATAAAAGCCGCAGACCCAAAAGCGGGGTCTGCGCTACGCTTGGTGGAGATCGCGAAGGTTGTTCAGTACGACGGCGATGGGAAAGGTTGCAGGACCGGCCGATTTCTGTCCGGCCACTAGCGACCGGTGGTAGAGCGCCTCGGCCTCCGGCACGTTTCCTGATTCCATGCAAAAGCTGGCGAGATTGTTCAATACGGCCGCGACGTGAGGATGGTCGGTTCCAAGAAAGCTCAGCCAAAATGCCAGCGCCTGCTGCACCAAAACCAAACCCTCAGTCTTCTTGCCCCGGCAATACAGAAGCAAACCCAAATTATTGAGCGCGGCGCCCGCAAACGGACCGCTCTCGGTGGGTGCAAGCTTCGCCGCGGTGAGCATTTTTTCGTAGAGGCCCTCCGCTTCCCGAAGTCTCCCGCTCTCGACGTACCTGCCGCCGAGACCCATGAGCGCTTTGACAGCCGCGGGAGGATCAATGTCCAAATCCGCAACATTGATAAAAATCATCCGCTCTAACGGCGAGCCAGGCGGAAGCTGGCCGGATTGGCCGGAAGCTTCCGGTTTAGCTTGGTAATCCGGCCCTTCGTGCCCCTCAGCAGGTGCCGGCGTTGCGTCCGGGACTTGCTCCGGGCCTGAAAGCTCCGGCGAGGAGAGCGTCTCCCTACGGTCCTTGCTCGCCCGTGGCGAAGCCAACAAGCTGGCGCGTTCCGGTTCGATCTTCGGCGCCACGGCTGTCTGCTGAGCTTCCCCTACTGGCGACTCGGCCGGCGGCGCCTCTTTCATCCGGCTTTGAAGACGGCGCGCGTTTTCGAGCTTGCTGAGGCTTTTAGCCAGCAAAGGGTGTTCGGGAGGCAGTGCTTTCCGGCGGATTCGAATTACGCGCTGATAAAGTGCCTCCGCTCCCACATAATTCCCTTGTGACTCACAAATCGACCCGAGCAGGCTCAGGTCCGTGGCAACTTCAGGGTGCTCCGGGCCAAAGACGGATTCGTCTATGGCAAGAACTCGCTCATAGAGCGCCTTGGCCTCGCCATATTGACGTTGCGCGCTGTACGACTCTGCCAGATTGTTGAGTATCGTAGCCACCTCGGGATGATCCGAGCCCAAAGCCTTCTCCTTGATTGCGAGAGAATATCTGAATAGGGATTGGGCCTCGGCGTATTTTCCGCCCGCGTGGCAGACCGCGCCGAAATTGTTGAGGCTGGTGGCGACGCGAGCGTCATTGGATCCCAAAGTCTTGAGCCACATTCTCAAAGCACGCTGAAGGAGCGGCAACGCTTCAGAGAACCGCCCCTGGGATTTGTAGAACAGGGCAAGATTATTGAGGCTTGAAGCCAGGGACGAGCTGGCCGCGCCGGAGACGGATTCCTCAGCCCTGATCACCTCACGGTACTGTTGCTCCGCCTGTTCAGCTTTCCCCTGTGCAATATAAAGCGCGGCGAGGTTGCTGCGCACATAAGCTACCGGCGGCGCTTTGGCGCCGCCGGCCTCCTCAAGGAGCGTTAGAGCATGAAGAAACACCGGTTCGGCTTCGTCGAGACGGCCTTGCGCGCGATAGGCTTCGGCCAGTCCGGCAAGCGCCTCCGAGAAGCGAGGATCGTGAAATCCAAAAGATTCCGCCAGCCCGAGCGCCGCCTTGTACTCACGCTCAGCTTCCCCATACTTGGATTTTGCCAGGGCGGTTTTTGCGGCAAGCATGCGCTCTTCCCAGACGGCGTTGGAGTGATCGGCGCCGGAAGGTGGGGAAGCGGAGTTCGGATTTGCCTCTGGTTCCGTGTTCATAACGGGCTTTGCCTGGGGCGCGCCCGGTTCCGAGCGTTCGCCGGTGCCTGCCCCAGCCGACTACTACCATTATGGCATCTTCGATTCCATCGCTGGTAGCAGCGAAATACAGCGGGTAGCGCGGACCTCCGGTCTTGAGGTCCGCGGTTTGTCGGTCGGGGTGGCGCAGACACTTGTAGTGTAGTGTCTGCGATCTCGCGAAGCGAGAGGCTCTTGCGGTGCCTCACCATGTTAACCCTCTCAGCTTCGCTGATCGCAGACATGAAGTGCCAATGCCTGCGTCACCCCCACGCCCGAGCGGCGGGCGGTAAGGCCAGCCTCGGCGTGAATGCTAAACTGAGAGCAAGATGCGCGAGTTTCCTTCAAAACAGGAAATCCTGAAGGTCTTTGAGGCTCGCCCGCAGAGGGAATTCCGCCTGCGGGAGTTGGTTGAAGCGCTGGGTTTGCGCAGCAGCCAGGCTCGCCAACTGAAGTCTGCGCTTAAGGAGCTTTCCAAACGGCGGGAAATTCTTTACCTGAAAAAAAGCCATTTCACGCTGGCCAGGCATAGCAATTCTTCTGGCGGATTGAACGGTAAAAATCAAACTCGAGGGCGGTTCGCGGCGCGCGAGGTGGCCAAGAATGTCGTCATCGGACGGATAATTGGCCACCGCGAAGGCTATGGATTTGTGGTCCCGGACCGTCCGCCCGGCGAATCCGGGCAAGACGTTTTCATTCCTCCCGGCACCATGAAAGACGCCATGCACGGGGACAGGGTGGAAGTGCAGGTTTTCCGGGCGCGGTCCCGGGGCCGCGAGGAGGAAGCCAAGCTCGAAGGGGCTGTTCTGCGGGTGATCGATCATGCGCAGAAAACGGTGGTCGGCGAGTTTCATTGTGGCTCGCCGTACAACTACGTTGTCCCGTTCGACCGGCATATTTCCGGCGAAATTGTGATCGCGCGCGGACACGAATGGCCGGAATCGCGGCGCCAGGGAATGGCCCGAAACCGTCAGTTCACCGGCGAGCGCGGCAGAGCTCCAGTGGTTGCGGCGCGCGATCCGGATGGCATGATCGTAGACGTCGAAATCACTCATTTTCCAAGCCGCCTCTCGGCGGCGCGTGGAAGGGTGATCGAGGTCCTTGGCCGCCGGGACGATTTTGGCGTTGATGTGGAGATGATGATCCGCAAATTTCACCTGCCCCACCGCTTCCCGCCGGAAGTACTGGCCGAAGCGGAAAGCGCGCCTCAGCTTGTGATGGATGCGGATCGCGAACGGCGGCAGGATTTCCGCTGGGCGCCAATTGTGACCATTGACAGTGAAACCGCCAAGGACTTCGACGACGCGGTCCATGTAGAGCGCGGCGCCGGGGGAAACTACATTCTTCAGGTGCACATTGCGGACGTCGCTCACTACGTGAGACCTGGCACCGCCCTGGATCGTGAGGCTCGCCTCCGCGGCACCTCCGTTTATTTTCCGGGCCGCGCTGTCCCCATGCTGCCACTCGAGCTTTCGAACGGCATTTGCAGCCTGAACCCGCATACCGAGCGGCTGGTGATGTCCGTAATCATGGAAATTGACGCCCACGGACAGACGGTTCGGCGTAGTCTGAGGCCGGGCATCATTCGCAGCGCGGAACGAATGACGTACACCGCCGTCCACGCCATTCTCGCCGGCGAAGAAGCGGCGTGCCAGCGGTATCAGCCGCTCGTCGCACAATTCAAACTGATGGAAGAGTTGGCTACCGTTCTTTTCAGGAGGCGAGAGGACCGGGGATCAATCGACTTCGACCTGCCGGAGCCGGAAATTCTGTTCGACGAGCAAGGCCAGATGACGGGCGTCATCCGCTCCGAGCGCAACATTGCTCACCGGATCATCGAAGAATTCATGCTGGCCGCCAACGAAGCGGTGGCCACATACCTTGAGGAACGCAATATCCCTTCACTCTACCGCATTCACGAACGGCCCGATCCGAAAAAAGTCGCCGAATTTGAGGAAATCGCCGCTAGCTTCGGGTATTCGCTCGGCATCGAGCTGCCTGCCGTGCGACGTGTTCGCGTGCTCCGCCAGGACGATCGCGCTCGGCGCCCACGCTACCAGGAATTTGCGATTCCTGAAAATTTCGAAATCACTTCACGGCATTATCAGCATTTGACGAAAAGGATTGCCGGTAAGCCGGAGGAACGGATTCTTGCTTACCTGATGTTGCGCTCACTGAAGCAAGCGCGATACGCGGAAGAAAACAGCGGCCATTTCGCGCTCGCCGCACCTACCTATACGCACTTCACCTCCCCTATCCGGCGCTACCCGGACTTGATTGTGCACCGCGTGCTCAGGGCAGCCCTTCGTGAGGAAGCCGGAACGGCGCATTCTTACCCCGCCGCCAGCAGCCAGGCGACCCGTCAGAAGCGCCATGCAGCCGGGCTTGCTTCCCGGCTGCAGCCCGCCGTGAGCGTGGTAGCTGCGGCGGATGGCCTCGACGGAGGAGTTTTCCTCAGTAACCCGGAGCTGAAGGCTTTGGGCATCGAAACCTCTGAATGCGAGCGGCGGGCGGCAGAAGCGGAGCGCGACCTTATGGACTGGAAGAAGGTTACGTTCATGGCAGGACGGCTGGGCGACGAGTTTGAAGCGCTGATCATCAGCCTCACCCGGCACGGCTTCTTTGTGGAGCTCATGGAGCTGTTTGTGGAAGGCTTCGTGCCAATCGAGAGCTTCGACGACCCAGGGTGGGTTTACCGGGAAAGCCTCCAAGCCTTGGCGCACAGAGACAAAAAGCGCGCCTACCGCTTGGGCGATCGCGTCATAGCGCGCCTGGAACGGATTGATCGCTCGGGCAACAAGCTTCTCTTTTCAGTGGTGGAGTGAACGAGCCCCGGAAGGATGAAGCCTCGGTTTCGGGCGCGTAGAGGCGGCTTTATGCCGCCATTCCGTGTGGCGGGATAAACCCGCCGCTACAAATGCACCCGAAACTGAGGTGTTATTCGGAAAGAGAAAAAATAAAGGCGTCATCCACGACGGAGATGACGCCTCTGCTGAGTGCTAAAACAGCCGACCGCTCCTGAAAAGCTTCTCTCTTGCGGAAACTGAAGGATTGGCCAAATCAACGGACTTGGTGAGCCCGCCTGCGAGCCAAGAAGGCGAGTCCCAACAAACCGATTCCCATCAGAGCCAGTGTGGCCGGCTCCGGGGTTTCGGCAAACGCTTCGTTCGTGCTCTCGAAGTTTTCTTGCGTTGACGTAAATACGATGTTGGTAATTGTGTTCCCGTCGAAAGCGAAATTCACGAAAACAGAGCTTGATCCCGCACTTAACGAAGAATCCATGCCAAGCAGCTCTGCTCCTGTGAAAGCCTCAACCAGCTTTGTCCCGTCATAAAACGACAAGGTGTTATAGCTGTCTACGCTGCCCCAGTAAAGCCCAAAGTAATTGATGGGCGTCGAGATGCCCAGCGCCGACTGGACAGTTGCAAGGGTAATATTGATGTTTTCTGATCCGGTCCCTGAGGCGATGAAGTTGCCCGTGTTGCCAGTGGGATTTCTCGTGTAGGGCGCCGCCGCGGCGGATGCGGCGAAAATACCGCAATCCGGGCTTGGCGACGAGCAGTTATACGCGAACCCCGCCGGATTAGTGGTGCTAACAAAGGTGACGGTCGTGGCACCAGTCACCGAAGAAGTCATCCCTGAAGATATGGTTACGCCAATCGGGTCTGCAGTCGCAATAACTGCGGTGCCCAAAAAACACAGAAGAAACAGCATGAGCAATGAGACGTTCCTGTTCCGCATGTGCACTTCCTTTCCCTTTTGATTGTAAAGAGGCCGACCGCGAGTCGGTCTTACATAACTCCCAGGCAAGACCCCCTTAGTAGAATCTTAAACATTCTACGCTAGTGAATCCAGAAATATCAATAGGGTGTTTACCGTAGAGATAAATTGGGCTTTCCTGTAGGTGGATCAGGACGAACCTGATCCGCGCCCCACGGTCACTTCAAAATCTCGGAAGTGAACGATTCGTGCCATACCCAGATAGTAGCGCAGACCGACCGTGTTTGCGGTCTGTGGCTTTTCGCTCACCCGACGGATAACCCGCCCACCTTCCCGATTAGCTGGACAGAGGTCCGCGCTACGCCGCTTGCCGTCCCCTTGATTGCCGCCCAAAAAATCAACGAGGGTAGGGCAAGCCCTACCTCTACGCTGCTTACCTTCCGCACCTCATATGCCGGAGTTTTGAGGTGGCCCGTTGGCGAGCTACCTTTCGGAAATCCGGGACGTTGGGCCGTAGCAGATGCGATCCTTTGTTTTCAATCACTTGTTGGGTTACCCCAAGTTTTCGTGCAGGTTATATCTTGCTCATTTCGAAGCAGATATCTGTTAATAGAGGCAAGGCTCAGGTTCGGTCTCGGGTTCGTACGTCGTTGGGAATTTATAATGTGACGTGTTTTCAATTACTTGTCAGGTTCGGTCGTCAAAAAATAAACAATCTTTTAGCATTGGTCAATTCTCTCCGCCTGGAGGAGGTAATTTTTCAGTTTTGCGCGCATAGCGCCAGGCTTCAGCCCGGCATCTGGCCAAGTGCCGACCTGAAGGTCGGCGCTACAAATTCCTTTCCACCGGCGACACTCGTACCATAGGCCAATTAGCTTAGCAGGTTCAATTGAGAGGTTGGGGACGAGTGCGACGAGCGAGACAATTTTTTTCAGAGCGAGCGCCATTTTGGATTTTAGATTTCCGAGCGCGGCCGCATTGAAGCAGGTACAGGGAGGAGACGGGAGATGCGATTTCCGCGATCAAAGGATCGCGGGCCCGACCGCAGGCAGGCATAAACGGCATGTCTGGTCCACCCCGCGATTTTCTTAAGCTACCCTAACATGCACTTGGCGCGGCGGGGAGAATCTTCGCGCCGTGTGCGCCACCCAACCGTTTTGTAACTGCACGCTCGTTTGGCGACTTTGACTTGACCGTGCGTCGCACCCTCGGGTTCGTTGACGGGCGACAGCACAGAACGCTAAAATCAATCGCATGAACGCAAACGATCTTCGGCCGGGCATGGTCATAAAACACAATAACGAGCTTTTCTCGATATTCAAGGCTGAGCACAGGACCCCCGGCAACCTGCGAGCTTTCGTTCAGGCCCGCATGCGCAATCTGCGCACGGGCGCTATCATCGATCACC
>JASHOS010000117.1 GCA_030040995.1 Terriglobia bacterium | reverse complement strand
GGTCCCATTTACAAAGCTCACCCGCACGATGCGAATGTGCGAATAGCCTTTTTCCTGAGCCATTGCTGTGAACTGGGAACCCAATAAGGCGACGGTAAACCCTAAGCTGAGGATGCGCGACATCATTTTCATGGAAGGCCTCCGTCCTTAGTCAGTTGCAAGGGGCTGGCGTGGAATCTCTACTCCTCGTTCATACTCCTCTTCTGGGGCAAAGTCAATCCAGTAAATGGGTAGTGGGTCAGTTTGAATTTGTAGCGGCGAGTTTACCTCGCCGGATGGCGGCATAAAGCCGCCTCTACATCAAACTGACCCACTACCCAGTAAGTCAATCCAGTAAACCACGCAGGGTTCCGTCAAAGTTGGGCTTACTGCGGTTTGGAGCGCGTTTTGGTAGCGCAGGGCTCGCTTTTTAGTCCTGCAGCTTGTCATTTGCACGAAAAAGCTGCAGCGTTACAAGGCGAACGCCGCGCTACAACCACCCCTATCCGGACTTTGACGCGAGGGTTTTGGGGCTCTGATTTGGAGCGTGGCGCGGTCCTCCCTGCGGCAACTGCCGGACCACCACCTCTAATATCAGGAGGGTTGTGCTTGGAGGGTAGAGAGGACGCTATCGAATTCAAGCAGAGAAGTGATGCGCGGCCAGGGCGCGTCCGGGTAGGCTTGTATCCAGTCGAGAAGCACCCCGCGAAGCCCGGCGCCGGTGGCGCCCCCGATATCCGTCGAGTAAAGGTCGCCGATGAAGACCGCTTCAGAAGCGGAACAGCCGCAGCGCTCGACTGCCATCCGAAAGATTTCCGGGTGAGGCTTCTCCACGCCGACCAGGTGGGAATCAAGGATGAATTTGAAGTAATCCGCCAGGTTCACTCGCCGAAGTTGCTCCTCAATGGTACCTAGAGCATTTGAAATCACTCCCAGGGTAAATCCTTCGCGGCAAAGCCTCTCAAGGCAACCGGGGGTTTCAGGAAACACGCGGGACCAGAGGGTGGCTTGGGAAAAACCGGCGGAGAGTTGAACTCCCACATCGTATTGCTTTTCTTGGGGAACTCCGGCGCGCTCGACGACAGCCCGAAGATATTCCGTCCAATAAAAATAGTCGGCGTTACGAGGGACCTCGCCCCTCTCGATCAGCGGCCAAAGCCATTCGTCGAGTTTGCGCTTGCCAATGCGGTCGGCCTCGTAAAAATCTTCGACTTCGGCAGGATAGCCGAGGTTGGTGAGATCACGGGCGATTTCATCAATGCGAGGAAAAATCAGCGTGTTACCCGCATCAAACAATACAGCTCGGATTTTCCTCGGCATCGAAGCACCTCAGAACGGCGGAGACGGGTCTGATCAGAAGTGGAAGCCGAGCGTGGCCGACACGGTTCGCGGCGTCACGTAATGCGTGCCGCTGAACGTGGAAAGCCAGTTATAGAGCGCCTCTGTGTTGGCGAGGTTGACCATGTCAACGCGAAGACTCCACTTGTATTTGTCGCCGTGGAACAGATTGTCGTCGCCGACCGACATGTCGAATACGTTGCGGGGCAACGTTCGCTGCGGGTTGTGGTCATCGTTTTCTGTTCCCGGCGCCGGGATGTAGAGGAGCGTAGATCCGAACTCTGACGCAAGGCAGGGGCTGGGCAGAGCTTTAGTGATGGTTGCGGCTACGCCATCGCACGTGAGCCCGCCTTCAAACTCCTGGTCGGGAGTCAAGGGCTCACCGGTTGCGGTATTCAACATCAATATGGCCGGCTGGCCATCGAGCGTTGTCGATGTCGGGGCACAGGTTGATGTGGACGGGTTGTAACACGGCGTTGAGCCGGCGACGAGGCCGCTGTCATACCTCCAGTCAAACGCGAACCACGGTCCGCGTTTCCACGGCTGGTATTGAAGGTGCGTCGTCTCGTTCAAAAACTCGTCGTGGTCGATGCGGAAGACGCCAGTTGAAGCCGGGACGATGGGCAGCCCCGCGACTTGCGGCAGGAAATAACGCGCCGCCACGCTCGATGCCACCACAAATGCCGAAAAGCCATGCGTGTTGGCTAGAGTCAGGCGGCCGTCCCAGCCGGGAATCTTGGCACGGGACCACTCAATCGGGAAGGTGAGCGGGGTGTTGCCGATTATACCGAAGTCGAAAGCATCGTGGTAGTAGTCCCAAACGTACTCCCAGTCCACGACGAGGTGTTTCCCCAAGGCTTGTTCCAGGCCGGCGTGGAATTGGTTGCTCCAGCCCGGCTGGATCGGCTGTACGGGACAGGGAACACCGGCCGGCGGTACAAGAGTGGCAAGGAAAGGATATTTGCAGCCTTCGCTGGATACGATCAGATTCTCGTTGAAAGGGCTTTCCAGCGTTCGCGCGTAGGAAACTCGAAGGACCGTATTGCTGGGCTTGATGTCATAAGCAACGCCCAGGCGAGGTTCTGCCTGGCGGCCAATCGTGATGCCATTATAGAAGTCGCCGCGAACTCCCAGGTTGGCAGACCAATTCCCCTTAGTGATCTGATCCAGGCCGTAGAGCGCAAGCTCCTTAACGTCCGTGTGTCCAAAAAAGGTGAAGTAACCACCGCCCATCGCCAAATCGTAGGGCGCAAGGATCGCGCAGGGCGTGCCTGGGACGGCGGTACCATTCGAAGCCAGACAGCCGAGCGACGAGACCAGCGTCGGATCGACAATGCTAAGCTGGTCGCCTTCCGTAAGGAATGTCTGCATGTACTGGACTCCAACCTTTACGTTGTTGCCACCTTTCACATAGTCCAGGCTGGTTTTTCCGCCTATGTTGGTCAGCTTCCGCGACTGGCGGAAGGTCTCGGATTGAAGGTCGGGAGAATAATCGTCAAACGGGTTGCCGCTGGGGTAATAGTTATACTGGTCCTGCCGTACCCACTCGTCCAGAGTGAACACTGTGTGCGGGCTGATGAGGTGCGTCCAGGAGGGTGCAACGTCGATGGTCTTGATTTGCGAGCGCTGATCGGTTGGACCCAGAAGATCGCCGGTCAAAGGGTTGGTGATGCCAAGATGAAGTTCCTGGTCGTAGGAATTAGGATTTTGAAACCAGGAGCGAGTGAATTCGAGGTTTACGTGAGCGGTGTCCTTGGTGGAGAATTGATAGTCGATACGGTCGAACGCATTCTCTTCATTGCCTTTGTCATGCATCACCGTAAACTCGGGCGTGTCCAGGAACCGGCTGGTATCCAATCCGTTGGCCGAGATGAAGTTTCCCCATTTCTGCCCTCCGTAGCCGAGGTCGAAACCGTCCTTCGTCGTGCCGAACGTTCCGTAGGACGCGGTCACGTCGCCGTGCGGCGTGGTCATGCCCTGGCCAGAACGCGTGTTAGCCACGATCACCACGCTCGTCTTGCCTCCGTATTCTGCCGGCGGCGCGCCAGGAATCACCTCCATCGACTGGACCGCGCTGACGGGCATCTCATTGGAAAAGACCTTGCTTTGCTGGTCGGTGATGGGCTGGCCGTCTATGGAGAACGAATTCGACGCGTGGCTACCCATTCCGTGAAAAAGCCCGTTAGAATCGGCAGCGATTCCCGGCGAGGCCAGCGTGACGAGGGAGCTAAGCGACGACGACTGACTTTCTAAAGGGAGCTTGCTAAACATGCTGCGGTCGATATCGGTGTGGTTAGTAGGAGTTGTTTCGATGAGATCATTCGACTGCGCCGTGACGGTCACCGTCTGCGTGCCCGTGCTGATCTTCAGGCTAATCTTCAGGTTGATGGGAACGACTGCGCGGACGTCAACGTCATGCACGTAGGCAGCGAATCCCTTCGCGACCACCGTCATGTGGTACGGATTAAAAGGCACATTGGTGAAGCTGAAGTCGCCCGAGCTATTGGTTGAGGCGGTGCGCTGGTACTGGCTTACGGGATTGTAAATGGTTACCGTGGCGCCCGGAATCACGGCGCCGGAGGGGTCGGTTACCGTGCCCGCAATCGTTCCCGCGCTCCCCACGTTCTGCCCAGCAACCACGAGTGGGGAAACGGCTATGCTGAGGTATACGATAAGCACCAAGAGTAATGCTCGTCTGCCTGCCGGTGATGGCACTGCTCTTGAATGTGACCTCATCTCCAATCTCTCTATATTATACTGAGCGACATTAAGTCCGCGACGCTCGATCGCCGTAGAGCCGGTCTGCGACCGGCGAATTTCGCCGCTCATAGAGCGGCGCCACAACAAAATAGCCGTCGCGGACTTATGTCGTTGTGTATAACTCATAGTTAGCCATTTTGTAGCGCAGGGCTCGCTTTTTAGCCCTGCGGCTTGTCATTTGCAAGAAAAAGCCGCAGCGTTACAGGGCGAACGCTGCATTGCAATACCGTAAAATCCTGTTTTTTTAGCAAGCTTTTTGGCGACCCCCTCACCCGGCGCTGCGCACCGCCCTCTCCCCCAAGGGGGCGAGGGCAAGATTTCCCTCTGGCTTTGGTTGCGGCCAAAGGCCGCGCTGCGCTACAACCGTCCCTATCCGGACTTTGACGTGACCGTGGACGGTTCTGACGCAGAAGTTGACAGCGCGGGCAGCTTAAGTTACGTCACGACTCGATCGTCTGATCAGAAGTGGAAGCCGAGCGTGGCCGACACGGTACGCGGCGTCACGTAGTGCGTGCCGCTGAACGTGGAAGGCCAGTTATAGAGTGCGACTTTATCCGTTAGATTAATCACGTCGAGGCGCAGGCTCCATCGACGCTTCTCGGTGTGAAAAAGGTTGTCGTCGCCGATGGCCATATCAAACAAGTTGCGTGGCGCCACTCGCTGCGGATCGTGGTCGTCGTTTTCCATTCCTGGCGCCGGTATGCTGAGGAGGCTTGACCCGAACTCTGACGCAAGGCACGGGCTGGGCAGACCATGGGTCGGTGTTGCTGCCACGCCGTTGCACGTGAGCCCGGCCTGAGACTCCTGATCGGGAGTCAGAGGCAAACCCGTGGCTGTATTGAGCATCAATATTGCCGGCTGGCCATCGAGCGTCGTCGACGTGCCTGCGCATGTTGCCGTATCGGGGTTGTAGCACGGGGTTGAGCCGGCCACCAACCCGCTGTCATATCTCCAGTTGAACCCGAGCCATGGCCCGGTCTTCCAAGGCTGGTATTGGAGGTGAAATGTCTCGTTAAAGCGCTCGTCATGATCGATGCGAAACACCTCGCATCCCGTGGGTGGCGCGCAGGCCGGGGCGGAGCCAATCCCGGCGAGTTGCGGCTCCCAAAAACGCGCCGCAACGCTGGACATCACCACGAAAGCCGTCAGGCCGTGGTAGGTGGGAACCGTGCCCTTGAGGGTAAATCCGGAGATTTTCGATTTGTCCCATTCGATGGGAAAAGTGATGGGCGAATCGCCCAGCACGCTGAAGTCAAAGGCGTCTTGCGTGTACTCCCAGGTGTACTGGCCGCTAAGGGCAAAATGCCGCCCAAACGCTTGGTCGAGGCCGGCATTGAATCCATTGCGCGGGCCGGGCTTTAGCGGCGCTTCCGATACGCACGGGGCGACGGTCGTCGCCATGAGGTCGCGGATCACGGGATAATCGCATCCCTCGCTCGAGAGGATCAGATTTTCGTTAAACGGCGTCTGGTAAGTTCGGGCATATGAGACCCGCAAGACAGTATTGGTGGGCTTTATGTCATAAGCGATGCCGACGCGAGGTTCCGTCTGGGCGCCAATAGTGATGCCGTTGTAAAAATCCTGGCGTACCCCGAGGCTTAAGTCCCAGGGGCCTCTGGTGATGGAATCCTGAGCGTAAAGGGCCAGTTCCTTAATGTCGGTACGGCCAAAGAAGTCGTAAAGCCCGCTGGTTGCAGTGGAGCAGCCATCGGAAGCTGGCAGCGGCGCCGTTCGCGTCAGGTCGTAACAGCCGAGGAGTGGAATAAAGCTTGGATTCGGCGTGAGCGAGCCAACGCAGTCCGCCGGATTGGTGAGCCCCGGATTGGTATAAGGGGTTCCGTTAGAATTCAAACAAACAGCGTTGGTATCCGGGTTGACGATTCCAAAGGTGTCATTTTCCGTCAGGAACGTCTGCATGTAATTAACGCCCACCTTCACGTTATTGATCCCGTTGACGTAAGCATAGTCTCCGCGAACGCCGGCATTGCCGAGCGTCCTATACTGGCCAATGCTCTCCTCCTGCAGATCCGGTATCAGGTCCGAGAAAGGGTTGTCACTCGGGAAATATTGGTATTCGTCATGCCGCATCCACACACCGAGAGTGGCGACCGCGTGGGGGCCCAACAAGTGGGTCCACGTGGGAGCGATATCAAAGGTCCTGATCTGTGAGCGCTGATCCGTAGGGCCAACTGGCAGGCCGTTCGGACCGAGGCCGCCGTTGTCCACGACGACCCCATTCCATGCTGTCGCATCTTGCGCGTCGTACGAATTGGGCGTCTGGAACCAGGACCGCGTAAATTCCAGGTTCAGGTTCAGCGAGTCCTTCTGGGAGAAGCTATAGTCGACGCGGTCGAACGCATTCTCCTCGTTGCCTTTATCGTGCATCACGTCGAATTCCGGGCCGTCGAGAAAGCGGCTGGTGTCGAGCCCGTTGACGGCAATGAAGTTACCCCACTTCTGTCCGCCGTAAGCGAGGTCGAATCCGTCGTTCGTGGTTCCAAATGTGCCGTAAGAGGCCGACACGTCGCCGTGCGGCGTGGTGTCGCCCTGGCCGGAGCGAGTGGTCACTAAGATTACCAGGCTGGTCTTGTCTCCATACTCCGCCGGAGGCGCGCCCTCGATCACCTGCATCGATTGCACCGAGGCGACCGGAATCTGGTTCGAGAAAACTTTGCTTTGCTGGTCGGTGATCGGCTGGCCGTCGAGAGAGAACGAGTTCGAGGCGTGATCGCCGATTCCATGGAAGAGTCCGTTCGAGTCGGCGGCCACTCCGGGCGATGCCAGCGTCACCAGGGAGCTGAGCGAAGACGACTGGCTTTCAAGAGGAAGCTGATTGAAGAGCTGCCGGTTGATATTCGTCTCCATAGTCGGATTCGTACTCAGCAGGTCATGCGGCTCGCCCGTGACCGTCACCGTGGTGACCGCGCTTGGCAGCTCCATCTTGATGGTCAGGCTAATGGGAACCGTTGAGCGGACGTTAACATCCTCCACGTGGGTTGCGAATCCCTTCGCGATAACCGTCACGTGATACGAACTAAAAGGCACGTTGGGAAAGCCGAAGCGGCCCGAGCTGTCGCTTGACTCCGCGCGTTGAAGGCCGCTGACGGGGTTGTAAATGGTTACCGTGGCGCCACGAATCACGGCGCCTGACGGGTCAGTGACCGTACCGGTAACCGACCCGGCGCTGCCGAAGTTCTGCCCCGCAACCACGAGAGGAAAAACGGCTACGCCGGCGTATGCGATCAGGACCAAGAGTAATGCACGCCTGCCTGCGAGTGAGGGTACTCCCTTTGAATTTGAACTCATGTGGAATCTCCTTATCTCTACGCCGCTGTCAGCGGCGACACGGTTGTAGAGTTCTAACCGTGGTCTGGACAGTGTGGAAGATAAGATGGCGCTGTCAGCTTGGGCATCGCGGACCCGAAAATTACAAGCTCACGCCGCGAAGCTAAGCCCGTTCGCCAGGAGTTTGGGTTGGCTATAAGGAGAAGGGAGGATCGCGTCCGGCACGGCGAATACGGAAGGGTGCCGGGGGTCTGGCCGCAAGTACCACAACGATCCGCACGGCCACGACACTATTGAAGGATCGGACTCCGGTTGCAGACAAGGTGGAACGGTTCTGGCGCAGGAGTTGACAGAGCGGACAGGAACGCGAGTCATCTGCAGGCGCTCCTCGATGTTGCGCCGCGCGGATGGTTTGAGTTGACGAAGGACCCTCGCACCAGAAATCGGGATGGAAGTGATAGGCCGCCAGCCATGTGAATTGAAGCTGCGCCAGGAGCGCCAGACCCACCAATAGGCTACGGACGGCGGCACGCGGAACGCGGGACGCGCCGCTTTGTGCGGCTTTCACTCGCCGGATTGTGGCGAAGTTCCTCACCGAACCAATGAGTAACCTTTGATGCCTGTGAGGCGTGAATCGTTGCATAGAAGAGGTCAGTGGGTCGAAATCGCCTAATCGGGAAGGGTGGCGGCTCGCCGGATGGCTTCGCTGAGCGCGCGGGCTGCTGGAGTGACGTATTTTCCTTTCCAGCGGACCACGCCGATAGTCCGGTGTGGTTCCGGGGGAGCGAAATCGAGCAGGCCCACCCGAGCAACCTCGAAGCGCGCACGGCCCATCGCCGGCAGAACCGTAATGCCAAAGCCAGCGGCAACCATGGCGACCAGCGTTTCGAACTGGCCCCCCTCAAAGACGACGTGAGGATTCACGCGCGAATCCCTGCACAGATTCAAGAAATCATTCCGGAAGCAATGGCCTTCTTTGAGCAGCAGAAAGGGCTCGTCAGCAACATCGCGAAAGGATATCCGCCTCCGTCTTTGCCGCCACATCCGATGACCGGCTGGCACCGCAAGCAGCATCCGGTCCTCAATAACAGGCTCCGCGATCGCATCAGGCTCCGTCGTGGGCAGGCTCAGCAGAGCGGAGTCGAGCTCGCCCTCCGCAAGCTGGCCGAGCAAGGAGTGGGTGAGACCTTCGGTCACTTTGAGTTGCACGTGGGGACACGCGGAGCTGAATTCCCGCACGATTTGCGGCATGAGGTAAGGAGCGATGGTCGGGATGACTCCTAACGAAACGCTTCCCTGGCGCAGGGCTCGCAGCTCCTCAATTTCCTGGCGCGCCCCTTCCAACTCGTCAAGCACGCGCGTGGCGTGTTCCTGGAATTTTTCGCCGAGCGCCGTGAGGCGTATCTGGCGGCCGAGCCGGTCAAAAAGCCTCCCACCCAGTTCGTCTTCGAGCTTGAGGATCTGCTGGCTCAGGGAAGGCTGGGCGATCCCCTCGCGGCGGGCCGCCTTGGTGAAAGAGCCTAACCGGGCGACAGCGCGAAAATATCGAAGCTGGTGGAGTTCCATAACTGCGGCCTATGGACAAGATCGCAATTCTACATTCTGTCTATGGATAGGCGCAAGCCCGGGTAACAACCCGGGGACGGCGGACCCTAATCCGCCGATAAGCGAGGGCCATTAGGGGAACGGCTTGCCGTCCCCTTGATTGCCGCCGTGAAAATCAATGAGGGGCAAGCCCTACCCCTACGCTGCTCACCTCCAGGGTGGATACCGCGGACGGGTACGGCCAGCAAAAGATGTGGACGTAATCAGATCGCGTTAGCGAGGGTTGGCAGAGGGGCCGTTGCTGCGGGGACCGAGGGCGTTAAGGATATCGGATTTGGTCAGGATTCCTTCCAGCTTGCCGTCTTCCGATGTCACCAGGATCATGTGGCGGCTGCGCTGGCTCATGAGCAGGCGAAGGGCCTCCGCAAGGTCGCACTCCGGACGCACTTTGATCACGTGATGCTCCATCAGGTCGCGCACTGGCGTTCGCGGCCATTTTGCCGGAGGCACCTTGCCAAGGGACCACAGCGAGATGGCGCCCACCAGCTTGTGATCGTCGTATACCGGAAAGGAGGCATGGCGGTGATGCATCGTGACGCTATCCAAAAACTCTTTCAAACTCGAGGACGCTTCGACGGAGATGACCCGCCTCTGCATCACCTCGTGCACCTGAACTTTCCACAATTCCTGAATCTTCACGGCTTCATGGAGCCGCTGGTCGCCGGAAACTGAAGCTTCGCCCGAGACGGCATAGGCTACCGCTGCTCCGATGAGCGTGGGGATAATGTAGGCGTGGCCGCCGGTCGTTTCGGCGACGAAAACAACAGCGGTGAGCGGCGTTTTGTAGCCGCCGGCAATGAAGGCGGCCATGCCGACCGCCGCAAACAGATCAAACGACGAGGTGTGGACGACCGACTGCGCGAACGCCGCGCCGAAGCTTCCACCGGTCAGAAAAAGCGGAACGAACATGGCGCTGACGCCGCCCACTCCGAGCGAGCAGATGGTCGCCGCCAGCTTGAAAAATCCAAACGCGACAAGCTCGGCCGAGCTGTGGTGGGAAAGCAGGATTTCCGGGACGGCTTCGTAGTTGGGGCCGATGGGAATGAGTCCGCCGTGGAAAATCGAAACGAAGACCAGCCCGCATAGTCCGGTGAGAAACCCTCCGATGGCCAGTTTGCTCCAGTGGGGCATGGACGCTTTCACCATAAACGTGCGCGCGCGCCGGAACGTAATGTCAAATGCCATCACCACCAGGCCGCAGAGGAGCCCCAGCAACGCAGACCATAGCAAATCCCTTCCCGAGAACTGACTGGCTCCTTCAAAGTCGAAAAGCGGCTTGGCTCCGACAAATGCCGCGAGCGTTGCGTAAGAGATGACGGAGGAAATGAGCGAAGGCAATAGCGCCTCATGCGCCAGATCGTCCTTGTAGGGCATCTCGAGCGCGAAGACGATTCCGGTGAGCGGCGCCCGGAACACCGCAGCCATGCCTGCTGCCGCACCGCTGATGAGCATAATCCGGCGATCCCGCGGCTCCAGGCGGAAGCGCCGCAGCTTGGCCCAAAGCCACGATCCCAGGCCACCGCCGCCATAAATGCTGGGTCCTTCCAGAGCGGCGCTTCCTCCCAAGCCGACTGTCGCGACCGCCGCAAACAGTTTCGGTATGAACGCCCGCATATCGATATCGCCCTGATGCTCGTGATAAGAGCGGATGATTTCTTCGGTTGAGTGCTCATCCGGATCGTGGGCGAATCGCTGCATGACGAACCCGGTAATCAGAAAACCTACAAGCAGGCCGGGAATAATCGCCGCGTGATGGCGCAAGTAGTAGGGGAGCAGCCGGCCCCAAATCCAGATCAAGATAATCTTGACCAGGAGCGTGATGAGAAGACCCGTCGCGACACCAATGATGGGCGAGACAATCAGCCACTTTTGAATGTCGCGCGAGTAGGTCTCGGAAAGATCTTCATGCACCAGGCGGATGTATCTACGCAGAAGAGGATGATCGAAGAATTTGGATAAAGCCTCAGCCATTCGTGCCGCCTGAAATTAGTGCCCAGTTGTGCAAATGAATATAGCCTTAGCTGTGTATCAGGGCACGACTGAAGTCGTGCCCTGATACCACGCGCTATTACACCAATTTACGCAGCCGGGCGATAGTTCGGCTATCCACTCTCGCGCCCATTCCGTCCGGAAGCCGCCGGGCGCGGCAAAGCTACTCTCGGTTGAAAGCGAGCCAGTTCCTTGCGGTGCAGCTCCGAGAGATGAGCGAGCACCCGCCTTCCCTCCGCCGTGAGTTCCACGCGCACGTACCGGTGATCGCGCGGGATCGTCCGTTTCCTTACCAGCTTCCGCCGCACGGCCCGCTCGACGAGTCCCACCACCGCGTTGTGCCGTTCCTGCAAGAACTCCGCAAGCTCGGAGATGGTCGCCCAACCCCGGCCCGTGTATCCTGCCACACCGAGAAGCAATTGATGCTGTTGAGGCGTGATGCCGGCCGCCCTCGCCGTCTGCTCACTGAATCGAAGAAATTGCCGCAATTGGTAACGGAACGATGCGAGCTGACGAACCACCTCTTCGGGGGCCGTCCGGCGCGCCAGTACCGAACGAAGATAGGGCATTCCTGGAAAATTATATCACAACGAGAGGTATTGATTGGCGGTTTAACCCGGGAGGGGGCTTTGCCAGACGGCTTTGCCGGCGAAGAAGGGACCCATCTGTTGGATATATTGCGAGGTCTGCCGGGTCTTGCGCATCGTCTGAATACAAGCTGAAAGGGGATAGAGATCGCGCCCCACGAGGCCGATCACAAAATCGTTGTCGTTCTTGTCGAGGCCAAAGCACGCTAAACGGATATCATGAGCGTAATCTGCCTGGCCGAAGGAATGGCCGATTTTGCCGTGCTCACTGAGGATAGGCGCCGCTTCTTCCGGCGGCAATCCCGAAAAAGCGCCGGCCCGCCGCAGCGGATACCAGATGGCCCAAGGCCATTCCCGGTTGAGCACGGTACGCCGAGGCTTTTCGAAAAGCCATTCGTCCAAATCCGGCTCATGGCCGAGGGCGTAGGTCCTCCCGAACATCGTATATTCCAGTTTGGGCGTCAAGCCGGAAAACGGCGGGTTTAGGACGAGCGAGCGGGAGTTTTCAAGAAAATGATTGGGATCCCGGTTCCAGGTGAGCAGAGCTACGCCGCGCGGATCGTTTACGTCGCGGTAGAGGACGCTTTCGATCCCGGCGTTTGCTAGCGCGAGAGCGAGAGGAGCGGTATCGCCGCATTCCCCAAAGGCAAGGAGTTGCATGAAGAGGCGGTTGTCCGAGGCCGTCCGCTCTCCATTCCTCACCGCGCCTTTTTCGCGAAGATCCAGATCCCCCGGCATATCAGGCTTCCTTGGTCTGGCGTTGGGTTTCCCTATGGGTGTGAATGATGCGATGAAACACCGTGAGATTGGAAAAAACCACAATAACCCACAGCACGGGCGCGATCCGGTTAAAGAGAGCTCCGATAATCAGGAGCACGATTCGCTCGGGCCGCTCGAGGAACCCGACTTTGCAGGAGGAGATGACATTTTCGGCCCGGGCCCGCGTGTAGCTCGTCATAATCGCGCCGATCATCGCCACCGCCACAAGGACAACATACCAGAAGCGGTTGCCGCGACTGTAATAGACCAGCAGGCCAGTGAGCAAAAGGAGATCGGAATACCGGTCCAGGACCGAATCAAGAAAGCCGCCGAACGGCGTCACGCGGTGGCTCAGTCTCGCTACCGGGCCGTCCGTCAAATCGAAAATAGCAGCGACAACGATCGCCAGGCCCGCCCACCGGAAATATCCAAAGGCGAAAAAGTACGCCCCAACCAAGTTGATCAGCAGTCCGATGCCGGTCAGAATGTTGGGGCTCACTCGGTTATGGGCAAAGGCTTTGACGATCCTGTCAAAAACATACTTCCCGCCTTGGCCGATTTTCGCCGTGATCATAGCTAAATCATTTTAAGCATTAACCTCGGGAGAGGCAAAGCGGCGGAGTGGGATCGACGCCGTGCTAACGCACGAAAAGCGTTCTACAACCTGTTCGTCCCTAAAATCATCAACACAGCAAATGGCATTTGACTTGATGGGTGGATCACATTCGCGAAGAAGCGCGTTACTTCTGTTCACCGCCTTGACGACGATGGCCCATGCGGCGCCTGCCAGCGCACCGAGCCACCTCCGAGTTACTCTCCTCTCCGAGTACAAGGCTCTGGCGCCGGCGCGAGTTTCATGGATTGGACTTCGATTCGAGATCGAAAGCGGGTGGCACATTTACTGGAAGGACCCTGGCGATTCAGGCGAGCCTCCGTCGGTGCAATGGGAATTGCCCGCCGGTTTGAGAGCGGGCGCAATCCGCTGGCCGGCGCCCGAGCGGATTCCTGACCACACCCTCATCGATTACGGATACGAGGGCGGGGTGCTGCTCATGGTGCCTATTCGCACGCCTCCCGAAAGTGCAGCAAGAGAGCCCATCAAAATCGCAGCAACTGTCAAATATCTGGTGTGCAGGGACGTCTGCGTGCCGGGAACCGCCCATGTTGCCCTTTCGTTGCCGTTTTCACGGAGAGAGTCTCTTCAGCCGTCGGGGTCACGCGCACTATTTATCCAAACGCGATCTCGCTGGCCCAAGCCCGCGCCTAGAAGTTGGAAGATCAATGCTCTGGGCGCCGGGGACCGATTCGTCCTGACTCTGTGCACCGGCGCAAGCGAGCGCCATGCTGTTTTCTTTCCGGACGATCCCAGCGTTATCAAGAATGCTGCACCCCAGCCCGCTGTCCCTCTGGCGAATGGCGTGCGGGTAACGCTCCAGAAATCCGATCTGCTCGTGAAGCCATTGCCGCGCCTTGAGGGCGTGGTCGTCCTGGGAAGTAAGGGTGCTTTTGTGATTAGCGCGCCCATACATTCAGAAATAAAACGAGGAGGATGATCTCATGAAGCGCCATTTTCATCTTGGCTTTGCCACTCTGCTAACCCTGCTGGTCTCGCTTCCTTGCTGGGCGGCGAGAGTAGGAGATCCCGCGCCCGGTTTTCAAGCCAAGGACACTCTCGGGAAAGTCCATACGCTTTCCGAGTATAAGGGCAGGTATGTGGTTCTCGAGTGGCACAACCGCTACTGTCCCTATACGCATAAACACTACGCCAGCGGCAATATGCAAAGCTTGCAAAAGGAGTGGACTGCAAGGGGCGTGGTCTGGTTCACCGTGATATCCTCTGCGCCCGGCCTTCAGGGCAACGTAACGGCCGCTGACGAGAATGCCTATGTAAAGCAGGTTGGCGCATCGCCCACCGCAGTCTTGCTTGACCCTTCCGGACAGTTGGGGCATCTGTACGGCGCAAGGACCACTCCGGATATGTACATCATCAATCCCGCAGGGATTTTGATTTACGAAGGGGCAATCGACAACAAGCCTACGACCGATATCGCCGATATCCTTACAGCGACGAATTACGTCTCCAAGGCTCTTGAGGAAGCCATGGCAGGAAGGCCGGTGAGTGTTCCGGTGACACGTCCTTACGGCTGTTCTGTGAAATACGCCGACTGAGTTGGCACCCTCAATCACGCAATCTGTTACAGTTGAATAGGAATGGACGGGGGGCGACGGGCCGAGTTGCGCCGTTTCTCCGGCTGACGTGTGAGGTTTGTCCGGATCCATCGCTGCGCAACGATCAAGAACAGAACGGCGTAGAGAAGCGCGAACGCATAGACAAACAACTCCGCTAATGTGTCGTACATGAGCTTTGCACCTCGTCACCTCCATTCTAACTGTTTTCAGGCAAGGTAGCGAAGACGGCGCAGTTTGCGGTGTCTGCGCTGGCGCCCCTTTCTTGCTGAAAGCTGATCGCTGCCGCTGGACCTGCTGAGCGATGAACTCTGAAGAGAGTGCCTATATCGCGTTCGATCACGTTTGGAAATCGTTTGGAGACCAATGTGTCCTCGATGACGTGAGTTTTGAAGTGCGGCACGGGGAAACTGTTGCTGTACTGGGGCGCAGCGGGGTGGGAAAAAGTGTAACCCTCAAGCACATTCTTGGATTCCTTAAGCCGGACAGCGGCAGCGTGTTTTGGAAGGGACGCAACATCGGAGAAATGACGGAGCCTGAGCTCTCCGAGATGCGGCGCCACGTTACGATGGTCTTCCAGTCAGGCGCGCTTTTTGACTCGCTCACGGTTGGTGAAAACGTTGCCTTCCCACTGCGCGAACGGGCGCAGCGCGAGCCTGCTCTGCGGGAAGAAGATCGGACGCAGGAAGTTGTCGACCAATTGTTGAGCCTGGTCGAGCTCGAAGATGTGAAGGATCTGATGCCTGCCGACTTGAGCACAGGCATGAAGCGCGCCGTTGCCATCGCCCGAGCTCTCGCCGCCGCGCCGGAAGCGATCCTTTACGACGAGCCCACGACAATGGTTGATCCTCTGATGGCGCACACGGTCGGCGGTCTTATTCTCAAGCTCAAGCGCCACAAGGGGCTGACCTCGGTTGTGGTCACCCATGACATGAGGCTGGCCCGCAAGGTGGCCGACCGGGTTGTCTTTCTCGTTGACGGCCGCGTGGCCTGTTTCGGGCCGATGAATAAAATCGATTCTTGTTCGGAACCTGTAATTCAGGACTTCATCCGGCTCGACGAAACTTGTCTGCCTGCCCAATAATCTGTATCTATGCGCGATAGACGGCGGAGATGGCTGGGCTGGGTAGTTGGCGCGGCCCTTATCGCCCTCATCGCCTGGCATCTCAGCCAAAGTCCCGAATGGCGGGGGTTTGAGTGGGGGCGTCTCGGCTTCTTGCTGCTCCACGTCCGGGCCAGACTACTCTTCCTTGCAATCCTCGTCACGTGTTCTAGTTACGCCATTCGCGCGCACCGCTGGAAATTCTTCGTAGATCCCGTTAAGGAATGTTCGTTTCGCATTCTGCTAGCCGGACAATTTCTGGGGTTCAGCTCCGTTTATCTTATCGGCCGGGCGGGCGAAGTGGTGCGTCCCGCCTATATTGCCAGCCGGGAGCGCCTTCCTTTCGTCTCTCAAGTGGCGGTTTGGGTAGTTGAGCGTGTCTATGATTCCGTCGCTTTAGCCATCCTGCTTGCTCTTGCCCTCTATTTTGAACCAATCCCTGGAGCCGCCAAAGGCGGCGTTTTGGCTGTTCACAGGATGCACGTTGCCGCCCTGATTATTTTCATTGCCGCCGCGGCTGCCGTACCTGCTTTGGTTCTTTTTCGAATCCACTCGTCGCAGTTAACTCGCTGGGTGGATTTGCATCTGAGGTTCGCACGGGGAAAACGGCGGCTGCTTGGGGCGCTCGGTTCCTTTTCAGCGGGGCTTGCAGTGATGAGTAATCCCTGGGATTTTTCGGCTAGCGTTGCGTCCACGGTGCTGCTCTGGGCGCTCAACGTGACGATGATTTGGCTCGACTTTCTAAGTTTAGGCGGACACGTGGCCGCGCTTTCTTGGTGGTCAGCCGGGCTGATTCAGTTCGTGGCCGCCGTGGGACTGCTCGTCCAATTGCCGGGAATCGGAGGAGGATTCCAGGTGGCCGTCCTGCTGGCGCTCGAGAAGCTTTTTCGCGTTTCGGCTGAGGCTGCTGCCGGCGCCGCGATCCTGACTTACGTGACGCTTACCATTCCGTGCCTCCTTGTGGCGCTCGTATTCCTGGCTCATGAAGGACTGACGTTCAAAAAATTAAGGCTCATGGTTAACGCGGAGGGATCCATTTGAAATGAAATGTCCTTTCTGCGGGCATCCTGATGACCGGGTGGTGGATTCGCGCGAGTCGAAGGTTGGCGAGTCCATCCGCCGAAGACGTGAGTGCACCCAATGTGGGCGCCGTTTCACCACGTATGAGCGGATCGACGAGATTCCCTATATGGTGATTAAGAAGGACGGGCGGCGTGAGCGGTTCGAGCGCCAGAAGGTGCTTGCCGGATTGTTGAAGGCGTGCGAACGCCGGCCCATTCCGGTCGCCAAATTGGAAGAGATTGTCAATGCAGCAGAAAGTTACGTTGCCGAAACGCCGGCGCGGGAACGGCCCAGCTCGGAAGTGGGCGCCTTGGTCATGAATGAACTTAAAGGACTAGATAAGGTCGCATATGTGCGGTTTGCCTCAGTCTACCTTGACTTTAAGGATGTAAAGGAATTTATGGACGAGTTGAAAGACCTGCTGCAGGCAAGGGGAAAATGATCGGGCAGGTTCATTCCGGCAAATTCAGCCGGCGCAGCAGGGCGAGGAACCTGGGATCAGAACGAAGAGGATCGAGGTCCGGATCAACCGCAAGATAGACCATTCCGAAGTACCTACCCTGGTAACCCTCTTCCAGGCAAGCAAACGCCTTATCTCTATCTCCGAGAGCGGCATAAATCTTAGCCCTCACGTAGGGCGAGAGGGATACATCTCCGGACTGGTTGATCGACTCTAGCAAGCTGAGAGCCCGATCCCTTTGACCCGAAACGGCGTTGAGATACGCAAAATACGCCCGCACAGTTTCCTGATCAGCCTGCGGGGCTGAACCTCCCTGATGAAATTCTGCGGCTGCCTGCTTAAACATATGCTTCTTCACATAGGCCCAGCCCAAAGCGTAGTGGGCCGGCTGTGAGCCTGGATCGAGCGCCAGGGCCGCCCGGTCCTCACGAATGGCATCGTCATACCGCCGCGCGTGGTAAAAAACCCAGCCCCCGGTCACCTGGATGCGGGGCGAGGCGGGTTCGAATTGCTCGGCGGCGCGGACTTCAGCCTCAGCGTCATTCACCTGCCCCATGGCGGATAACCACATCGCGTACGCGTGGTGGGCGCCGGCGAAGCTAGGGCTCAGCGAGAGAGCCCGCCGGAATTCCGATTCAGCTCCCGCCCAATCCCAGTCAACCACGAAGAGGGTCCATGCCAGCGCGGCGTGTGCTTCGGCGTTGGCGGGGTCGATCTCAATGGCCTTGAGCGCCGCCGCTCTCGATTTGGCGCTGAGTTCCTGGGGATTGGGACGTGTGCCGCGCGTATCAGAGGTCAGGAGTGTATTGTAGTCGATGGCGAGTCCCGCATAAGGCAGCGCGTAGTTCGGATCAGCCGCAATCGCCTGCTCGTAAAAATGGATACTCTGGTTCAAAAGCGGTGCCGCCGCCTGATCCCAATGTGACTGCGCCGTCATGTAATAGTAGCGGCCTTTGAAATAGAGCTCCTGGGCTTGGGAATTCTCGGGCCGCTGCCCGGCTAATTGCGCGCGCTCAGGCGCCGTCACCTTGGCCTGGATTTCCGCGGCAATCGCTTCCGCTACTTCACCCTGCAGAGCCAGCACGTCCTCGAATTTGCGCGCGTAGCTCCGGGCCCAAAGGTGCTCTTCCGGCGACGCGCGCACGAGTTGCGCGTTAATTCTCACGCGGCCGCCGGATTGCGCTACGGTGCCCTCAACCACCGCATCCACGCCGAGCTCGCGGGCAATCCTGGATAATGGCTCGCGCGTCTCCGCATATTGCATGACTGAGGTCCGCGAGACGACGCGCAGCGAACGAATCTGAGCCAAATCCGTGATCAGCACGTCCGTCATGCCATAAGCAAAGTACTTCTGGCTCGGATCGCGGGAGAGGCTTTCAAAGGGCAGCACTGCCAGCGAACGAATACCTTGAGTTTGGGACGCGTGACCGGATCGCCGCCAGATCAGCACAGCGGCGAGAGCGGCGGCGAGGGCGACGGCAGCTACCAGGGCAATCGAAAGATCATTGGGAAACAGCCGGCGAGCCCTGAGGGAGGGTGCTCTGCCGGCCTCAACGTCTGGCTTTTCAGCAGGATTCGGAGCGCTCAGGTTCGAGTCCGGCCCGTTCTCAGGCCGGGCGGCCGCTGGCAGTCTTTCTCGCTGCGGCTCGGCGGTTTCCAAGCCCTGGCCGGTTTGTCTCGGTTCGCTCAGCGGAGCTTTGAAACGGTAGCCGCGACGCGAAATTGTTTCTACGAACCGGGAGTTTTGAGCGTCATCGCCGAGTGCCGCTCTGATCTGCCGAATGCAGTGGTTGAGCCCAAGGTCGAAATCGACAAAGATTCCCTCATCCCAGATTTCGCGCTGGATCTCTTCGCGGGTTACAATCTCTCCGGGACGACTGACAAGTAGCGTTAGAATTTTGCCTGGCTGCGGCGCGAGCTTGATGAGTTTACCCGCTTTGCGTAGCTCTCCGCTGGCTGTCTCCAGCTCGAAAGCGCCAAAGCTTACAATTCGAGGCGTCTGGTCGCTCACTCTCGCCTGTGCGGTTAACTAACTCCCCTCTGACGCTAAACGCATTATACACCGCGCCCATGACATACATCTTAAAAGCGAGTCGTCCTCCCCGTCTGTACCGTATTTTTTGCTTTGACTATCCTCGGCTGTGATGTTATTAAGAATGCGGCGTCTCAACCTCTATGGGGAAAGGACTTTAACGGTGTCGACTTCTCAATGGATTGGCCTGTGGCTGGTACTCGGGGGCGGTTTCTGCCAAGGGACCTTCATGCTCCCCATGAAGTGGACGAAGAGTTGGAATTTTGAGAATACCTGGTTGATCTTCTCCGTCTCTGCGTATCTGATTTTTCCCTGGATCATCGTTTTCGCCACGGCTCCGCAGTTTTCGCAAGTTTTCGCCGCAACCAGCGCCGGAACGCTCGTTGAAGTGGGGTTGTTCGGCGCGGGCTGGGCGGCGAGCGCCGTATCGTTTGGCGTGGGGATCGATGCCATCGGACTATCGGTCGGTTTCGCCATCATCTACGGCCTTGCGGCTTTTGGCGGGGCCGTTATCCCGCTGCTGACCACGCCTGATATCTCATCTTCAAGAATTACTTTAACTATCGCCTCTCTGATTATTATGGTGGTTGGCGTTGTGGTGTGCTCGTTCGCCGGAAAGTGGAAAGAGAAACCGAAGGAGCCGGGAAAAGACGCGAAGCTCTCTTATGGCGCCGGCGTCCTGATGTGCGTAATTTCCGGTTTGCTCGGCGCGTGTGGAAACCTGGGCTTCGACGCAGGCGGAAAAATCGTAAGAGTCGCGGAAAACCTCGGAATCTCCAGCTTCAATGCCACCAGTATTGTGTGGGCGTACTTGTGCATTTTCATGTTTCTTGCCAACGCAGGTTATTCCGTCATTCTTCTCCGCAGGAACCACACGGCTTCCATTTTTGCGACAAAAGCCGGCAAGTATTTTCCTTCCGGGTTTTTAATGGGGGCTTTGTGGATTGGCGGTTTCTTCCTGTATGGGATTGGCGCCGGGAAGCTCGGCCAATTGGGACTGTCGCTGGGTTGGGGAATCCTGATGTCTGCCGTCGTTCTGATTGCAAACGCCTGGGGAATAGGTACGGGTGAGTGGAGCGGGTCACCCGGCTGGGCGAGGCGCCGCCTCGCCTATGGCTTGGTGATACTGATTATCGCCATCGTGGGTCTCTCTTTTGCCAACCAGATTCGCTGACTCGCGATGAGTGTGTAGTCTCCAGGAATTCGGCAGACAAGCCGTTTTAATGGGTGACGCAGATAGCGCGCACTTTGCGATATCTGCGACCCGCGAAAATTGCAGACATGGCCAAAAGCGGCCATGTCTGCTCCACCCCGATTGTGTATACCTATTTCGCGGACACCACACGATGGGGTTGAAACGCAATACTGTTCAGGTAGGTTTAAGAAGCCCCTCACCCCTTTCCCTCTTCCCCAGTGGGGGCGAGGGGAGAGACGTCATCCAGATAGGTCAGTGAACAGTAGCATCAGCTCTTCTTGCCAGTCATAGCAACAAACGCCGCGAGCTTTTGTTCTACCTTCTTACTCTTGCACTTAGGACAGGCGAATTTTCCCTTTTCGTGATCCGCGAGGCTTAAGCTGAGTTGAAAAGACTTCTTGCATTCGTTGCAGAGAAACTGATAAACGGGCATGGGACGCTCCTTTGATTTCGTTTGGCAGAACATTTTATCAAAGGCTGCGGCGGCTTCATAGCCCCTTCCGCGCACGGTTTCGTAGTCCCTCAGTTTCGGGTTCGCCCACTTCGTAGCGTCGACCTTCAGGTCGGCATTTGGCCGGATGCCGGGCTGAAGCCAGGCTCTACGAGTTCGACTTTGAGGGATTACGCCGGTTCCGATGCTTCATGTAGATTCTAGCGTCGCGAAGCCGCAGTCACGAAACGCTATCGCCGTGGTCAACGAAAGCTGTAGGACGAGACGCAGTTTTAGCAAATACAACTTTTTGCCTCCCCACACACGTCAGAGTTTCCAGAGGGAAGCACCCTTATGATGGAGTTCCGCAGGCAAGACGCGCTCGAATATCACCGGCGCGACCCTAAAGGAAAAATTGAGATATCACCCACTAAGCCATGCCGCACGCAGTGGGATCTGAGCCTGGCATATACGCCGGGAGTTGCGGAGCCGTGTCTCGAGATTCAAAAAGACCCCGAGCTGAGCTTCGAATACACCGTTCGCGGCAACCTGGTCGCCGTCATCACGAACGGCACCGCGGTTCTCGGCCTGGGCAATATTGGCGGGCTGGCAGGAAAGCCGGTGATGGAAGGCAAGGCCGTGCTGTTTAAACGCTTTGCAGATATTGATGTGTTTGATTTAGAGATAAATTCTGCGAATCCGGAAGACCTCATCCGTGTCTGCCAGCTTCTCGAGCCGACCTTTGGCGCCATCAACCTCGAAGACGTCAAGGCGCCCGAGTGCTTCGAGGTTGAAGAGAAATTGCAACGGGTTATGTCCATTCCGGTGTTTCACGACGACCAGCACGGCACAGCAATCATTTCCGGCGCCGCGCTCTTGAACGCCCTGGAACTGACGGGCAAAGACCCCGGCGAAGTCCGGGTGGTGTTCAGCGGGGCTGGGGCAGCGGGGCTGGGGTGCGCCGCGCATTACCAGCGTCTGGGGCTGAAGCGGGAGCAGATGGTTCTTTGCGACGTGCACGGAGTGGTTTACGAAGGGCGCGAGGAGGGCATGAATTCACACCTCGCCGAATACTCGGTCCGTACGCAGGCCCGGAGTTTGGCGGAGGTTCTTAAGGGTGCGGATGTCTTCATCGGACTTTCGGTGGGAGGATGCGTGACGCCGGAGATGATCCGTTCCATGGCGGAGCGCCCGATTATCTTCGCCATGGCCAATCCAGTTCCCGAAATCAGTTACGCAGAGGCCAAGCAAGCTCGCTCCGACGCCATCGTGGCTACAGGACGGTCAGATTTCCCGAACCAGGTGAACAATGTGCTCGGTTTTCCGTTCATTTTTCGCGGAGCGTTGGACGTGAGAGCGCGAGCGATCAACGCAGAAATGGCTGTCGCCGCCACCCAGGCGCTCGCCGCGCTTGCCAAACAGGACGTGCCCGACGCGGTTTTGCAGGCCTACGGGCTTGAAAGGCTGCATTTTGGACCGGAGTATATCATCCCCAAGCCATTTGATCCGCGTGCGCTCATTTGGGAATCTTCCGCTGTAGCGGAAGCGGCCATGACGACGGGCGTGGCACGGCTGAGGATTGATTTGGAAGAATACCGCGGGCAGTTGTCGCACCGGCTGGGGCGCGCATACGCAGTAATGCAGATCGTGCACAACCGCGCCAAAACCAAGGCCGCGCGGATCGTCTTCTCTGAAGGCGAGCACGAGAGGATCATCCGCGCTAGCTTTCAGTTGGTGGAGGAAAAAATCGCCTTTCCCATTCTCATTGGCAGGCGCGAGGCGATTGAGTCCAAGCTCCGCGACCTCGGCCTGCAAAAGCTGAATGCGGAAATCGTCGAGCCGGAATCGTTTCATAGATTGGGCGAGTACGTTGAGGAATACTACGAATTGCGGCAGCGCCGCGGCATCACGCGTAGCGAAGCGCGCGAACAGATGCTTAATCCTAATTACTTTGGCGTGATGATGTTGCGCCGAGGTGACGCCGACGGTTTTCTGGCAGGGGTTTCCCAGCACTATCCGGATACCATCCGGCCCGCGCTTCAGATGATCGCCATCCGGCCTGATGCCGGTCGCGTTTGCGGAGTCTACGTCATGGTGACCAAGGGCCGCCTTTATTTCTTCGCGGACACGACGGTGAACATCGAGCCCACGCCGGAACAGCTTGCCGAGATTGCGTGGTTGTCCGCGGAGGTGGCGATTCAGTTCAACGTAACGCCGCGAGTCGCCATGCTCTCATTTTCGAACTTCGGCAGTACTCGTCATCCGCTCGCCGAAAGGATGCGAAAGGCCACTGAAATCGTCAAGCAAAGGTTCCCGGGCCTGATGGTTGATGGCGAAATGATGGCGGATACAGCCGTCACGCCGGAAATTATCGAGGAGGAATATCCGTTTTCAACCCTTAAGGGAGGCGCCAACGTGCTGATTTTTCCGGACCTCGGCTCCGCCAATATTGCCTACAAACTCTTGATGCGCATCGGGGGTGCTGAGGCGCTCGGCCCGATATTAATGGGGCTCTCAAAGCCGGTTCACGTCCTGCAACGCGGGGCCACCGTCGAAGAAATAGTGAATATGGCAGCCATCGCCGTGGTCCACAGCCATATCGCGTCCTGACGATGGACGTTAGCTTCTCGCCCATTGCCGAAAACGTTGCAACATGCTCCTATTCAGAGTGTTACGCGGCAGGAATGCCTGCAGGGACGCTGCAACTGTGCTACGCTAATAGTGATTTGGGGCTTCGATGATAAAGCGGTATGTTGACTGATGGGGAATTAATCGACAATAAATATCAGCTTCTCGGTCAAATCGCCCAAGGCGATTTCGGAGCAGTCTACCAGGCTAGGGAGATGGAATCGGGATCCGTCTACACCCTTCGATTCTTCACGCGCAGAGTTGGTTCGGATGGATCGCTGGTTAGCCGGTTGAGGCAAGAGAGCGGGCAGTTGCAAAAGTTGCAGCACCCTAACATCATGCCTTTTGGTGAAGTTGGAGAAATTGATGGGCAGGTGTACGCCGCTCGGAAATTTGTAGAAGGCGTCACTCTGCAGGATCTACTGGCGCGCGAAGCGCCTTTCCGCCTTTGGCGTGCATGCTCGATTGCCCGGCAAATTGCTTCGGCGCTGGAAACGGCTCACAACGAGGGCGTTTTACATGGAAACTTGAACCCGGCCAACGTCCTGGTGAACGAGCAGGATGGCCTTTCGGCAGTGAAAGTTCTCGGGCTGGGGAGTTTTTCGCTTACAGAAGGCCAGTCGATCAATATGGCCCGTCTTGTTTTGAGCGGGTCCGACGGCCTCTTCGGCTCGCCTGAGTATATCTCGCCCGAACAAGCTGTGGGAACGCAAGCCGAGACGCTGGATGGCCGGTCAGATATCTATTCTTTGGGAGTGATCCTGTATCAGATGCTGGCCGGAGAACCGCCTTTCCACAGCAGTAACGCAATGCAAGTGCTGCTGGGACACCTGTTTGACGAACCTCCGCCGCTTCATGGCCGGCCCGGAATTGATGTCCCCGAGGTTGTCGAAACGCTCGTGATGCGCAGCTTAGCGAAAAAACGCGAGATGCGCCCCTCGAGCGCCACAGCTTTCGTCGATCAGCTCCAGCCGTGGGAGAAGCCGGCGGGGACCTACCGCTCGTCTCCGGAAGCTGCTCAGGTTGCTGCCCGGTTTACGTCGCTGCAAAAGGACTCCGAGACGGGCCGTTATGCGCCCGCCGATGCTGATGTTGGACCAGGAGCGGAGGAGCCGGCGGAAGTAAGCTCGCCGTTTGACTTCGATGAGAGCCAGCCGCAATCTACGCCGCCTGCCCGCGGCACCTACACTTTGCCGGTAACATCGCCGTACCTGGTGGCCGATTTCGGGCGGCAGGAATCCCGCGCTGTGGAATCAGCTCAAGCGCCGCCTCTGATTTCAGCTCCGCCCCCGGCTCAGAGTTCTGAATTGACACCGACGGGGCCAACCGAGCATGACACGTTCATTATTGCCGGCGCTGAAGCGGGAAGAGAAGCTTTGACGCAGGGATTGAATGCGACAGATGATCCGGGAATCGATATCGACGTTCAAACGATTCCGGCAGCGCCACCGCGAAAACCCGCTCCACTCGTTGGTAGTCACGTGACGGCTGGACAGGTAATCTTCGGGCCATATCGCCAGCCGCAAACCGCGCCGGGATCAAGACACAAGGCATTGACGGCGGCTGCTCTGATCTTAGTTGGCATCGCTGCGGCCGGCGCCTCACTTTATTACACAGGGCGTGGATATTGGCTACGCCCTCAGTACGTATGGGGGCGCATTTCGTCCTCGGTCTCGCACACGCCGCCGCCCAGCGCGGCGGTAAGCTCACCGTCCGCTTCTCCGAGTTCTGCAGCACCTGCCGTTCCTCCGCCGGTTACGAGCGGTGGCGCTGCTTCGGCTGGACCGTCGCTCAATGTTCCCTCGCCGGCGGCGCGGGGGTCTCAAACCGGGCAGACCTCGACAGGCTCGAAAACTTCTAACGCTGCTGTGGCCGGTCTCTCCGCCGGCGGAGCTAAGGCGGCCTCGCCGCGTCAGCCTCCCTCCGCGATCATCGGTGGGTATGAGGGAAGCAAGGCCTTAAATGAGCCGCACGCCTCCAGGCCGGTGACTATGTCTCCTTCGCAGCCCCACTCTTCCGAAGGGCTCGCTGTGGACACCTCCGACGCAGTGCGCGACGCAATCCGCCGTGGCAACTATTACTTTTTGCGTGGAGAGTATAATAATGCTATAAAAGCCTACACGGCTGGCTTGGCTGTCAGTCCGGGGAACGCAGCGCTGCTTGCGGAAGTAGCCCGGACAAAGAAAGCGCAGGCCGCCGAAGCCGAGTTTCTAGGGCATTGATCCGCGGATTCTTAATGACGGAGGGGAACAGGGGATGATATGCAGAAATTCGCTCCTGGGGACCGTCCAGTTGTTTGGGTTATTTTGGTCGTTGCCGCGATTGCTCTCACGGCACCGGTTCGAGGTTGGCCGGCCGTGAAGCCTCTCGATAAGCGCCAAGTGATAGGGCTAGTCGAAGGCGGCGTGGCAAGCCCGAGAATTGCGCGGTTGGTTAGCGAGCGCGGGCTGAGTTTTGCCGTGACCCCGGATTTCCTCAGGTTCATCGAGAACAAAGGGGCCAGAAACAGCCTGCTCGACGCGCTACGCAATGCGAAACAGCCCGCCCCACCTCCTGCGCCGGAAGCGCCAGTTCAGGAAAACCCTCAGGCCGTGGCCTATGCGCACGAGTATCAGCAGGCTGAATCAAATCTT
The DNA here is from genome assembly GCA_030040995.1 of Terriglobia bacterium. Classification (GTDB taxonomy): domain Bacteria; phylum Acidobacteriota; class Terriglobia; order UBA7540; family UBA7540; genus JASHON01. Next base: position 18,241 of record JASHOS010000117.1, on the reverse strand, counting down.
CAAGAAGGGAAGCGGGACGTCTTTCAAAAACGGTGGCCCGAGGCTGAAGCAGAAATGCGTCAGGTGGTCCAGATCGATCCCCGTAATGTTCAAGCGCGTTCCGCTTTGGCCTACGTGCTGAGCCAGGAAGGTCAGTGGAACGCCGCTATCGGCGAGTACCGGCGCGCGCTTGATCTTGATCCCGATCAGGCCCCGGTGCACTATAACTTGGGCGTCGCGCTCGATAAAGAGCATCACCCGGATCAAGCTGTCGCGGAATATCGCCAGGCCGTCAAGCTGGATGCGAATAATGAAAAGGCGGTTTACGCGCTAGGAGTCGATCTTTACGGGGAGGGCGAGTGGTCAGCCGCCGCCGCCGAATTCACGAGCGCTCTCCGGCTCGCCCCTGCTGATTCTGACGCGCACTGTGGTTTGGGGCTGGCGGAACTTCACCAGCAAAATGTTGACGCGGCAATACCCGAGCTCCAGGAGGCTCTGAGATTGAATCCTCAGAACGCGGAGGCTCACGCAGGTCTGGGTGGAGCGTTGCTGCGCAAGGGTAAGCACCGCGCCGCTCTCGAGCAGTTTCGTGTCGCCTCTGCGCTCGAGCCTGCAGACGCGAGCTATCGGGCTGATTTCCTAGAATTGGCGCGCCAATTACATTCCGATCCGCCCCATCCTTCGGCCAACCCTTAATAGCCAAGGGCTTCGCCGTGACATCCCTGTAGAGACGGTTTTATGCCGCCATCGGAGGGTGGCGGCATAAAACCGCCGCTACAACGAGAACAAGATTCTCGTTTCCACCCTGATAACTTTAAGCCAGCTTCGCGGGCGCGCCGTTCTCGGTGGCTTCTGGAAGCCCATTGTGGTGAGAAATGCAGCTTGAGCCAGCCCTTGTGACGGCCGGAATTCTGGCGGAACGGGATACAATATTAATTTGCCAACGTTGCCGCCAGGATCGCTACGGCCTGCAATGGGAATTTCCCGGAGGCAAGGTCGAGCCCGGTGAAGAGCTTGAAGAAGCGCTCCGGCGCGAACTCCGCGAAGAGCTCTCCATTGAAGCCGAGATTGGCGAGGAGGTTTTTCGGTTGCAACATCACTATCCTGACCGCTTTGTCGAAGTGGTCTTTTTTCTCGTCCGGTCTTACCGCGGCTTCGTGCAGAACCGGGTGTTTGAGGCAGTCGGCTGGGCGCCCCGGGACAGGCTGCCTGAATACAACTTTTTGGAAGCAGACCGTGCGTTAGTTGCGCGGATTGCTCAAGGAGAAATCGTTTAGTGCTGCATCACTCTATCACGCCTGCATTCGATACCGAGTTGAGGAAGTTGTATGATTCCTGCGTCCGGCCGCGCCGAGAGCCTCGGAATCAGCGGCGCCGGCTTGTTTGCCTTCTTTCCATGATTTCGCTCGTGCCGGCCTGCTCCTGCGGGCTAGCGCTGGGCCAAGGGAAAAAGGTCGCCCCCCCGCCAGGGCGCTATGTTTGGCAAAGCGTCGCGCGCATCGGGGGTCACCTGGCACTCGCCTATTCTCCTGACGGCGCGTTTTCTGCAGACAGTTCGTTGCTAGCCGTTGCGGAGGGGAATCGCGTGGCGCTGATAAGTCTGCCGAAGCCCCAGCCCGGCGCCACTGTGCAGGCCAATGCCGCCATGCAGCCTCCTGCCATCGTGCATCCCAAGATTCCGGGAGTCAATCAACTCCAAATCCAGTCGGCGAGTTTTCTTTCCCCGGGGCGCCTTTTTGTGCTTGCGAGTGCCCTGGTTCGTAACAAAAAGAAGCGGCGCTCCGCCGCGGGAACAATGGAGATTGCCTTCCAATGGAACACCGCTGATGACACCCTGTTTGGAAAGGCTGATTCGGTGGGCGCCAGCGGCGGTTTTTCGCCGCCACGTTATTTCTCGCAGATCAAAGACCTCGGGCTTTATAAGAACAGCTCGTTCGAGCTTTGGAGTCCCGTCGCCGGAAGTCCTGAGTTCATATTGATTCCTGAGTTGACGCACATTCCACAGTTTTTTACATTTTCTCCCGATGGCCGCTGGCTTCTGCTGGCGCAGGTTCAAACCAACGCTTCACCCGATCCCATTGTCGTCTCTCTGCGGGATCGGACAATTGTGGGAGGTCTCGAAGGACATCACGGCACGGTCTTGGGCGTGACGTTTTCCCGCGACAGCACGTATATCACGACGGCGTGTGAAGACGGCGCCGTGCGCATCTTTTCCGCGCCGGGGTGGACTCTTCTGCAGACGCTGGCCGGCAATCAGGGCCCTGTTCATTGGGCTGAGTTTTCTCCTGACGGCAACTCGGTTGTTTCAGCCGGGCAAGATAAAACGGCGCGAATATGGTCCGTGAGGACTGGCAGACTCATCCAAACACTTCAGGAAAGCAACGAGCCGCTTCTCACGGCCGCCTTCTCTCCTAACGGCCAATATCTCGCCGCCACGTCGGCAAACCACGTTTACCTTTGGACCCGCGAGCCGGTCAACTGAATTCCAGGGACGGGTTTTAGTGTAGTGTCCAGCAATTGGGTGGACAATCCACCCAGATTTCTTGTATGCGGATTTCGCGGACATGACACCAGCTTTTTACGGCAGGTGAAAGACTTCATCAAGCCGTTCGAATCCCTCGTCGGGGCGCCGCCCACCGAGATTTTCAAAAAAAGGGGCCATCTCACGCTGCCAACGCTCATTCACGCCGCGCTGGGCCATGCCGTCTAACGCGGCTTTCAGGTCGGGCGTCTCGAAGTAGCCTACCAGGAGTCCGTCATCGCGAAGGAACAGCGAATAGTTCCGCCAGCCAGTCTCCCGAAGCGCGTCAAGCATTTCCGGCCATACCGAGCGGTGCCTTTCTCGGTACTCCTGCAGGCGTTCCTGCCGGACCTTCAGAAGAAAACAGACACGTTCCATCACTGCCTCCGGGCCATGGGTTCGGTACTCGCTAACCCGCGTTTCTCTTCCGAAAATTTCGGTCAAGGAGCCCGCTAGAAAAAAGAAGATGCCAACCCTCTGCCTCTGTAAGTGGTAAGGGTGTGCTAACTGCGATTCCCATCCTGGCCGGGACGAAACAGGCTTGCCGCCCCGTAGATGCCAACGTTCTGTTGCAGCTTGGCAGGAACGATGGGGATCTTCTGCGCGAGCTTCGGATTCAAAGTATAGTGAAGTATCGTGTTACGAATCTTGGCAAAGAGTGGTTTCCCAATGCGGGCTACTCCTCCGCCGATGACGATGGCGCCTGGGTCGAGCAGAGAAATCATGCTGCCCAGCCAGACGCCAAGGTAGAAGCCGGTGTCGTCGAGAACGGAGTTCGCGACCGCATCGCCTGCGCGGGCCGCGTCCGCAATCATTTCCGGGGAGATCAAGTGAAGCTTGCCATTGGTCATGGTGCGTAACAGGCTCGGCACGGCGTGCTCCTGCTCCAGGCGCACGCGAGCTCGCCTCGCCATCGCGGGTCCGGAGGCGAGCACTTCAATGCAGCCCAATGTGCCGCACGTGCAGCGGTACGGGCTGTTATAATCAATGCAGACGTGGCCGCCCTCGCCCGCGACGCCTTGGTTTCCGCGGTAAATGTTTCCGTCGATAATAATCCCCGTCCCAATGCCCGTCGAAACGGTCACGTAAAACACCTCGCGGTAGCCCATGCCCGCGCCGTATAATGCCTCCGCTAGCCCGGCCGCGTTCGCATCGTTCTCCACTCGCGCCGGCAAGTTGAAAATCTTCTCGAGTTCCTTCACCAGATGCAGGTTCTCCCATCCTGGCAAGTTGGGTGCATTAATCACCAGTCCGGTGCGCCGGTCAAGCGCCCCGGGGGAACACAGCCCAATCCCGCGAATGTTGCCTTTTCCCCCTGCCTGGGCGATCAGCCTTTCAATCACCCGCCGGACTTGCATGAAACTGGTCTTCACACCATCGAAGGCGCGGACGGGTGTCACCACGGACTTAACAAGGTGTCCTTTGGGAGTGACCAAGCCGCCGGCAACTTTGGTTCCACCAACGTCAACGCCAACTGTAAGATCACGCATGGGCTTCTATCTTTCTCCTTCTTTCAGACCGCGAACTGGGAAGTATAGCGCACCCTTGACGATCTGTGATATTCCCAAATTGGCGAAACAGGCGGAGCAAGCGATCTCGGTCAGCGGCTATAGTTGACTCGTCCACTTGCATTTCTTAATATGGCACAGGGGAATACGTGAATCCCATGTCCCGAGACCAGCGACCGAGATCGGCGAGAAAGCCCAAAACACCTTCCCCGGAACCGGTCATCCCAGACAAGGTTTACTTTAGGATTGGAGAGGTTAGCGTGCTTGCGCAGACCAAGCCTTACGTTCTGCGCTATTGGGAAACCGAGTTTCCTACTTTGAGGCCTGCGAAGACTCGATCCGGCCATCGGGTTTACCAGCGGAAGGACGTTGCGGCCGTATTCGAGATTAAGCGGCTGCTTTATGAGGAGGGCTTCACCATCGAAGGTGCAAGGAAGCAACTGACGGCCGGTTTAAGGACAATGCCGGTACCCGAGCAGAAGCAGCTTTTCCGCTCATTTCCGGAAACGCCCGGCCTGCAGGGCATCCAGCGCGAGCTCCAGAGCATCTTGACAATGCTATCGCGGAAACCTACAGTGATGAAAGAAAAAGAAAAGTGACGAGTGATGAGCAGAGAGGCTCGACTGCATCTCCCGGCTCATCCCTCATCATCTTGTCACTGCTTTCTCGGGACGTGGCGCAGCCTGGTAGCGCACTTGCTTGGGGTGCAAGGGGTCGCCAGTTCAAATCTGGCCGTCCCGACCAAAACTGCCGTGGTTCGTGATTAGTGGTCAGTGTTTGAGTAGGATCCGATGGCTCGTCAAATGGTCAGCGGTGCTTTTTTCAACAGGTTTCATGGTCACAACCGCGAATCACGAACCGCTAGTCACTGACCACTGTTCTTATCGGGGCGTAGCGTAGCCTGGTAGCGCGCTTGGTTCGGGACCAAGAGGTCGGAGGTTCAAATCCTCTCGCCCCGATTCTTGTTTTCAATAAGTTGTGGCGAGGGCGAACCGTCAGATTATTGCCTGATATTTCCTCATGGTGCGCTATAATATCCGATGGTGCGTGATAGCCTGAAATGGCTAGCACGATTAGAAGTGGCATGGTATTCCACGTTACCCTCACACCCGCAGAAGACGGCTGGATCGTCGCCGAGTGCCCGGCCCTGCCTGGCTGCGTCAGCCAAGGCAAGGACGAGCAAGAGGCGCTCACCAATATCCGGGAAGCCATTTCTGCCTGGCTCTGGGCAGAAGATCAAAAAGCTGCATCGCAACTTCCTCGTACTAACCAACCCCAAATCTTAGTTTCGGTCTGACCGCGTGGCCCGGCTTGCCAACATCTCCGGCAAAGAAGCGGTTAAAGCTTTCGAAAGGGCCGGATGGCGAATCGTCGGCCAAGTCGGAAGCCATGTCGTCATGGCGAAGCCCGACGTGAGGGCCAATCTCTCAATCCCCCAGCACAAAGAGTTATCCGTTGGAACCCTTCGCGCCTTGATCCGGCATTCTGGTTTGACGGTAGACGAGTTTCTCGGTCTGCTGTGAGGCATTCTACAGGAGACTTCCAGCATCCAAAACCGCATGATAGGCGGCGATCCGAATCCGGGGCTTCTGGTGCCTTTCCGTGGTAGAGTGACTCAACTGTGGTAAGCTGCATGATGCTCGCTTGGGGGTACCTCCGTAGACAGGATACGGCAATTTACAGCACAGACAATTTGTGCCGTGGTTTGTGCCATAACCCCTGTTGGCCGCAAGAAAATGTACTGAAAGATAGTAGGGGCGGCGCCCTTTGAAACTGTGGCTAAACGCACGCTGGAGATGCCTGGTGTCGCCATCCTATTAGCTTTATTGCGACTAAGGCTTTACGGTTTTGGGACCAAGAGGTCGAAGGTTCAAATCCTCTCGCCCCGATTCTCATCCTAAAGCCGGTCAGCCGTTTCACAAGATCAAAACTTCTATCCTGGCCAGAAGACTTGAGCCAAACCTGACACGAGGTGCATTCGCATATGAGGGTAACGCTGGCTTTCCTTTGCAGTTTCGTGTTATGCGTCACCTGCAACGCTTCAGCGCAGGCGGGCCCGCTTGTTCGTAACCGTTATTTAACCGTCAGGGTAAGGGCGCAGGACGGGTCCTATGAGATTTTTTCGCGAGAGCTTTCGCAGCCCGTGCTGATATCGGAGGTGGGCGCGGAAGTGAGCCATCAATGGGTGAACTCGGCGAGTTACCCACACCACCAAGTCTCGGAGGCGGCCTTTAACGACGCGCTGGGCAGCGGGCAGGCATTGACGGTTACTTTCAGCGGTCTGGCAGGCAAGCCAGATCTAATCTGTGTCCTGCACCTATATGACGACGAACCCTACGGTTACATTTCCGTGTCGGTCGAGAACGATACCGGCAACGCGATTTCTGTTCAGGCGGTGCGCGTCGTGCAAGCGGTTGGCAAGCCGCTCGTCGGCCTCGGAGCGGGCGAGGCGCAAGACCGGGTGCTCGCGGAAACTGTCAGCGAGGATCCCACCATTCGTATTGGCAGCCTGTCCGATGCTCCGCACGGTGCCTACGTCGGAGTGCGTAACGTTCTTATATACAACATGGCGAGCAAGCAGAGCCTAATGCTTGCGGCGCTCACCTCTAACCGTTTTCTGACCGTGTCGCGGCTGCAGGTTGGCCGGGACCCCACAGGCACAGCTCGCATCAGCTCTTTCACGGTAGATTCAACCGGTACGACGCAAGCGATGCTTTATCGAGACCCGATTCCCCACGACCAACAGGTCCAACTAAGCCTTCCTGTAGCTTCCGGCACATCGCTCTCGTCCGAGAGCGTGATGTTTGCCACCGGTCCTGATTATTTGCAGCAGCTTGAGGCTTACGGTAAAGCTGTCCACCGCCTTCATCATCTGCACTTCTCAGAAGAATCTCCGATGGGCTGGTGGAGCTGGACGGCTTTCTATGGGGGAATTAACGAGGGTGAAGCTCTCACGAACGCTCTGTGGCTGAGCCGTAATCTGAGGCCTCTTGGCTACGATTATTTTCATATTGACGAAGGCTATGACTACGCGCGGGGAGAATACATAACCCCCAACGGCACGCAGTTTCCGCATGGAATGCGGAGTCTGGAGCATCAAGTGTGCGGGCTTGGACTTGTACCGGCGATTTGGACGGCGCCGTTCGAAGTCTCGGAGCGCTCGTGGGTCTATCAGAACCACCCGGAGTGGCTGGTTCACGACGCCAACGGCAAGCCTATTTTTATCGGCTATGTCGGCCGGCGCTCCGATCGTCTCTACGTCCTGGATACGACCCATCCGGGAGCCCAGGCTTATCTCCGCCAGACGTATCGTGTTCTGACCCGGCAATGGGGTCTGCGCTATATCAAGTTAGACTTTATGGATAGCTCGGCAATCGAAGGATACTACTACCGGCCCCATACTACGGCGCTTGAAGCGCAGCGGATCGGCCTTAGCATCATCCGGCAGGCTGTGGGAAGCCATGTGCTGCTTGACAAGGATGGCAGCGTCATGCTGGATCCTGTTGGCTTGGTGGATGAGGGCCGCATCGCGCCTGACACGGGTCACTCCTTTTCAGCCAGCCGGGACGCGGCGCCGAACATTGCCGCCCGTTTCTACATGAACGGCAACTTCTATGTGGCTGACCCAGACGCATTTTCCGTCTCGCGCCAAGTGGAGCCTCAACAGGATTCGCACGAGTCGAGACCGGGCTTAACACTGAATGAGGCTCAAGTGCAGATCGTGCTCGCCGCAGTGGCCGGTGGCATGTACGAGATCGGCGACGACTTGCCTTCCTTGGGTTCGCAGCCACGGCGGCTGGCGCTGGTAAAAAACCAAGAGCTGATCGATATGGATCGCCTGGGGAAGGCAGCCTTGCCCTTGGACTTGATGACGTTCCGGCCTGAAGACGAGGAGCCGAGCGTCTTTTACCTCCTGGAGGACAGGCGTCAAGCCATGCTCGCTGTTTTCAATTGGACGGAGCAGCCTCGCTCGCACGAGTTCACATTGGCCGAGCTCCGCCTGGCTGGCCGTCATTCCGTCCAGGCTTTCGACGTGCTGAACCATGATGCCTCGGTTAGTCTGCAAGGAGGCGTGCTGAGGTTGGAAAGCCAGTCGCCGCATTCGGTGCGGCTGATCAAGCTGGTAGATAGCTCAATTCCCGCTGCCGGACCGTCCGTTTCAGCGCGCGTGCCGGAGAGTGCGCGGGCGGGCGATTCCGTAGCTTTCTCGGCGGAAGCCAGGGGAAACGGCGTGCCGGCGATCAGTTATTGGTGGGATTTTGGAGACGGAACAGAAATCGGCGGGTCGAGTGCCGCTCACACTTACACCATAGCCGGAACGTTTATCGTCCACCTTACGGTCTCTGGCGTCGAGGGTCTGGATACGCACCAGACCTTCACAATTGCGGTTACGGGTTCACCCAATACCGCTTTCCGGCTGAAGCTCAATCGCCGCTACACCGGAGCTTCGCCGCCCGGACAAGAACCTCCGAAAACATCTGATTGAATGTCCTGCGACGTTCGGCTCAATGGATCGATACGGGCGGAGCGTCTGCATCCATTGGGTACACCTGAACATCGGCATCCATGATTAGTGTTCAAGGATTCAACCGATTGGGACGCGGCGGTTGTTTTTGTCCAGTTTGATCGGGCTTGTTCTTTGGCTTCAGAGAGACCGTCAACGGTTTTTGGGTTCCAGCAGCTATCTCCACTGCATCGATCTTCATTGACTCGTAATAATCTTCAAAGCCATTGTTAGGGTCAGCCACGATGCTTACACGTAACGTTCTCCGCTTCTTTCCCCACAGTTTAAAAACCTTTTCGACAGGAATAGTGAATTCGTGCGTGTTTTCAGGCGCTGTCGCCGTAAAAAGGTCGCAGGAGAATATTTTCAAAAACGTGCTATCGCCAGGATCGGTCACGGTGACGGTTACACGGCACGATGGGGGGTTCTCGGAAAAGCCGGGGTCCGTTGCGTAGGAAACGCGAGTAACAGTTACACTTGCTTCCCCCCGTTTCTTCATCTGTTCCAGAAATTTGCTAATCTCGCCGGCGGCCTGCTTGGCGCTTGGTAGCATCCTTAAACCTCGCAGGTTGATTATACAGCACTGAAATCACTGCGCGGCGCAGGGATTGCGCAAGAATGACTGTTCTATCGAGCTTGCAGGAATGCGATAATCGTCAGATGGATTGTCAGTCCCCACAGCCGCTGGAAGGAAGCCCGCTGGGATCGCCATCAGAGATCGCTTCCACCTCGCGTGCGGTGCGCGAGATGTTTGAAGCGGTCACTCCGCACTATGACTTTCTGAACCATCTTCTCTCCGCCGGCTTCGACCTCTATTGGCGGAGGGTGGCGGCTCATCGCGCGAGGCAAGCGCTCTCTTCTCCGGGCTCAATCGCCCTGGATGTTTGCTGCGGCACCGGCGATCTGGCCTTCGCCCTCCGTAGGGTCGCGGCGGGGAAAGTGATTGGCGCTGATTTTTGCCAGCCAATGTTGCGGCGAGCGCGGGAGAAACTCGAACGAGCTTCCACCGGCATTGCGCTTCTCGGGGCTGACACCCTGGAACTGCCTTTCGCGGACAATTCAATAGACGCCGTTACGAGCGCTTTTGGCTTCCGTAACCTCGCCAATTATGCGCTGGGACTCCGTGAGATTCTCCGCGTCCTGAAGCCGTCAGGCATGATTGCCATTCTTGAATTCTCCCGTGTCCAATGGCCGGTATTCGGTCCGTTGTTCCGGTTCTATTTTGCGCACGTTCTGCCCCGCGTGGGTACCTGGGTTTCCGGCGTTTCGGGCCCTTACCAGTATCTCCACGAGTCGGCCTCCCGTTTTCCCAGCCAAGACGCGCTGGCGCGGGCCATGCGGCGTGCCGGATTTGCGAATGTCCGTTACCGCAATCTGCTCGGTGGCGTGGCCGCTCTCCATCAGGCGGAGAAGCCCGCTCAATTACCGCTCGTTAGGGCCGGTAACGCGGGGTAGCCGTTTCCCTAATCCGCCGATAACGGAAGGGTGATGTAGGGGGACGGCAAGCCGTCCCCCGAGGTGCCGTGCGGCAAAGCCGCTCTCGGTTTGGTTAATTTGGACACCATGGGCTGCTCACCTCCAAGACGGATGCCTCGGAGGCGCGCGGCCAAAGGGTGCCGCCGGGTCACAGGGGCAAGCCTGATTTCATGGTTGCGTTATGCTGTCCAACTTCCCTTTCAAAGAATTGCGCCATGATGTTGAGCGCTTCCCTGGTCTCAGGCAAGTGGTAGTTGTACCAGAACGCATGCGGTAGTGCCTCAAAAACTACAATTTCCGCTCGATTGCCGGCGCGCAGCATTGCCCGGTGCAGAATAGAGGTCCCGCTCAGTAATAGGTCTCGTGTGCTAGTCACAAAAAGTGATGGCGGGAAGCCTCGCAGGTCGGCATATATAGGGGAGAGCACAGGCTCTTTCGGGTTATGGCCATCCACGTAGGGGTCGCGGTGGTGCCTTTTCGATGGTGGCACAAGGTAACCGCTGAATCCCCAGATGGTATAGAGAGCTTGCGTGTCGCCGGGCATGCTCATGTCACCTGTGCCGGAAAAGATGCCGAGAGCGGCAGGCAGTGGCAGCTTGCGCTCGCGGAGCGCGACAGCTACCTCGCCCGTCAGAATCGCTCCGGCCGAAGTTCCGAACAAGCCCACGTCTTGCGGCTTATGATTCTTGAGCAACTCCCTATAAACGCTGACCGTGTCATCCACCGCCTCGGGAAATGGGTGCTCCGGCGCCAGGCGGTAATAAACGGAAACAACGGTGTTCCGGGTGAGGTAGGCAATAGGAATGCCTTCTACGAGCGAGCCCGAATCCGTCACAAATCCTCCGCCATGAACGTTGATCAGCACGTGGTTCTTGTTAGCCGGAGGTATATTGAGCGGCGTAATCACATCGCATCGCACGCCGCCGATCATTTTGCCGGTAACGTTCACCGGGAAAAGCTTCTTTGCTTCAGCAGCGCGGCGGATGCGGAAAGCATCCGTGTGCGCACGCTGCACGGCAAGCAGAGGAGGAGGGCCTGAAGGGCCTGGAATCGAGATGAACTTCTGCGCTTCAGGACTGATGGTTCCGGGTACAGGCATGAGACGCGTCACATGAGCGGTGCCATCCGCATCCATCGAGCAAGTATCTTTTTGCGGAATGAAGTCAGTCGGAGGGGATTGCGCGCGCCCTGACGACGCAAGCGCCAGCAAACCCTGCGCAAGCGATCCTCCTATCACCGCTCTACGATTCAACTTGAAGTTTTCCATCGGCACTCCTTCACAATTATTAACTTCATTGCCGGAAGCTATAGCGAGTTTCCTGCCTTAGGACCGGGCACTGAAAAAAGCAGGCGCTTCAGGTCCATGGGAGGGGCTTGGCCAGGCGTTTGAACCTTTTGCATGATGCGTGCGACTTCTTTGAGCTGCGCAGCCGCCTCTTGATCTTGTCCCAAGGCCCGATAAGTTCGGCTCAGGGTTTGGCGGGCTTCGATCATGTCCGGCCATAGAGCGAGGGCAGCTTTCAAATGACGAAGCGCCTCGTTGTAATTCTTTTCCTCAAAGGCGATCTTGCCCGCCAGCGACTGGATATAGGGATCGTTGGGGTCCCGCTTCAAAGCGTTTTGGACGGCCTTGTCGGCTTCCGGCACGCGTATTGGATAAGCTTCCATGTCCGCTAGCGCAAGGTTGTAATATGCCAGCGGCTGATGATTTCCCAGGGCGATCGCGGTTTCAAGCAATTCCTTCGCTTTGCCCATGTTGGCCCGCCCGACCTCGATGACTCCGTGAATCAAGTAGGCTTCATTCCATTTAGGCCATTCAGCTTCAATCCCGCTCAGAATGGAATCGGCCTTGTCAAATCTTCGCATCAAGCCGTACACGATGGCTTGCGTCAGCAGCAATTGCCGGGAGTGGGGAAACTTCTGTGTGGCCTGGCGTAAAAGAGCTAAAAGCTCGTTTTTTTGACCATGCTCAAGCAGGAACAGGGTGGCTTGAAAATAAAGATCGGGCCGGGAAGGATTGGCCCGGAGTCCCAGCGTGAGATCTTGCGCCGCCTGTTGAGCCTCATCCATCGCATCGAGAATTTGAGCCCGCAAAAGATAGTAATCGCCTTGGCGGGAAGCCGCGGGAGTTGTATCGAGCTGGACCAGCGCAGCCTGGGAACCTTTTGCATGAAATGTGGCGATGGCAAAATCAACAATAGTTTCAGGACTGGAAAGAAGGGCCCCCTGCGGTATTGCAGAGAAGAATTTTATTGCCTCGGTGTACTGGCCAGCGGCAAGAAGGGTTTCAGCACAAGCCTTCAGGTCCGCCACAGCCGGATGCGCCGTCAGGATTTTGTCGAATTCGGTCAAGCTGTCAGCGAGCTTTCCCTCCCGATCAAGCATCTCTGCCAGCGCCTCTTGCGCCTCAGTCAGGCGTGGCTCCAGCTTAAGGGCCTGCTTCAGGTCCAGAACTGCCTTAGCGGGCGCCTGAGCGGACTCCGCCACTCCCAGCTCATAATATCCGACCGCATCGCGAGGGTTTTTCGCAACGTATTGGCTCAGGATTTCGACGCCCTCACGAGACTCAGCAGTGTGCGCCAGTGAGTAGCCGTACTCGCGGCGAATGGAGGAATCCTCGGGCTTCAGCCGCAAATGTTGGCCCAGGGCATTTGCGGCATCGCCGTAAAGGCCGAGCTTCTCCGACACTTGACCGAGCAGCAACAGAATATCTGCGCGGTTCGGGGCGAGCTGGCGCGCTTTTACAAGGTGCGCCGCCGCCTGGGCTAACTGCCCTTCCTTTTGCTCGATCCAGGCCAGACTGTACAAGACGTCCGCGTCATCCGGCTGCCGCTCCAGGGCGGCATTGAGTGCCTGTTCTGCGCTGGCGTCATCGCCGGCCTTCACAGCCGCCAAACCCAGGTTATACAGGATGTCGTAGCTGCCCGGGTCATCATGAAGGGCGAGCCTGAGCCACTCCTCGGCCTTGGCATAATTTCTCCAACTCACATCCGTCATTCCAGCGGAGAAAGCGATCCTGGGGTCGTGCGGGGCGGAACGAACAACTGTGGCCAGCAACGCCTCAGCCTGCTTCGGCTGCCGGGACCAATAGAGCGCTTCAGCGCGGAGAATCTCTATCCCCGGGTTTTCTCTGACAGCGGGAGGCAAAACGCTGAGGTACCGGAGTGCAGCCGGGCCATCGCGAGCCGCGATGCGCAGCCGCGCAAGCTGCACGCGAGCATTGAGTTGATAGGGATTGCGGGCCAGCACGCGGAGAAAAAGGACTTGTGCCTCGACGATATTTCCGACGGCGAGATCATGATTGGCCAGATTGTTAAGAATCGAAACTGAGTGGGGATCTAACTGGAGCGCTTTGTGATAATAAATGCCGGCTTCCGCGTATTTCTTCTCACCATCCAGGACCACGCCCAGCATTTCTAATGCTCGAGGGTCGCGCGGGTACTGGGCAAGAGCTGCACGGAGTTGCGATTCAGCCCGTGGAAAATCCCCTTTTTGAATTGCAGCCCCGACTTGCTGGAAAAGAGATGCAGGAACCTGCGCTCTAAGGCAGCCACAGCAAATGAAAGGCAGAAGAATGGCGTTGGCCGCTACCCAACCTCTGGACAAGGCACTGTTTCTGACAGCCATCCGCACAGAGCCTTTGAATAACTTCGACCCTGTCATTCCGAGGAGCCTCGACGCGTCGGGGCGACGCGGAGTCCCCTGATCCTTACACGCGCTTTGTTATCGCCGTCGCTCTGTGCGATCTCCGTGCTTTGAAGCCTAAACACTGAGCACACAAAGACGCTCCGTGGCCTCCGTGTTAAATCTTTTCAGGACGGAGGCCACAGAGAAAGCTCCCCTACCAATATAGCTTCGCCGAGACTTGTAGTTCGCGAGGGTCGTTATACTGGCCAGTGACTAGTCCGAATGAGCCCGACCCGACCGTCGTATTGGGGGGCGAGAATTGGACATGGTTAAAGGCGTTAAAGGTATCCAGGCGCACCTCCAGTTTTCCCGCCTCACCGAATTTACTGATCGGGATATCCTTAAACAGGGTAAGGTCGGCATCCTGGGTGCCCTCTGCATACACAGGAATCACCCGCGCCGCGGTGCCCAAAGTGTGCTCCGCCGGCTCGACGGCAACCTGAGGATTCGCAAAAAATTGGGCCACCTCGCACGTTTCACTGCAACTATCCCTCTTAAGCGGCGCCAGCAAGTCAGGCCGTTGAGTCCCGTAAGTGGGAAGTGGGGTCGAAACCTCCGAAGTGATTTCGAGCGGCTGGCCGTCATCAAACCGCCAATAGCCTGATGTTTTCCAGCCGCCGAGAACATAGTCTTCAACGCGATTCCAACTGCCTCCAAAGTGTTGCCCATGGCCAAATGGAAGCTGGTAAACGTAGCCAACATCAAAGATTTGCGGAATGTCGTATTCGGACGGCGCATATTCCGCCAGCCGGTCGTTTGGGTCCTGAATCGCCGGCGCCGTACCGCCAACCCAAGTCGTGTTGCCCCCGGCCACGGACGAGTCATCCAGCGCATGGGACCAGGTGTAATTGGCCGATACTTGCAGCCCGTGCGAAAAGCTCTTCTCGAATTTTAACTGCAAGGCGTTATATTCCGAATTCGCCCATGGCGGGTTCGGCCCGCTAAAGCCGTTAAACTCCGGATATTGCAGCGCCAACTGGGAGGCCTGCACAGTGGAGCCGCAGATGCCACAGCTTGGCGTCGTAATCACTCCATAGAACGGGTTCGGAACGTAGGCAGTGAGGGCCGAAATCTGGGCCGGCGAAGCTTTCTGAATCCAGGGTCCAAAGTAGTTATACGCAGGCGCGCTGGCGAAATAGAGGTGGGTCCCTTTCGACCCTACGTACTGCGCGCTCACTACCATGCTCCCGAACTGGTGCTGCACCCCAAAACTCCAGTCCTGCACGTAAGGCAACTGGTTCCAGTTCCTTATGTATCCTGAAACGCCCAGCCCTAGATCCGTGCTTAAGCCCTCCGTGCTGCCCGGGGGCAGAATTATTCCTCCCGGTTTGGCCGTGCTGAAAGTATTCGTGGCGGGGTAAGGGCTGCTCAATGACGCCCAGGGCGTGTAGCCATTGCCTTGATAGGTTGTCAGCCAACTCGTGTCTTGAAGGAACCCGTCATTTTCTCCCAGGCCGGTGCCGTGCGCCGTGTAATCCGGTTCTGAATAAAAGACACCGTAGCCGCCCCGCACGACCGTTTTCTGGGTCAGTTCATAGGCAAAGCCGAAGCGCGGAGCGAAGTCGGCGGGCGATACATTCACCACCCCGCGCTCGCCGGAATCGGCAAAATCGATCCCACCATACAGCGTGCTCAGGTTGGGAACGGATAGGCCGGCGTTGGTGAAATCAGCGGCTGCGGCTGAGGAAAGTGCCAGGTGATCGCTGGAAAGGGGATTCACCGCGGTGGGGTCAAGCCATTCCTGCTTGTTGTGCCGCTCTGTGGCGGGCAAAATAAGGTCATAGCGGACTCCTAAGTTCAAAGTCAGCTTGCTCGTCGCGTGCCAATTGTCCAGAGCGTACCCGGCATACTGGAAGTTCTGCGTCTCAATGGCATCCGACATCTCGTAATTTCCGTAAGAACCCGGGCCGCCAACTCCGGTCAGGAAAGAGGCTAAGGCATCACCTCCCGTGCCGGCGTTTGGCGTCTCGGAGGTTCCAGTCTGGCTGAATTCAAAGTCGCTCTGCGGAGTGCCCGCCTGAAAGAAACTATCTTTGTACACTAACATCTCGCCGCCAAACTTGAATTCATGGCGGCCCTTAATCTTGTCCAAACTTGCATTCAAGTCATGCGTTTCCAGCGCGTAATGGAGCACCGACCACGCCTGAGCCCCTAACGACTCCGCCCCGACATAAGTGTAGCCCCCATCGATGTAAATCGTGGGGGCCGCGCTGACACCGTCCGTGTCCATATAAGCGGGCAAGCCCAGGGCTGTTTCGGGATTGAAACTTGAGAAGCCCGCATCGATGCCGTCGGTGAAGCTGGCGCTGCGCGTCCAGCCATAGGAGACCTGCAAAAGGAGGGTTGGGCTGAAACTGTGGGTCACGTTCAATACTGCAGATTGCGCGCCGTCAGTCCCCGGCCCCTGCGTGTCCGTGTTCAAAGGGTTGTCCCAAGGGTTAGCGCCAAGGTACGTGCCGAGGACGCTCGCCGAAAAGCGCGCGTCGAGGTGAGTCATGCTGCTGATTTCCCGGTCCACTTTAATGTCAAACTGATTGCTGGTGTTCGAGTTCGTTCCCGCCCCTACCCAGTTGTCAAAACGATTATAGGACGAAGTACCCACCCCCAAATTCGGAAGCGGATAGTAAGCCATCATTTTCGATGCAACCGGATTGATCAGATTGCCAGCGGTGTTTGGCAATGCGAACACCGTGCCAGCTAAATTGGCGGCGTTCGCGCAGCTCGTGGTGCTGCACATCGTGCTCGTATAGCTCGCCATATTGTTATTGGGTATGATCATCGTGAGGTTTCGCTGGCCGGTAACGGAGTTATAAATGCCGCTGTAAGGGTCCCAAAGCTGGCCGTTGGCCGCGGAGCACGCTCCGGCGGCATTAAACGTTCCTCCATTATCCCCGCACAGTTCCGCAAAATCTCCGTTGCGCTCGGCCATACTTGGAACGCCGGCTGTGTACGTGGCGCTCGAGTAGTCCCGCATTCCTTCATAATCCAGGAAGAAGAACGTTTTGTTCTTCTGGATCGGCCCGCCAAACGTCCCGCCGAAATCGTTGTCGCGCGCGGCGGCAAGCGGAATTCCCGCCCGGTTGCTGAACCAATTGTTAGCGTTCAGGTTGGAGTTACGAAGGTATTCGTAGGCGCTGCCGTGGAATGCGTTGGTCCCTGAGCGCAGAATGACGTTGATTATTGTATTTCCGCTCATGCCTATATCCGCGCCAAACTGGTTTTGCTCTACCGAGAACTCCTGGACGGCATCGACGGAGGGCACGTAGAGCGGATTTTGGATTTGCGTGTTCTGTTCGGGAGCAGTGGAGCTGGTGCCGTCGATCTTAATATCCGCCGTCATGTTGCGGCCGCCGTTCGAAACAAAGTTATTCGCAGTCGTGTTGGGCGCAAAGGCATCAACTGGCGGCTGGCTTACCCCCGGGGTAAGCATGGACAAGTCAAAGACGCTGCGTCCGACGAGCGGTAGATTGTTGATGAGGTTCCGGTTGACGGTCTGCCCCGTGGTGGCATTCTGAGCCTGGAGGAGGGGCGCAGCACCCGTTACGGTAACGGTCTGCGTCGTTGCACCCACCGCCAATTTCGCGTCCACGGTGCTGTGCTCGGCAACCCCCAGCACAATTCCGTTGCGCACCAAATTGCGGAAACCTGCCGCGGTCACAGAAAGCTTGTAGGTACCTGGTGGTAAGTCCTCTATCGTATAACGGCCCCCAGCGTTCGTGGTGGTTGAGTACGTAAAGCCGTTCGAGGTGTTCGTGGCCGTCACCTTTGCGTCTGGAATCACGGCCCCGGACGGGTCCGTCACCACCCCCGTCACCGAGGCGCTATAAACCTGCGCCCGCGCCGGTGACGGAGAAAAACCGGCAAGCAGCAACACGACGGCCATCCCGATCAGCCACTTCACCCAACGCGCCTCTTCGGAGGACGGTTCGCTCACGCCTCGCAATGAAAACGTCGGAGCCCTTTTCACAGTTCCCGCTTCTGTGTTTCGACTAACCAATCTGGCCATTTTCAGGTCTCCTCTTCTCCCGTCATTAACCCCTTTGGATACCGTCTCCACCTCGACAACTCCAGGAACCGCTCCGAGTCGATTTGCGGCGCTCGGTCACCCTCAACTCCTTTTACCGGCCGCGAACTGCCGCCTCTGATTTGGTCCCCGAGATATCAAGGGCGAAGCCCTGACCTATACTGAGCGGCATAAGTACGCGACGGCTATTTTGTTGTAGCGCCGCTCTATGAGCGGCGAAATTCGCCGTTCGCAGACCGGCGCTACAGCGATCGAACGTCGCGGACTTATGTCGTTGTGTATAGCTACTATAAGGTTTATTTATTCTAGACGCGCATATATAACCACCTTTTTTCGCAGATGTCAATCATTCTTTTGACAACACTTCTGAGACTTCGACGCGGCCCTGCTTGGGGACATGACGACCCTTGTAACCCTCGTTTCCGATCGGTATAGTGAAGCATTCCTCGCATTCCGCACTTGAAGAATGCATGGCGGTAATCCACGTATCCGAAGGCTGGTTCATGGTGAGCGAGAATCACCCTTACCCCGCGGGCAGCGTG
>JASHOS010000116.1 GCA_030040995.1 Terriglobia bacterium | reverse complement strand
GCTGCGATGGAAGGGCGGGTTCAACATGCCGAAATGGGCGGGTTGAACCGGGTTAGCCCTTTCGCTCGCGCCCCGAGAAACCCGGACTAAAGGACTGTAGCGGCGGGTTCATCCCGCCACGCAAAATGGCGGCATAAAGCCGCCTCTACGCACCCGAAATTGAGACCTTACGCTAAAAGTGGGCAAAGGCAGGGGTCCCATTCGGTTTGGTTGCGACTCCGCCGCACCGCGCAAAAAAATCACCTCGTCTATCTCACCCGTCCCCACCGTCTCAATCGAAACTGTTATTCTTTCACCTGCGCATGAATAGCTTGCGTTGCCGCCAGATCAATCGAGACATCCGGCTGCTGCTCGCGCTGCCAAAGGCTGCCGCAGAGAGCAATCAGAGCGGTGAATTGCGCGAAGTCGCAGCAAAAAAATAGAGATAGGTCTCTCGAGTGACCGGAAAAAGCAGAAAACAGCCCCCTATGCCACGGGTCGTGCTCGTAAGCTGCTGATTTTAAAGGAACATTAGAGGAACGAAGCCAGACGAACCCAAATTTTGGCCCTGTCAGATTCGCTCAACCAAATGAAAACAAGTAGCTTATTGAGCTAAAAAGGGCGGCAAACCACAACCCTTTCTGACACAAAGGCTTGCAAGGTGAAGTTGGGTTCGCCGCGGGTTCGGTATGGCTTCGCCGTCCAGAGCTTCCAGACTCCCTGTTGTGCAATAATTCTCTTGAGCCAACGGAAACTCCGCCTGGCGAGGCGCCTTTGTCAACCACCGTCGAAAAACAGATCGAGAACCTCAGGGAACAAATCCGGCATCACGAGCACCGTTACTATGTGCTGGACGACCCGGAGATTTCCGACTCTGAATTCGACAGGCTTATGCGCCGTCTCCGGGATCTCGAGAGAGAGCATCCGGAGTTGATCACCACGGATTCCCCCACCCAAAGAGTTGGAGGAGAGCCGGCGGCGCAATTCCCCAAGGTTCGCCACCAGGTTCCGATGCTTAGCCTGGACAATACGTATTCGATCGAGGAACTCGAGGATTTCGACCGGCGCGTTCGCAGTCTTTCCGGCCGATCCCACGTTCAGTACGTGGGTGAGTTGAAGCTGGACGGGCTTTCCATGTCACTAGCCTACGAGCACGGCCTGCTGACACAGGGTGTGACGCGAGGAAATGGCGTCGAGGGCGAGGACGTGACGGCGAACGTTAAGACAATCGGCTCTGTTCCCTTAAGAATAGAAAAGGAGCGGCTTGGCGCGATTGGCCGCCCCGAAAGGTTCGATGTTCGAGGCGAAGTGGTTATGCCGCTCAAGGCATTCGAGCGCCTCAACCGGGAGCGCGAAGCTGCGGGTGAGCCCAAGTTTGCTAATCCTCGCAATTCGGCTGCGGGCGCTATCCGTTTGCTGGATTCAAAGCTGGTCGCGCGACGGAAGCTCGACATGTTCCACTACTACCTGCTCGTTGACGGAAAGGTGCCCCTTCCCGAGCATTGGAACATCCTCGATACTCTGGCTGGCTTGGGCTTCAAGGTGAATCCTCACCGGCGGCTGTGCGCTTCCTTCGAGGAGCTGCTGAACTACATTCGCGAGTGGGAAACAAAGCGGCAGGATCTCGAATATGAGATTGACGGCGTGGTCGTCAAAGTTAACGACACTAAGCTATGGGGCGCTTTGGGCCGGACCGCCAAGTCGCCCCGCTGGGCGATCGCCTATAAGTACCCTGCGCGGCAAGCCACCACAACGGTGAAGAACATTAGCGCGAACGTTGGCCGCACCGGAATCCTCACACCCGTCGCCTATCTCGAACCCGTCGATGTGGGAGGAGTCACGGTGAGCCGCGCCACGCTTCACAACATGGACGAGATTGGACGCTTGGAGGTACGGATCGGGGATACCGTGCTCATTCAACGCGCCGGAGAGGTGATTCCCCAGGTCCTGAAGGTTGTGACGCACGCGGAGGACGGCCGCGAATTCCACATGCCGGAGCACTGTCCCGTCTGCGGCGGTGAAGTCTTCCGTGCTGAAGGCGAAGTGGCTTACCGGTGCATCAACGTGGCCTGCCCCGCCCAGCTTAAGGAATCGCTGCTGCACTTCGCGGGGCGCCGCGCCATGAATATTGACGGGTTGGGCGAAGCGTTGGTGGACCAACTAGTAGATCGTGGCTTGGTCCGTGACGCTGCGGGTCTTTATGGGCTATCCGAAGAGCAAATCGCCGCTCTCGAGCGCATGGGCGAGAAGTCCGCGTCAAATCTGAAAAAAGAGATTGAAAAGAGCAAGAGCGCTGATTTTCCCCGGTTAGTGTTTGCGATCGGCATTCCTTTCGTCGGCGAGCGAACCGCGCAGATCCTGGCCGATCATTTTGTCTCGCTCGACCGGCTGGCAAACGCCAGCGCCGAGGAGTTGAGTCAAATCTACGAGATCGGTCCTAAGACAGCTTCGGGCATCGAGAAGTTCTTCGCTGAATCGAGGAACCGGGAGCTTATTGGCAAGTTGCGCGCCGCAGGCCTACAATTTCAGCAGAAGCAATCTTCGCTGTCGCGGAATCAGACCCTGGCAGGTAAAACTTTCGTGCTTACGGGCGTCTTGCCACACCTGACGCGGGACGAGGCAACCGAGAGGATTCAGGCCGCAGGAGGCCGCGTAACGGGGTCGGTTAGCAAGAAGACAGATTACGTTGTGGCGGGCGCTGACCCCGGATCCAAGCTCGACAAGGCGCGCTCTCTAGATGTCGAAGTGATCGGCGAAGAGAGATTGTTGGAGTTGCTGAAATAAGCTCGCCACCTGGCGCCTTCGGCCTGAGAAACACTAAGAAAAGAACCCCTGCCCTCGCCCCCTTGGTGGGAGACGGTGGCTCGCGGCCGACGCTTTCTCCAGCCGGCGCGAGCTGGGCCTGCGCCCACCGAAGGTCGCTTACGCTCCAGAGCTTCAGCGACGGAGCGGCTCCTGCCCGCAGGCGGGTGAGGGGGTTCTGCCGAAATTTCAAGGCTCGGATCAATATGATGCTAACCGAAAAAATTGACAAAGATATTATCGGCGCAATGAAGAGTCAGGAAGCCGTGAAGCTCGGAGTCCTGCGAATGATGAAGACGGCGCTGAAACTAAAACAGGTCGAGACCGGCAGACCCTTGGAAGATGAGCAGGCGCAAGCCGTGCTTCGCATGCTGGTAAAACAGCGGCGTGAGGCCGCTGAGATGTTCCGGCAGGGAGGCCGCAGCGAGCTGGCCGCCAAAGAGCTGGCGGAAATCGGGGTGATCGAGGCCTATTTGCCCACCGCTGCAACGGAAGCCGAGATAGAGGAGGCAGCGACGGCAGCGATCCGGGAAAGTGGAGCGGCGAGTTCTAAGGATGTAGGCAAAGTCATGAAAGCAGCCATGGCCAAGCTCGCGGGAAAAACGGTTGACGGTAAGCTGCTTAGCGAGAAGGTGCGTGCTAAGCTGGCCGGCTGAAAGTCTCCGTCTTATGGTACGCTTCAAAGCATGGCACGCTACCGCGAATACGCGCGCTATTTTTTTCCGCGCCTGACTCCGGCGGTCAAGGCGCTTCTTCTCATCACGTCAATTGCTTTCGTTCTCACCTATTTTCCAGCGCAACTTGCTCACTGGTACTTTCCGTATTACGAGTTTGGGCTTTCGCCCTACGCGGTCACTCACGATCTCTACGTATGGCAGCTCGCGACTTACCTTTTTCTGCACGCCGGGTTTTTCCATATCATTTTCAACATGTTCGTGTTATGGCAATTTGGTCCGGATCTGGAAAATCTCTGGGGTGGCCGCCAGTTCGTTTTCTTCTACTTTTTCACTGGAGTTGGCGCCGGCATCATCGACGTGCTGATAAGCCCTGGCAGCCCGGTCATGACGATTGGTTGTTCGGGCGCGCTCTTTGGGATCATGCTTGCCTACGGCCTCCTGTTTCCCGACCGGCTCATTTACCTCTACATGCTGATTCCGGTCAAAGCGAAGTGGTTTGTCCTCTTCATTGGGGTCGTCGAATTCTTCAGCGAGATCGCCCAGCCCGGCTCAGGAATCAGCCATGTCGCTCATTTGGGCGGCTTGCTTTTCGGATACATTTATATCCGGGGACTGAGTTTCCCCGGCCGGTTTCAACGCCATTATGACGATTGGCGAAGGGCGCGATTGCGGAAGCGGTTCGAGGTCTACATGCGCAAGCAGGATAGAAAGAATGATCGCGATCGCTGGGTCAATTAGCGATGCCTGAAAGCGGCGCGCGGCTGGTTGTACAAGACGCATCAGGGAATGAGCGTGAAGTGGAAATTGCGCAGATTCCTTTTACGCTGGGACGCCAGGCAGATAACGATCTTGTTCTCCTTGATACCCGGATTTCCCGGCGTCACGCCAGGATCGTTCGCGATCCGAGGGGCTTTCTTCTGGAGGATATCGAGAGCCGTCACGGCACGTACCTCAATGGCGAGCGCGTGGAGCGCTGCCTTCTCCGCGACGGCGACCGCATTGGCTTGGGAGTGACGGACGCATATCGTCTCACCTTCCGGTCCGAGCCTTCCGGCCTTGCCAGCCTGCTTGAAGAAATCGAGAAGACTCCCGAAACTGCGGCCCCGCGCCTGCAGCATTTAAATCTGTTGCTGCAGTTGGCTCAGATGCTGCATCGCGCCGCGGCTCTCGATGAAATCCTGACGGCAGTGGTGGATTCGGCGCTGCAGCTTTTTGATGCCGAGCGTGGGATTCTTTTCCTCGCCGGAGATAAGGGTGAGCCTCGTCTGCGTATTGCCCGGACGCGTTCGGGCGCGAATCTGGCGCTTGATGAGGGGGACGACGCTTTCGCAGTGGTGCGCCGCGTCATGGAAACCCGGCGTGAAGAGGTGATTCTGGAGGAATTCGGGGACGGGCGTACCGCGTATGGGGCGGAAGCCCTGGAGCCGGGGCGGCAGGGCATTTTGGCCCTCCCGCTTCAAAAGCTTCCCATGGCGGAGCGGGGCGGGGAAACGCTTCTTTATACACAGCCGAAGCTGCTCGGCGCCCTATACCTCGAGAGCCGTGGCGCGAACGCCATGATGACTCGCCTGGACCGCCAGGCCCTCGATACTCTGGCGGTAGAGAGCGCCATGATCATTGAGAACGCCAGCCTCATCCGGGTGGCGCGGGAGCAGGAACGTAACCGGCACGATCTGGATGTGGCGCGCACTATTCAGCAGAGTTTGCTTCCCCGTAGCCTGCCTCAGGCCGGGCACTTCCGCATTCACGCGGTGACCACGCCGTGCCGGACAGTGGGTGGCGATTACTATGACGTTGTGGCGCTTCCCGAAGGACGTGTTGGCCTTGTGGTCGCGGACGTGTCGGGCAAGGGTCTGCCAGCCGCCATGATGTCTATGACGCTGCAGGGAGCGTTCTCAGCATTGGCCGCGGCTGATTTGTCGCTCGAAGAACTGCTCCGGAGGATCAACTCCCTCCTGTACGATCGAACGCCCCCGCAAATGTACGCCACACTGTTCTATGGCGTCTTGGATCGGGAAGGACGCTTTCAATTTGTCAATGCCGGCCATGTGCCCCCATTTGTGCTGCACGCCGGCGGAACCGTGGAATCGCTGGATTTCCCCAACTTTCCCCTCGGGATGTTTGAGGATGCCACATTCGGCGTGTCCAGCCTCCAGCTTCACCCGGGCGACCAGATTCTCGTTTTCTCCGATGGCCTGACGGAAGCCCAAAATGAGGCCCACGAGATGCTCGGCGAGGCCCGCGTTCAGGAGATCCTTTTGACCGCTGCGCCCCAAGGGGCCGAGCCTGCTGATGTTTGCGCGAGGATCGTCAGGGCGGCAGAGAGCTTCGTCGGTTCAGCACCGCAGGCTGATGATGTCACGGTGGCGCTCCTCCAGTTTACGCCGCCCTGAGCAATCCCTCACTCTTGGTCTCGCCCGCTTTGTAGCGCCGACCCCGCCAAGCGGGGTCGGCATTTGGCCAGATGCCGGGCTGAGGCCCGGCACTACGAGAACAAAACTGAGGCATTACAAAGCTATCCCCGATTTTTATTGTCAGGCTACAGGCTAGAAGTGTAATCTGACTGTTTGGGGTGATGGAGAGCTTAATGAACTCGCTACTCGTGTATCCGCGGTTCCCAGACA
Source organism: Terriglobia bacterium (assembly GCA_030040995.1). Classification (GTDB taxonomy): domain Bacteria; phylum Acidobacteriota; class Terriglobia; order UBA7540; family UBA7540; genus JASHON01. Next base: position 37,315 of record JASHOS010000116.1, on the reverse strand, counting down.
CATACTGGAGCTTCAAGCACGCTTTGCCGATCGAGGGGAAGAAATCTGCTTATCCTCCCCTCGGACTCTTGACGGTGGCGTCCATGCTGCCCGCGAGCTGGAACAAGCGCCTGATTGATACGAACGTCCGTTCCTTAACGGATGACGATCTGAAGTGGGCCGATGTGGTCATGATGAGCGGCATGATCATTCACCGGCAGGAAATAATTGAGATGCTGGACCGTTGCCGCGCCCGCGGCTTGCGGACCGTCGTGGGCGGGCCGGTCACTACCAGCGTTGAAGAGCTAACGCGGCATGCTGACTCCGTGGTTTACGGAGAAGCTGAAGAGCTCATCGGGGAACTGGCGGCGGATCTCGAACGCGGCGACCCAAAGCCTTCCTACAAGCCGCCCCGCCTGCCCGGACTTGACCGGACGCCCTTGCCCGATCTCAGTCTCATCAATGCCAAGCATTATAGCGCCATGGCGATCCAGTATTCCCGTGGCTGCCCCTTCAACTGCGAGTTCTGCGACATCATTGAAATTTACGGGCGCGTTCCACGAACCAAGACGCCGGATCAAGTGGTGGCAGAGTTGGATCAGCTTTACGATCGCAAATGGCGCGGCTCCGTTTTTATCGTCGATGACAACTTCATCGGCAATAAGAGAAAAGTGAAAGAACTCCTTCCGGTCCTGAAGGAATGGAACGAGCGCCGTGGCAGACCTTTTAGTTTTTTCACCGAGGCTTCCGTAAACCTGGCTGATGATTCGCAATTGCTTCAGATGATGAAGGAAGCCAACTTCACGCGCGTCTTTGTGGGTATCGAGACGCCGGTTGAAGAGAGTCTCAAAGAAGCCCAGAAGATGCAGAACACCCGCAAGAACCTTATGGAGAGCGTTCACCGCATTCAGGACTACGGCCTGGAAGTGATGGCGGGGTTCATTGTGGGTTTTGACAACGATCCAGAAGATATTTTTGATCGTCAGGTCCGGTTCATCCAGGAGAGCGCCATTCCGCTGGCCATGGTTGGCTTATTGCTTGCCCTTCCCAATACGCAACTCTTCAGGCGGCTAAAGAAAGAAGGGCGGATTATCGACGAGGGGCATGGCGACAACATGGACTTGCACCTCAATTTCATTCCTAAGATGAACACGCAACGGCTTGTTCAAGGCTATCGTGAGATTTTGCGCCGCATCTACGCTCCGGAGGCGTACTATGAGCGAGTGCTTCGCTTCCTCGACCGGTATCACCACCCGAACCACCGGCCTCGTGTCTTTGCCGACTATATGGCCGTGTTACGCTCCGTAGTCAAGCAGGGCGTGCTGGACGAAGCGCGGACGAGTTATTGGAAATTCGTGGCGAAAGCCGCCCTCCGCTATCGCAAAACGTTCGACACCGCCATGACGCTCGCCATTATGGGATACCACTTCCAAACACTTACTCGGATTGTCTGCGAAACCGAGTAAGAGACTGCCCGGCACCCGCCGGTCGCTATAGCGCCGGCATCTTTTCGGCACTTGCCACCAGGACAGTGGCGCTACGATCCTGAAACCGAGGCGTTACATCGCTGCTTCACCGCGTCACTCTCGCCCAAGACGGGGCGAGCGGCAGGCGTTCACAATTCATATATTGATAATTCATAATTCAGGGCCGTCTCACTTTGAGGTTATGAGATGCAGCGTTATGACGTTATTGTAATTGGCTCGGGACCCGCGGGGCAGCGGGCAGCGATTCAGGCTGCGAAGTGCGGCAAGCGTGTCGCGTTGATGGAAAAGCAGCAGGAAATTGGCGGGGTTTGCATCAACTCAGGCACCATTCCCAGTAAGACCATGCGGGAGGCTGTCCTTCACCTGTCAGGATATCAGTATCAGAACGTTTACGGGACCAATTACCGCGTCAAAGACAAGATCACCATGGCGGATCTCGCGTTCCGCGTCCAGCATGTCATCAAGACCGAAGTCGATGTTGCCGAGGCTCAGCTCACCCGCAACGGGATTGATGTGATTCACGGCACGGCGGGATTTCTGGACCCGCAAACCCTGCGCGTAACCGGCATGCGGGGCACTTCGGAATACACGGGCGAGATTTTCATTATCGCCACCGGCACGAAGCCTGCAATCTCCCCTCGAGTGCCTCTCAATAACCGCAATATCATCAATAGCGACCAGATTTTCTTGATGCCCGATCTTCCGAAGTCCCTTATCGTTGTGGGCGGGGGCGTGATTGGGGTCGAGTACACGTGCATGTTCGCCGTGTTAGGCGTTCGCGTAATTCTGGTGGAAAAGCGGCAGCGCCTGCTGGAATTTGCCGACGCCGAAATTGTGGAAGCGCTTTCTTATCACCTGCGTGACCGCCGCGTGATTATGCGTCTCAATGAAGAGGTTCAGAGCGTGGAAGAGACGCGCGATGGCAAAGTTGTCGCCAACCTGGAAAGCAACAAGAAAATTTCGGGAGATGCCCTTCTCTACGCCGTAGGACGTGTTGGCAATGTCGATGAGCTGAACTTGCCTGCCGCATCCATCACTCCCGACGCGCGCGGCCGCATTGCCGTTGATGCCGAGTACCGCACGTCGCAGCCGCATATCTATGCTGTTGGAGACGTCATCGGTTTTCCCAGTCTTGCCTCCGTGTCGATGGAACAGGGCCGCATCGCCGCCGGCCGGGCGCTGGGGCTGCCCGTCCACTCGAATCCGGCCAATTATCCCTACGGAATTTATTCAATTCCCGAGATTTCTTTCATTGGCAAAACGGAGGAGCAGCTTACTAATGAGGATGTGCCGTACGAAGTGGGTATTGCTTATTACCGTGAGATCGCGCGCGGGCAGATTCGAGGGGACACAACTGGCCGTCTGAAGCTCATCTTCCATCGTGAAACACGGGAGCTGTTGGGAACTCATATTATTGGCGAGGGCGCGGCCGAATTACTCCACATCGGGCAAGCCGTGTTTATTCTTAAGGGCACGGTCGATTATTTCGTGGATGTTGTTTTCAATTACCCGACGCTCGCGGAATGCTACAAAGCAGCGGCGTTCAACGGCCTGAATAAACTCGCCAGCCTGCGAGATGGCGGATAAGAGAGTCAAGTGATGGCAAGAACGATCGGAGTGCTGGCGGCTGCGCAAATCGCCGTAGGCTTGGTGGAGGGCGGCGCGATCGTTGGCGGGCTGAACCTCTACCCCGAATCGTCAACGGCAGCCTATGTTCTCGACGGAATGCCGGCCGGGAACCTGGCTGAGTGCATCTTGCATCAAATCGAGGAGGCGAGGCAGGGCGAAGAAGTTGAGGCAATCGGTGTGGGGTTCCCGGGTATTATTCGCTACGGGGCGGTGGAGGAATCGCCCAATTTACCGCAAATCAAGGGTTTTAACCTACAGCAGACTTTGGCCGCCGGTCTCAAACAGCAGGGTCGCGCCATCCCTGTCCGCGTTTTCAATGATGCGGACGTAATAGCCGCGGGGATTGCGGCAACGCGAGGGGATCTGCACCGATTCGTTCGCATTTGGCACCTCGGCCACGGGGTCGGATATGGCCGCTATCCCTGGACCGAGGGTATTTGGGAGGGTGGGCACTGCGTCGTGACCTTGAGTCCGAAGGAGAAATTTTGCGGCTGTGGTGGCCGCGGCCATTTGGAAGGAATTATGGGAATCCGGTCGATGCGGCTGCGCTTTCTGGACATGGAGCCGGAAGAGGTTTTTGCCAGCGCCAAGTCAGGAGACCGGCGCTGCGCCGAGTTTGTGGAACTCTGGCATCGGGCGCTGGCTGCAGCCACGGCTACCAGCATCGCCATGGAGGGACCCGGAAAATTTTTCATCACCGGCCCCAGCAGCAAATTTATCGAGATTGGCCGGCTGGGAATCTACCTCCATGAGATGGTGAAGATGTCGCCCCTCCAAGGCAGCCAATTGGAGGTGGTGCCAACCGGAGTCGAAACCGGAATTATCGGCGCCGCCGTCAATGCGGGCTTGCTCGCAAAAGCGTTGTAGGGGCTCTGCCGACGGCAAGCACTGCTTGCCCGGCACCCCGGGGCGGGGCAAGCTCTGCGGGACGGGTGCCGCGACACCTTTTATGTCTGCGGTTACGACACTCGCCATGCCACGAATCGTGCACTTCCGAGACTTTGATGTAACTGTGAGGGTCCAGCATCCGGTGAGTGGACGAAGGTCTGGCGAGCGTTTTTGGCTCATCACTCGTTACTCATCACTCATCACTGCCTTGGAGACACCATCATGAAAGTTATCCTGGGAGCGGATCACGCTGGGTTTGACCTCAAGCAGGATCTGCTGGGATTTGTTCAAGGCTTAGGCCACGAGGCCATCGACCTTGGCACCCACAGCAAGGACCCTGTTGACTATCCCGATTATGCAGAAGCGGTGGGGAGCGAGGTGCGCAGCGGCAACGGCGAGCGTGGCATTCTTATCTGTGGTAGCGGGGTGGGCGCCTCCGTTGCCGCGAACAAGATTCCGGGCATCCGCGCCGGGCTTTGCCACGACACGTACTCGGCCCATCAGGGCGTCGAGCACGACGACATGAATATTCTAGTAATGGGTGGCCGTGTGATCGGGGAGGAACTGGCCAGGGAATTGGTCCGTGCCTATCTGGCCGCGCGTTTTACGGGTGAAGAGCGGCATCGGCGGCGGTTGAAAAAAATCCAGGAGATGGAAGAGCGCTACACCCGAAGCGGATAGTTGATTCCGCGCAACTACCCGCTGCGGCTGCCGCAAGGAGATAAAAGCTATGAATAATCTGAAAAATCTGGAACAACTCGGCCAGGCCGTCTGGTTGGACTTCATCCGGCGCAACCTGATTACGAGCGGCGAGCTGAAGACGCTGGTGGATGAGGATGGCCTGCGCGGTGTCACATCGAATCCGTCGATTTTTGAGAAGGCAATCGTTGGGAGCACGGACTACACGGCGACAATCGAAGACCTCTACCGCAAAGACGTCAAGGACCCAATGGCCATTTACGAGGGCGTCGCGATCCCGGATATTCGGGCCGCGGCGGACGTTTTCAAGCCAGTGTATGAAAAAACAAATCGTCGCGACGGCTATGTTAGCCTCGAGGTTTCGCCCTTCCTCGCCCACGAAACCAAGAAGACCATTGAGGAGGCGCGGCGGCTGTGGCAAGCTGTCAATCGCAAGAACGTGATGATCAAAGTTCCCGGAACGCAGGAAGGCATCCCGGCGATTCAGCAGCTTTTAAGCGAAGGAATCAACATTAACGTGACGCTCCTTTTCGCTCAGGAGCGCTACGAGCGTGTGGCGGAAGCTTTCGTTGCGGCCCTGGAAAAGCTGGCGGAGCAGGGCGGCGATGTGAGCCAAATAGGCAGTGTGGCGAGTTTTTTCGTGAGCCGCATTGATACGGCCGTGGATCATTTGGCGGGCGAGCGGCTCAAGCTGGCCACGCACGCGGGCGAGAGGGCGCTGCTTCGCAGTGTCATGGGTAAGGTGGCGATTGCCAACGCCAAGCTCACTTACCAGCGCTACAAAGAGATTTTTCAAAGCAGCCGCTGGAAAGCTCTGGAGGAAAAAGGCGCAAAAACGCAGCGGCTTCTCTGGGCGAGCACCAGCACCAAGAACCCCAAGTACCGCGACGTGATGTACGTTGAGGAGTTGATTGGCCGTGATACGGTGGACACGGTCCCTATGCAGACGCTCGAAGCGTTCCGCGATCACGGCCGTCCAAGACTCAGGCTGGAAGAAGAGCTCGAGGAAGCCCACGACACCATGGAGGTGCTCGAGCAGGTGGGCATCTCAATGAAGGAAGTTACGGACGGATTAACCAAAGACGGAGTGCGGCTCTTTGCGGATGCTTTCGATCAGCTCCTGAACGCCCTCGACCGCCAGTGCAAGCTGAGTGCCAACGGACAACCGGACCGCCAGACCGTCTCCCTGCCTCAGCCGCTATCAAGCGCGGTAAAGGAGTCCCTAGATGACTGGCGAGCTCGCGGAAACGTCCGCAGACTATGGTCGCGCGATGCCACGCTGTGGACGGGCGCGGACGAGAGCAACTGGATGGGCTGGCTTGGAATTACGGAGGATCAGTTAGCGCACAAACACCACCTGGAAGCGGTTGCTGCGGATGTCCAGGCCGCCGGCTTTACGCATGCGTTGTTGCTCGGTATGGGAGGGTCAAGCCTTTGTCCGGAAGTGCTCGCATTGACGTTTGGGAAGGTTAAGGGTCATCCCGAGCTTCACGTGCTCGATTCAACCGACCCTGCGCAAATTAAGTCAGTGGAAAGGCAAGTTGATCTTGCAAAGACGCTTTTCATCGTTTCCAGCAAGTCGGGAAGCACTCTCGAACCCAATATTTTCAAGGATTATTTCTTCGAGCGGACGCGGCAGGTGGCTGGAGAGAAAGACGCGGGAAACCAGTTCATTGCCATCACCGATCCCGGCTCGAAACTTCAGCAGATGGCCGAAAGCGACTGCTTTCGTTATGTTTTCCACGGAGTGCCCAGCATCGGCGGGCGCTATTCGGCGCTATCGGACTTCGGCATGGTGCCTGCCGCAATCATGGGATTGGACGTGCCGAAGCTTCTGGACAACGCCGAGGTCATGGCGACCTCGTGCAGCTCCTGCGTACCGATTGAAAAAAATCCGGGGGTGGTTCTCGGCCAAGTGCTGGGCACGCTCGGCTGCCAAGGACGCGATAAAGTTACCATCATCACTTCGCCCGGCATTCGCGACTTTGGCGCATGGCTCGAGCAATTGCTGGCCGAGTCTACCGGGAAGGACGGAAAGGGCTTAATTCCAGTGGACCGCGAAGAGTTGGGCCCTCCCGAGGTCTATGGCAATGACCGGGTTTTTGCCTATCTGCGTCTCGAGTTGGCTCCGGATGCGGCGCAGGATTCGGCGGTTGAGCGCCTGGAAAAAGCAGGGCAGCCGGTGGTGAAGATATCGCTTGGAAATCCCTACGAACTGGGCCGCGAATTCTTTCGCTGGGAAATTGCCACGGCCGTGGCGGGTTCCGTGCTTGGCATCAATCCTTTTAACCAGCCTGACGTAGAGGCGAGCAAGGTTGCCGCACGCAAGCTGACCTCGGAGTATGAGAAATCCGGTGCCCTCCCTGCCGAGACTCCTATTGTTATTGACCAGGGCATCAAGCTGTTTGCCGATGCCGCAAACCAAAGGACGCTTCTGGAGAAGGTGAAGAATGGAAACTCTCTGCAAGGCCTGACGGGGATACTGCGCGCATATTTCGGCCAGCTCAAGCCGGGAGATTACTTTGCTCTCCTCGCCTATGTTGAGATGAACCAAGCTCATGAGGAGAAACTGCAAGCCATTCGCCATGCCGTTCGGGATGCGCGCCGGGTGGCGACTTGTCTGGGCTTTGGCCCCCGCTTCCAGCACTCCACCGGACAGGCCTATAAAGGAGGTCCGAATACCGGAGTGTTTCTCCAGGTCACCTGCGATGATGCCGCGGATCTACCCGTGCCCGGCCACAAGTTTACCTTCGGAGTGGTGAAGGCGGCCCAGGCTCGTGGTGATTTTCAAGTGCTTGCTGAGCGAAAGCGAAGATTATTGCGAGCGCACTTGGACGCGGACGTAGGGGCGGGATTGGCTACGCTCCAGCGCGCCGTCACCGAAGCCTTGGCATAGCGACTCATTTTGACTCAGAGCGCAGCCTGTTAGGAAACCAAGTTGCCCGTAGGGCAAACCGTGAAGAGCCGTAGGTGCAACCTACAGTGAGACAAGAGCAAGCGAAACGATCAACCCCGCAGGAGTTAACCCCTATCCGTTGGCAAACTGAACCGATCAACGTGTAGCAGAAGAAGTCCCCTCATTCCCGAAGCCTCGGGGCCTGCGCCCAGGTAACACAAACAAGAGGTGGCGAATCCTCCAGTCCCAGCCTCATCCGCAGATCACACATGTTTCACCGGCTGGATGGCCTTAATTGGCTTTCTCCCCTGCACACGCAATCTGCGTAACCTGCGGACAAGAACCATTCTGCAATCTCCAGTGGACGTGGTACACTTCGACGCATGTCACTCATTACGCGGAGATCGACGGTACCCGATTCGATCTCAGGCGCTTCGCCGGGCCGGCGCGCAGCCGCCGCCAACGGTCGCGTTCAAGTCGGCTTCATCGGTTTCGGGCTGAGTCCGCGTTAGCCTGCGGCGAGGGATAGCGGTCGCCGTAGCGACCGCCAAAAGGGGGTAGAGGGATGCGTCTCGCAATCACCGGCAGCGGCGGCTATCTTGCCAATCAGCTCATCTGCAGACTGAGCGCGGATCCCAGCATCGGCTTTATCCTTGGGCTCGACATCCGGCCACGCTATCCAAAAACCGCCTGCCCTTCCGCCTTCGTGCGGTTTGACCTCACATCGCCCTGGGGGCTGCTGCGCGACCAGTTCACAGCGAATCACATTGATACGGCGCTGCACCTCGCCTGGCAGTTCAATCCCGTTCATGACGCCAGGCGGCATCGGGAAGTGGACGTGAAAGGCTCGGAGAATTTCTTCCGCGCCGCCGCAGCCGCCGGGCTGAAGCGCCTAGTCTATACCGGTAGCACCACAGCGTTTGTCAACGCCCGGAATTCGGAGCGCCTTCTGAGAGAAGACGATCCTGTAAGCGGCACGCCCCGATATCTCTACTCGAAGCACAAGGCGGAAGTGGACCGGATGGCGCGCGACTTCGCGCGCACACACCCGGAAATCGAGGTCCTCATCCTGCGCGGCGCAATCGTTATCGGCCCGCACACGAAGAATATTGTTTCCCAGATGACCGAATGGCCGGCCGCGCGGTTTCCGTTCATGTTCTCTGTGGCCGGCGCCGATCCGCCCATGCAGTTCCTGAGCGAAGAGGACACTGCGGAGATTTTGTATCGTGCTGTGAAGTCTCCCATTACGGGTGTCTTCCATTGTGCTGGTGACGGCACACTCCGCTTTGGCGAGGTTATACAGGTGCTCGGCAAGAAACCTTTGCCGTTACCTGCGCCAATGCTGTACGGATTGACGGGTCTGCTGTGGGCCCTGCATCTGTCGCCATTTCCCGCCGGAATTCTTGACCTGATCCGGTATCCTTGGGTTGCAGACAATTCGCGGCTGAAACGCGAATTTGGCTATGAGCCCAGAAGCAGCTCAAAAGAGGCGCTGGCATCATTTGCGTCAGCACACCGCAGGAATCGCCGATAAGGCGACAACCGTGGCATTCAGATTTCAGCGTCCCGAATCACCACCGTTATGCTTCGCCTTGTCATTTTGCCGCTTGGAGCGGGTTTTCTGCTCTTTAGCGTTTCGCCCTTGCCGCTGGTTTGCCTTGCCCCCGTTAGCGCGGCCAGCGGCGGCTTCGCGGTTGGTATTTTGCGCGCGACCTTCAGTCCGGGTAGCCTCGCTCCGCGACGCCTGGTTCGATTGAAAGCTCTGTTGTGCAGAGCGAAAGCCCTGCGCCGAGTGGGAGGTTTGTGCGGAGCCAAAGCCCTGCGCGCTGTGCTGCTGCGAAAATTGGCGCCATCCAGTTTGGTTGCTGCCATGCTGCGCGACGGCGTTGTTGCGCGCTGCGCCGGCGCCGAACGGTCGAAATCCGTTGCCGCTGGCGGTATGGCCTTGCTGGTCGAAGCGCTGGCCGTTGATGGTGTTCATTGCTGCGTTGCCGGGACGGCCATGATTCACCGAGGCGAAGTTGCCGCGGTCGTAACTCGCGGTCCGCTCATGTGAGATCTGGCCTGCGGTCATCGCAAGGTGGCGCTCGCCCATCGCAGCGCGCTCCTGCGCGGTCGGCCGCGCCGAGACGCCACCAGGTCCGTTAAAGCTCGCTCGACTGTTGTAGAAGGCTGCTCTGTTGATCACGGTACGATCAACGTAGACGTTGTGAACGTTCATGATGTTTACGTTGGTCACCGCATGGTTGTAGTAGAAAGTTCTGCCGGACCAATATCCGCCCACAAACCCCACACCGATATAACCAAAGCCGTAATTGATCCCGCCGTAGAATCCCACGTGGGGTCCCCAATACCCCGGATGCCACATATATACGCCGCCGGCGAAGCCCCAATATCCTGGCGTCCATAGCAGGCCAACCGTCGGCGGCATCACCCATACGCCGGGTACCCAGTAGTATCCCATTGGCCCGTACGCCCAATAACCCGGAGTCCATAAGTAACCTGGCGCGGGACAGGGGGGCTGCACGTAGACTGGCAACGCAGGTGGACCAATCCTGATCGAGATGAATATACTTCCGAAAGATGCGCTGGGTACGGCCAGCAGCACAATGGCAATCAACAGAGTTCGAGCTAGACGCATTGTCGTCTCCTCCCTTTTTGTTGAGGTTCGGTACACATCACTCACCGCATTGAGCACTCCTTCTGCCAAATTCGAGGACAGACGCTAGGACGTTGAAAACGAGAGGGTAAAAACCCGATGGCGGAGGCGGGTCTGCGCGGCGGCTGGCCTTAATGCACCAATTCCGACAGATTTGAGCCAGCGGGCGGTGTAAGGCGCGGACCTCACCCGACCCCCTCACCTACCGCGTCGCGGTACCCCCTCTCCCACAAGCGGGAGAGGACAGAGTATCCATCAACTTTAGTTGTAGCCGTGAGGCCGCGCTGCGCCACTTGGCGCTTTGATCAATAGGATTATTGGGGAGATCACAAGGCGGGCTGACGCGTATCAACTGTTACCTTGGTTGAAGGCTTGCTTTCATGCCGGGCAAGGCTTACCGCAGTTACCCAGTAGACATAACGCTCATTTTGCCGGGCCGAGCTGTCGCTGAAGGTGGGAGCCAGGAGCAGCTCCGGGTTCAGCCGCTCCGGCGGGACATTTCCCTGTTGGCGATAGACGTTATAGCCTGCCAGATCGGTTGACCTGTCAGCCTTCCACATGAGCTGAACCCCCCGTCCCGTGTAGACCGCCCTCAGCCCGAGAGGGATAGGCGGTGGAAAGACATCCCGGGGCAAGATCCCGACCGGAAGCGAGTCTGCGCTGTCTGCCTGATAGCCCTGCTTCTCAAAGACGGCGCGCACCCGGTAATAATAATTCTGGTTGAACTGAATGGTGGAATCGTTGTATTCGGGATTGACGGTTTGCGCCAAAAACACGAAAGAGCCCGGCCGGGGATTTGTCGCGCGGTACACACGATAGTCTGAGACCGAGGGTAAAGGCCCTCCGGTGAGACTTCGTACGGGTGGAAACCACTGGAGGTGCAAGCCGTCAGGCGTATTGACAGCCCGCAGTCCCTGGATGGGCTGCGAGACGTCGAGCAGTTCAAGGGTGGCGATATTTGAAGGACTGCTTTCGCGCGGACGATTTCTGAATCCGCGCGTCAGCGTGATCACCATAAACGAAAACCGGTTCCCGACAGCACGAGAAAAGCTGCGCGCCGGAAGAGGCGCATCGTAGACCACAGTCGAGCCGCGCGTATGAGGGGCAAGGGCGGGAGGGGAAAGGGAAATCCAGGGAGCGGCACGAAAAACGCGGGGAAGGGCTTCTCCCGGCAGTGTCATTTGGCGAAAGATCTCAGCCTCGACCGGTCTGGTCAAGCGCCGTTTGTCCGTCGCCAGGCGCGGCAAATCAAAAGTCAAGCGGATGATTTGGCCCCTTTGAGAGGCGGCAAGATCTGTGATCCGGGCCGGTATCTGCAGACGCGGCGGGCGGGGTGGCCCCTCCGCCGCGCAGCTTGCCAGCCAGCAGGCGCATGCGAAGAGCAGCAGGAGCAAGACCGGTGACGAGTGACGAGTGGAATACAGTGAGAGAATGGTGGGCGCCTGCCATCCTAACTACAAAATGTACCGGCTCAGATCCTGGTTCTTAACGATATCCGCCAGTTGCTTTTGAACGTAAGCGAGGTCAATGCGCACGTTCTTCTTCTTCAAATCAGGCCCTTCGAAAGAAATTTCATCGAGAAGCTTTTCCATGATGGTGTGCAAACGCCGGGCGCCGATATTTTCGGTTTGTTCGTTGACCAAAGCCGCGTATTTTGCCACTTCTTCGAGCGCCTCATCCGTGAAGCTGAGCTTGATTTCCTCGGTTTCCAGCAACGCCGTATATTGCTTCACCAAGGCGCTCTTCGGCTCCTTGAGAATGCGGATGAAGTCTTCAACGTTCAGGGAATGCAGCTCAACACGGATCGGGAAACGTCCCTGGAGCTCCGGGATCAGGTCGGAAGGCTTGCTGACGTGAAAAGCTCCCGCTGCAATGAACAGGATATGGTCCGTGCGCACCATTCCGTACCGTGTGTTGACTGTCGTCCCTTCCACGATCGGCAACACGTCCCGCTGAACGCCTTCGCGGCTCACTTCAGGCCCGTGGCCATGTTCGCGGCCGGCAATTTTGTCGATTTCATCAATGAAGATAATGCCGGACTGCTCTGCTCTTTCCACTGCCATGCGCGTCACCTGGTCCATATCGACCAGCTTGCCTTCTTCCTCCTGAATCAGGTAATCCATGGCTTCCGCAACGCGCATCCGCCGCTTTTTCGATCGCTGTCCGAAAAGGCCGGGTAGGATGTCCTTGATATTGATATCCATCTCCTCGATGCCCTGGGAAGAGACGATTTCAAAGGCGGGAAAGCTCTTCTCCCGAACGTCCACCTCCACTTGGCGCTCGTCAAGCTTTCCTTCGCGAAATTGGGCGCGCAGCTTTTCGCGCGTGCGCTGATGTTGCTCCCTTTGCCGCTCGCCATTCTCAGCCGGAGGCGCGGCGGCGTCGGGCCGGGGCGGTGGGAGCGAGGGCAACAGCAGGTCCAGTAAACGCTCTTCGGCGTTCTGCTCGGCCTTTTCCGCGATTTCGTTCACCTTTTCCTCGCGCACCATGTCGATGGAAATCTCCACGAGATCGCGGATCATGGATTCCACGTCACGGCCCACGTATCCTACCTCGGTAAAGCGCGACGCCTCGACTTTGATGAACGGCGAGTTGGTGAGTCTGGCCAGGCGGCGCGCAATTTCCGTCTTACCGACGCCGGTCGGCCCGATCATGATGATGTTCTTGGGCAGGATTTCGTCTGCAAGCTCCTCGGAGAGCTTCTGCCGGCGCATCCGGTTTCGTAGCGCAATGGCGACGGAGCGCTTCGCGTCAGCCTGGCCGACAACATACTTGTCGAGCTCGGAGACAATTTGCCGAGGTGTCATGTCTTCGAGTGGAACTGCGGTTTCGATGCTTTCGGGCAAGTAAAACACCATCCGGCTACAATTCCTCGATCACAAAATTTTCATTCGTATAGATACAGATCTGCCCGGCAACGCGCATTGCTTCTTCCACGATTTCTTTAGCCTTCATTGAGGTATGTTTGGCAAGAACGCGGGCCGCCGCCAGGGCATAGGGCCCTCCGGACCCGATCGCGACAATGCCGTCATCCGGCTCGATCACATCCCCGTTTCCGCTGACCAGATAGGTATTTTTTCCGTCCGCCACCAAAAGCAGCGCCTCGAGATGCCGCAACGCCCGGTCGGTCCGCCACTCTTTGGCGAGTTCTACGACCGCGCGGCTCAGATTCCCGTGAAATTCCTCGAGTTTCTGTTCAAAGCGGGCAAAAAGAGACAGGGCGTCGGCCGTGCTGCCGGCGAAGCCTGCGATCACTTTGTCGCTATAAAGGCGGCGAATCTTCCGGGCGTTCTGCTTGACGATGCTCTCACCCATCGTCACCTGGCCGTCGCCACCCATGGCCAGCCGCCCATCGCGGCGCACGCTGAGGATGGTGGTCGACCGGATGCTTTTCCCTCGGGACAAACTGCCTCCAATCGCTCATTATAGCAGACGAGATTTCATGATTGGGGTTCGGACATGTAAGAGCCAGAATCAGCCGTCGTGGCGCACCAGCAGCTAACTTAACGTTTCGGAGTTGACGACAACCCTCTGCAGAATGCTTCTGGCATGCTCGATTTCATCGTGATTGATGGTGTGTGGCAGACCTGGGTAACTCCGCAGGGTAACGTCGCCTCCCAACCCGGATAGCACCGAGGCAGACTCCTCGACCCTTGTCCATGGAACGTGCGAATCGTGATCGCCGGCGCCGAGAAAACAAGGGGTGCCGGAAAGCTTGCCCGAATATTGAAACCTGGTTCCCTCGGGACCAATCAGGCCGCCGGTGAACGCGACAAGGCCGCCGTAATGCGTTGCATTCCTCGCTACAAATTCTGTTGCCAGGCACGCGCCTTGAGAGAATCCAACAAGAACGACTCGGGTCTTCGCAATGCCGGCGGACATGGCGCGTTCAATCGTCCTTCCAAGCTGGCCCAATGCTGAATCGAGCCACGGTTGGTTTTGTTCGATGGGCGCCATGAAAGAATAAGGATACCAGGTGTGCCCGGCAGCAGCCGGCGCGAGATACGCGAGCTCGGGAACTCCAAACTCCTCCGCCAGGCCAAGAATATCGTCCGCTGAGGCCCCCCGTCCGTGAACCAGAATAACGGCGCCCTTTGCGGAACCAAGCGCCTGCCCGCGTTCGTAAATGCGCTGATTGCGATGCGGATCCTTCGGGTCGGGTCTCATAAGGCTCGTGCTTCCTTTACGGCTTTGTGCAGTTGAATCGGAGGAAGAGCCCGCTCGATCCGTTTTCTGCTTGACTCAAGCCAAGGGGGAAGTTTCAGAGATTCTCCAAGCTTGTCCACCGGTTCATCGGCGGTGAAACCCGGCGGATCGGTCGCCAGCTCAAACAGAACGCCTCCGGGCTCGCGAAAGTAAATGGAATGGAAATAGCAGCGGTCGATGACTGGTGTCACGTTCAGGTGCTTGCCAACGAGCACTTTCCGCCAGGAAAGTTGTGAGTTGTCATCGGCCACGCGCCACGCGACGTGATGGACCGTGCCGACGGCGGCGCGGCCGTAGGCAGCTTCCGAAGCGCAGAGTACATCCACGTGAGCTCCAGCACCTCCGTCGCCCACATCAAAGCGGAACCGGTTGCCTCGCTCGCCTGTCTTCCTGAAGCCCATCGTCTCGAGCACGCGGGCCGTGGCCTCATATCCCTGTTCGCAAAGCGTCACAGAATAGAAACCTCGAATTGCCTGTTCGACCGGAACGGAAACGTCCTTCCATGGCCGGGCCGCGGTATCAGCCTTAGAATGCGCCACCAATTCCAGCCTTAGGCCATCCGGATCGGCGAATGTCAGGATCTCCTCGTCGAAGCGCTTGCCGGAACGCTCTACGGGGATGCTGGCGGAAAGCAGCCTCTGCTCCCAGTAGTTGAGAGAACCTTCGGGAACACTGAATGAAGTAACCTCCACTTGTCCAACCCCTGCCTGCCCTCGTCCGGCCATCGGCCACGCGAAAAATGTGAGAATGCTGCCTGGCGATCCAGTCTCGTCGCCAAAGTAGAGGTGGTACGCGCCGGGATCGTCGAAATTCACAGTTCGCTTGACAAGCCGGAGACCCAGTATTTCCGTATAAAAATCCACGTTGCGCTGGGGGTCCGAAGCGATCGCGGTGACGTGATGGATTCCTGCTATGGGGTTTTCGCTCATTTAGTCATCTCCTAGGCGTTGCGCCGCTCCCTCCGCTTTTTTCCGATACTGAGGCAGAGGTAATGATAGGGGCTTGCTTGTTCAGTGGCTTTAGATCGTTGTGTGGTTTTTAAGTTTTGCCGACGCGTGTCTCTGTTGATCCGCGTGAATCCGAGGTTGAAGTCCATAAGCTACGTGCCTGAGACTGGCGCTCACAGCGCCCTATTCGCCCGCCTCAGTTCGTTCGCAGTGTTTCTACAGGATCAATTGTGGAGGCGCGAAGCGCAGGAATGGCGCCCGCGATTAGGCTCACGCCAACGAACGCGACGGACACAACCACGAACGTTGCCGGATCCGTCGGGCTCACGCCATAGAGCTGGTTTGAGGCGAAGCGCGTCACCAGCAGAGCGCCCCCGATTCCGCAGGCGATGCCAAGGAGGGACAGTCTCAAATTCTCGCGAACCAGCAGCCAGAGAATGTCCGCGCGTTCCGCTCCAAGCGCCATGCGTACGCCGATCTCATGCTTGCGCTGGCTTGCGGCATAGGCCACGGTGCCTGCGATGCCCGCCGATGCGAGCGCCAGTGCGAGCAGGGCGAATACGCCCACCACCAGCAAGTAGAACCGGTTGTCGCCCAGGCTCGCATTAAGCACGTGGCGCATGCTTTCGATCTGCGAAATGGGCGCTTCCGGATCGAGCGAGTGGATTGCCCGCTCCATCGCCACTGCCGTGGCCGCGGGAGTGCGCGTCTTCACGACAATCGTTCCGGCGAACGCCGCAAAAAGCTTCTGTGTGAAAGGAACGTAAACCTCCGGCCGCGGGTCCTTTGCCAGCGAATAATCTCTGATGCTTCCGACCTCGCCTACGACCTGTTCATTTTTAGAACCCTTGCCCACCGGGTTCTGCCCGTCCCAATAACGGTCTGCGAATGCCTTGTTCACGATCGTCACGCGCTCGGATTGCGCCGTATCCTGCATGGTAAAGTCGCGCCCTTTGAGTATCGGGATACCCATTGCTTTGAAGTAGCCCGGGCTCACGGCGTGAAGGCCGCCGCCGATAACGTTACCCTGCTCAACGTTCGCCATGCCTGGCTCTGCCGTGTCCCTGAACGTGCCGTTGACACCATCCAAGGGCAACGGGCTTATGAACCCGGATGCCTCGACTCCGGGCACAGATTGGATTTTCTCGAGCATACGTTTGTAAGCTGCGAGCTGATCTCCGGTATTCGCAAAGCGATATCGGGGAAGGAGGACACGCAACGTTAGAACCTGATGCGAGTTGAAGCCGGGCCGCACGCCTTCGAGGTTCAGGAAGCTACGGAGCATGAGTCCTGCTGCGGTGACAAGCATCAGCGATAAGGCCACCTCGGCCACTATCAACGCGCCGCGAATGCTAAACCACCCTCGCCTTGAAGCATCGCTCGAACCGCCTTCTTTCAGCGACTCGACCAAGTCAACCTTCGAAGCGTAGACTGCCGGCGTAAGGCCAAAGACAATCCCCACGATGACGGATACGATAAGCGTCGCCGCGAGCACTCGCAGATCGATCCCCATGGTCTGGAAGTTGGCGGCGTGAAGCGCTTGCGGGGAATAGTGGCCCTCTAGTTCAATACCCCAGTGGGCGAGCAGGATTCCGAGCGCACCTCCCGCGCCGGCAAGGGTCACGCTTTCGGTCAGCAATTGGCGCACGAGTCGCCCGCGTCTGGCGCCGATTGCCGTGCGGACGGCAATTTCCTTTCGCCGGGTATAAGCGCGCCCGAGCAGCAGGTTGGCAACGTTAGCGCAGGAGATCGCTAGCAGTAACCCCGCGGCCCCAAACAGGACGATCAAGATGGAGCGCCAATTTGCAACCATTGCTCGGGTGAGCGGCGTCACCATGATGCGCCATTTGGCGCCCGGCTTGCCTCCCGCCTGGTGCATTGCCTGCGTGGCAAGCACGCTCAGCACAGCTTCTGCACGCGCGGGCGAGACGCCGTGCCGTAGGCGCACGAGAACAGAAAGCGGGCGGCTCCTGGTATCCGACTGTTGCTGCGCGTTGAAGGTGAGAGCGGTCCAGCAAACAGGCTCCCAGGTTGACTCGCCCGGCATCATGAAATGCGACGGCATTACACCCACGATGGTATGGCCAACACCATCCAGCGTAACCGTCCGGCCCAGGGCGTCGCGGCGGCCCTGAAACAATTGTTGCCACAGAGCATAGCTCAGTACGACGACGGGTGAGCTTCCGGAACGGTAATCGTAAGGTAGAAAGGCGCGGCCCAGCACCGGCCGAACGCCGAGCAGCGGAAACGCCTGCAGGGAAACCCCGTAATCGAAAACCTGAGTTGGCGCGGCCGCGCCGGCCAGCGTCTTGCTCATGGATAAACTCTCACCTGCCACGAAAGTCCCGATTGCCTTCGCCTGCGCGCGCCAGTTCAGAAATACGGGAACGGCGACTTCGTCCCAAACGCGGCTGAATCTTGCATCCGTCATCGCGACAGAGGCGAGGCTCGAAGGATCTTTGTAAGGCAGAGCGCGAATAAGGGCAGCGTCGGCAAAGCTGATCGTCACACATGCGGCCGCAATCCCGAGCGCCACAATAAAAATCGCCCCGGCGCTAAAGGAAAGATTTCTTCGCAATATCCGTAAGCCGAATCGAACGTCATTGAGCAGCGTGCTCATGGACACTCTCCGGCGCGATCATGCGCACTTAAAATGACACCGGTCTGGGAGAGTTTGTTCCCGGAAAACGATGGCTGCTTTCCCCGATAGCACGATTTCGCGCGCCAGGGACGTGGTACCCACAACATGGTACAATCCGCTCAGGTAGCGTCTCAGGCCGGTTGATACTGTTGGCAAATGCGCTTCACCTGGGATGAAAACAAGAACCGGCTCAATCGCGCGAAGCACGGATGGCTCGACCTCGGCCGGTGCATGGCACTCAAGGTGCGCGGTAATATAGTAAACCGATGAGGAGGAAGAAAACAGAATGACCTGGATTCGAACGGTTCCCCTGTCCGAAGCTGATGGGAGCTTAAAGAAGGCCTTGGACGACCAGAAATCTCTGTATCCGAAGGAGTATGCAACACCGGTGCATCCAACCGACGGAGACGGCGCTCAGATCGTGGCTTCGCATAGCCTGATCCCGCAAGCCCTTTATCACGCCTTCGCTACCTTTGGCTCGTTGATGTCGCCCGACCTTCCGCTTTCCCGGCGTCAGCACGAGATGATCGCGACGATGGTCTCAGTGACCAACCGGTGTGTCTATTGAATCGAGTCGCACGCAGAGTTTCTGCGTCGGGTCACACTGGATGAAGAGATGGTCAGGGCGCTTGAGGCGGATTACACGCACGCGCCAATCACCGCCGCGGAACGAGTAATGCTGGACTACGTGGTGAAGCTTACTAAGGACGCCACAAAGGTCAGCCGGGCTGATCATGAGGGCCTGCACAAGGCGGGGTTTGACGACAAAGCGATCCTGCAAATCACGCTCATCGCTTCCTGGTTCAACTACATCAACCGTGTTGCGGACGCCCTCGGCGTGGGAAGAGATTAATGACTTTGCGCGCCCGCTCGTGCTTGCGAGATAAAGTCCCAGGTTGCGAGAACCACGCAGGCGATGATCTGCACGACAGTATGGAAGCAGCCTACACGGGTTGGCTCGATTGACTGTATGTGATCGATCGCAACGGAGGCATAGCTTATAAGCGCCACCCCGGCCCGTACGGCTTCAAGCCGGACGGGGTCGGAAACACTCTCAGGCGTCTCGTAGATGCTCCTCATGGTTAGCAGGGGCGGTTCAAGCGCGGAGGATACGCGTATCTCCCCGCCGAAGTGTCACGCCTTCGCGGTCCAGCCTTTCGAGCAAGGGAACGACTACGCGGCGGGTGCTGCCTAGCGCTTCGCGTAATGCGGCAACAGTTGACGGCCCATGTGCGCGAATGGACCCGCGAACCACTTCGATGGCGCGCCTCATATTTTCGGCCGTAATAACCAATTCTGAACCCGCGGCCACCAGTTCGCCCGAGTCAAGAAGATATTGAAGCGCTTGCTTCGAGGCAGGGTCTGGGGCAAGCTCTGCGCGCGAAGGCGGATTAAACGGGTTGGCCGCCAGCAAGGTACGTATTCTGGCCCCCGCAGCCTCCAGCCAAGCGGGCAATGCGGGCTGGTGCGTGGTTCGGTAAATCGCTCCTGCCCCAGTACTGAATCCGCTTCCGATAAGATTCTCCACGAGATGATCGAAAAGCTCAGAAAACGGCGGATGGGCCTTGACGATGGCTCGAAGATCATTAAGCGGCAGACCCTTGCGTTCCGGATGCACGCGATGGTACGCGTCGATGGCATCCGCCGAATGTTGCAATACCACCTTCCATTTCGCTGGATCGAGAGCGAAATCCCCTGCCAGAGTGACCGCGCCTTGGGAGGCTAACTGCGAGGCCGCCTGCGAAATCTGTTCTCCGCTAAACCGGGAATTCAAAAGCAGCTCAGATCTCCGAAGAGCGCCGTGGAGGGTCACGGCGGAGGCGACGAACGCGCTAACATCTCCGGGTTGCCGCGCACGCGCCTCGAGAAAACTGAGACGAGGCTCGTTCCAACGCGGTTGCCGGCCAGGATCCGGATCGAGCACGATTCCGCCCGCGAGAGTCAACTGCTCTGCCCAGTCCCGCAGAATAAAGTGATCACCTGCAAACAGGAACGCCGGTGCTTCCAGCCGCAAGCGCGCAAGGCGCCTTTCTCCCGCACGAAGCTCGTGAGCCGGATACAAAGTGATTCGGGCAGCCAGCTTGGCTGTACCGTGATGAACCTTGATCCGAAGGCCGTCCTTCAGCGGGCGAAAAGCTCTCGATGAAATCTCCACAAGAACTTCGGCGAATGTTCCTGGCATGCCTAATCCTTGGAGTGTAACGATATCGCCCCGTTTAATATCCCTCGCCGCCTCGAGGTCGGGCAGGTTCAACGCTGTTCGTGTGCCTGGGCCGCTCGAATCCGCGTCGACGCCGTGCGTTTGAATGGTGCGAATGCGCGCTTGTTTTCTGGAAGGTTGGACCACGACGGACTGGCCGCGATTGAAGACTCCGCCCGTCAGCGTGCCGGTTACCACTGTACCTACGCCTTGCAACTGGAAGACCCGGTCGACAGGCAAACGCGGCTTACCAATGTCAGGAGGCCGAGGGGCATCCTTCAGAGCTTCAGCTAAAGCTGTCTTCAGATCAGCGAGCCCTCGTCCATTGACCACGGAAGTGAGGACGATGGGTGATTTCTCGAACGGCGTATGCCGCAGCTTTTCGCGGACCCGCGATACAGCGTGTTGCTCGTCTCGGACAAGATCGATTTTTGTCAGTGCGACAACGGCACGGCTGATATCCGAGTAAGTGAGGATTTGAAGATGTTCTTCGGTTTGCGGCATCCAGCCGTCGTCAGCGGCTACGACGAGCAGGGCAAGATCGACCGATCCGACACCTGCCACCATGTTTGCCACGAAGTCTTCATGGCCGGGCACATCGACAATGCCGAGCAGTATCCCTGATCCTCGCGGGGACGGGTAAGCCAGTTCCAGGCACGCGAAGCCCAGATCGATCGTGATGCCCCGCACTTTCTCCTCGGGTAAGCGGTCAGGATCGGTGCCTGTCAACGCCTTTATGAGCGCACTTTTCCCGTGATCGACATGGCCGGCTGTGGCCATGATGAAGTGTTCGGCAGAGGCCGCCGAGCGGTTGATCGCAAGCGTTTCAGCAGATGATCGCGATTCGCTCTTTGGCGTCATGACAGCACCGCTTTAGGGAATCCGGCCGAAATCAAACTACCCCTCGGTTACACACCTCGCAGATCGCCTTTACCAGTTCCTCATCCTGCGGCCGGAAGACCGTGCGC
This sequence comes from Terriglobia bacterium, assembly GCA_030040995.1. Lineage (GTDB taxonomy): Bacteria > Acidobacteriota > Terriglobia > UBA7540 > UBA7540 > JASHON01. The sequence continues at coordinate 16,116 of JASHOS010000116.1, read as the reverse complement.
AGGTCTATTTTGAACGTTCCCCGCGACACATAGCCGACGACCGGAATAGCGCGTGTTCTCAGTCGCTCGGCAATCTCTTGTGGTTTGAGCGTGGGGTGGGATAAGTCGAGCGTCACTGATAGAATTTCTGAGCGCGGCAGCGTTCCACCACCAATCTGCGAGTGTCCCTCGCCCACAACGGTGGTCACCCCGGTGTCGCGGAGAGCCGAAACAATCGCCTGGGCACGCTCAAGCAGTTCCTCATTCGTGAGGCGCATCATCTCAATGACGCGTATCGACTCCGAACCCCCTGCGCCGACGTGTGAGGGGCGGACCTTGGATTCGGTCAAATACAAGTCCACCGTAGCTTCGAGCGCTGAGAGGACCAGTTTGTCGCAACGGAGAGCGCGAAAGAGAGGCTCACGCTTGAGTGCGGCAACCCATTTGGCCTTGCCTGCAATCACCCCCGCCTGTGGCCCACCGAGCAGCTTATCGCCGCTAAAGCAGATCAGGTCAACCCCATGGCCCAACGCCTCGCGCGGAATTGGTTCGTGTTCCAGCTCCTGTGCAACTCTCTCGGTTTCGACCATCGCGCCGCTTCCAAGATCTTCGATAAATGGAACCTTATACCGGCGCGATAACGTGGCGATCTCCGAGGTACGCGGTGATTCGACGAATCCGTCCATGAAAAAGTTGCTTCGATGGACCTTCAAAATCATCGCCGTTCGCGGCGAAATCGCTCGATCGTAATCATCCAAAGATGTCTTGTTGGTAGTGCCGATTTCCCGCAACCGTGCACCGCTTGACTCGAGAATCTCCGGTACTCGAAAACCGCCGCCGATCTGGATAAGTTCTCCGCGCGAAATAATCACTTCATCTCTGACCGTTTTGTCGGATCCAGAGTGAGATGGCCCGGCGTCGCTGGGCCGGGCTGAACCGCAGAGATGGCGCACGATCAAGACGAGTGCTGCGGCATTGTTGTTAACCACCGTCGCGGCTTCCGAGTTGCATAGAACCGCGAGGCCTTCCTCCAGATATCCAGCGCGGCTGCCTCGCCCGCCGCTCACGGCGCCGTATTCAAGATTGTTGTAGCTTGATGCAATCGTCGATAGCCTCTCAACCACCAGCGGCCCGAGCGGAGCACGACCGAAATTCGTGTGAACAAGAATGCCAGTTCCGTTGATCAACGGCTGGATTCGTAAGGACGCCAGGGCCTGAACGGCTTTCCTGATGCGAGAAAGTACTTGTGCAGGGGCAGGGATCTCTTCGCCTTTGCGAAGGGCATCGATCTCTCGCCGGACGATACGGACGATGAGCGGCCGAGGCAGCTCGGTCACGCCTAGTTCGCGAAGGACTCTGTCGACAGAAGGAACAGAACGTAGGCCAGAGCGGTTCATGCGCTCACTTGGATCCGCGGTTCATTTGAACGCACAACCTTGCCGATGAGGGCCGCACAGAGGACATTCCGGCTCAGGTATTTTAGGGCTGACTTCAGATTCTTCGGAGGAATGGAGAACAGCAAGCCGCCGCTGGTCTGCGCATCCGCGAGCAGGACCCTTTGGGACGCAGTAACGTCGCCCCAATCCGTGAATTCGTTCGCATAGGTGAGGTTATCGCGGGTCCCGCCGGGAATGAATCCCTTTGAGATCAGGTCAAAGACTTTGTTGCTGAGCGCGGGAACCTTGGACATGTAAATCCGTGCACCCACCCGGCTCGCGCGACACATTGCGAACAGGTGCCCGAGCAGCCCGAACCCAGTCACATCGACGGCGGCTCTCGATAGGTGCTTTTCAGCCAGTTCCGGCCCCACAGTGTTGAGATGTGTCATCGAGCGGATGCTTTTCCGTTCAAGGGACCGGCCAACAGAATCCCGTTTGATCGCTGTTGTGACGATACCCGTCCCAAGTGGCTTTGTCAGAACAAGCAGGTCGCCAACGCGCGCATTGGCGTTAGTGAGCATCCGCCGCGCCGAGACCAAGCCAGTAATCGCGAAACCGTATATAGGCTCCGGACTACGAATCGTGTGGCCCCCCAGCAGCACGCACTTCGCCTCTTTGATTTTGGCTGCGCCAGCCCGGAGGATTCGATTCACTAGAGCTACGGGCACTCTGTCTGCAGGCATTCCCACGATCGCCAGGGCAGTAAGCGGGCGCCCACCCATCGCGTAAACGTCCGACAGCGCGTTCGCAGCCGCAATTTGGCCGTAGGAGACAGGATTATCGACAATAGGCGTAAAAAAGTCCGTTGTCTGCACGAGAGCACGGTGTGCATCGAGACGATACACTCCAGCATCGTCCCCTGTGGCCGCGCTGACCAGGAGATCACGGCTATTCAGCACCGGCAACCTGCGCAGAACCTGCGCCAGAGCCTGCTGGCTAAGCTTTGAAGCGCAACCAGCGCAGGAAGAAAGCGCTGTCAGTCTAAGAGTCTGTTCGCGCGACGTACGTCGTCACCTCCTGTCAGGCACGATTGCACAAAAAACAAGCCTCAAACCGGGCGGCGGAGAGGGTAGGAATCGAACCTACCCTCCGATACGGAGTACCGGAGCAACGGTTTTGAAGACCGCGGCGGCCACCAGGCACGCCTCACTCTCCAATCAAACCATAGCACACCACCATCCCACATCATTCATGTTTTTGAAGACAAGAAAAGCCTCCGATGGAGCATCAAACCAGCGAGTATCTTTGTTATGAAACGCAGCCAGACGAAAATTCTGGACTTCGGCTTGGCCAAATTGACACGCGCAGGTCCCAAGACACCTCTTCCCAAGGCAACACCCTGATTGCCTCAGTCGGTGATGCCTTCCTCACGTGCCCCCAGTGCCAAGATGGGCACGTTTGCATATATGTCTCCCGAGCCGGCGAGGGAAGAAGATCTTGCACGGCCGCACGGGCCTGGCGCAATGATGAACATGAAGCTAGACGGTCTGAGTGGCGCCGATAATCCATAATACAGCGATTAGTAGCCATTCCCGATGATTGCTATGCTCGAGCATAGGCTGTATAACTTAGGTCGCTGTTTGGGTTAAGCACACAGGGCCGCGAGAGTTAAGCAAGAAAATCTGTAAATTTTGCCTGATTCCTTTCGGCCTCGGGCCAACCCCTGAAAGCGAGGAACCCATCCATGCCTCATATCCAGCTTGACGAAAAACTGCCGGGCATCCGAGGGCTGTTCGCGTTTCGTCCAGAGACCGCGATGCCCATGAGCGAGCTCGTCGAAGTTCTTCTGCATGCCCCGAATACGCTGTCGATGGCGGAGCGAGAGCTCATCGCGACTTACGTTTCGTCGCAAAATGACTGCTATTATTGCCAGTCGGCCCACGGCGCAATCGCGGCGATCCACCTTGATGGGAACGAGAATCTGGTACGGCAAGTGAAGAAGGACTTTGAGCACGCTGATGTCTCGGAGAAGCTCAAGGCGCTTCTCACGATTGCGGGCAAGGTGCAACAGGGCGGAAAGAACGTAACCACAGAAGATGTGGAACGCGCGCATCAGCAAGGCGCAACCGACCGGGAAATACATGACACGGTGCTGATCGCTGCTGTTTTTTGCATGTGCAACCGGTACGTGGACGGCTTGGCTACCTGGGCTCCTCAGGATGCCGAGACCTATCGGCAGCGAGCGGCAGCGGTGGCTCAGGATGGCTACGTGAAGGCCCTGCAGAGATACGTCAAGACGGCTCACGCGGCAGCACCCGGTCGGTCGACGGCTCAATAACAGGACCGTTACTGAAGGCTCACCCTCAAGCTCGGACTATTCCGGCTGAGGCTTGCGTGTTTATTTCACCAGACTGCCTCGCAATGTGCAGACGCATGGCAGGCAAGGTGAGGGTGACTATAACGTCCCGTCACCAACGCTGACCCGGAGCAGAATTTGTGCAATCGAGTCTGCACCCCGCAAGTTCTCGCCGAGAAAAGTCTCCCCTCTCCTCGCAAAACCCACGGGCTTCACTTGAACATCGGTCATATAGACGTCCGGTGGCCGTTTCCACAAAAGACTGATCGTTGACACGGGGCGGCATGCTTCAGCCCCTGAGCTTCCGCCTTCGACGTGTCTTCAGATATAGCTCCAGTGCCCAGCAAGAGATGTGGAACATGGTCAGACTGTTGGCGGGAAGCGAACGCTCGACTGACGGCTTTCGAGACGGGCTCTTGAAGTCCGGGATGTTGCTTAAGGAGCCGCTGTACTCCTTTTAACTCCGCGCTTTCGCGCAATTGTAAGTTGAGATTAATGGACACACGATATTGACTGCCAACCTGTTCGCAAATAAGCTTTCCTGCTGCTTGAGATCGGGGGCTCACCATGAGGCCGCTCTGCGCACGGCTAAGAATGGTTATATTCCGAAGCAGCCAGAGTTAATTTCGGGAAGAAGTCGCTGAGAGCCCGTGGTTTTTCTTCCCTCCTTAATCATAGGTCAGCGGGGTTCCCTCTTGATCGGTCTTGGTAATTCAGGTGGAAGGGCTGGGTGACTACACCCGCAGGCTCGGTAACTGCGACCCTTGAGCTGCCCCCCGTCGGTTCGATGCCGGCGGCGCGATGGGATCCGTTTCAGGGGAATTTGCCATGAGCCCGGTGACAGTCGCCCTTGTCGAAGATCATGCTCTGGTGCGTCAAGCCTTCCGACATATGCTGGAAGGTGATCCGCGCATCAAAGTGGTGGCGGAAGGAAGCACGGGATTGGATGCGGTCGAGCTGGCGCAGCGGCATCATCCTGATGTGATCCTGCTTGACATGGTTATGCCCGAGATGAACGGTATTGAGGCGGCGCACAGGATCCGGCAAATAGACCCACGCATCCGGCTGATGATCCTCAGTATGTATTCTGACGAGCTGTACGTGCGGCAGGCGTTGCGTGCCGGCGTGAGAGGTTATGTTCTAAAGGGCGTGCTTGATCTGGATCTGGCCCACGCGGTGCTAACTGTTGCTGAAGGCCAGACGTACCTGAGTCCCGGCGCTGCGGCGGTACTGGCCGAGGTTGTACAGGACGGCCGGGAAGCTGCAGCCGACGATCCCTACGAGCGGCTGACCCCGCGGGAAAGGCAGATTCTCCAGATGGTGGCAGAGGGGCATTCCAACAAGGAGATCGCCCAGTTGCTGGAAATCAGTCCGAAGACCGTGGCCATACATCGAACCAACCTGATGCAGACACTGGACATTCACAGCACGGCAAAGCTCGCGCTCTACGCCGTCAAGAAAGGGTTGGTGAAGCCGGAGTGACCAGCACCTTTTCCCCGCGAACCTAGCACTGTCGTAAGAAGCCGTATCGGCTTCGGTTTCGGTCGCCACGGGTAATCTGATGGCTACCAGGCAGGAAGGTAACGTAGGGTAGCTCCCCTCCTCTGCTAACTGCATAGCATACCAAAGGATTTATAACGGAGTTCTGAAAAGACGTGTGGTGCGACGATCCCGCGCATTTACCTGCGTAAGCGGGTCGTAGCGCGATCCACGCTTCATACCCGGTCATTCCAAAGCCTTTGAAACAGCGCAATGGAGCGGGAAGCGAAGCAACGCTGGGCGAGCCAGTTCCGGTTTCGGGCCTCGACGGTATAGCACTGAGTGCGTGGCAGGTGCTCAAGATAGCGGGCGAGCCGCGCGAAAAATGCGTGGCCGGCAGGCATTACTTCCTTGCTGAGATAAGGGAATTGCAGCAAAATCGGCCCAAGCTGATTTAGAATGGCAGTGATATGGCAGAAAACGTCAGCGAGCAGACGAAAGCCAGGCTGGAAGGGCTGATCAAGCGGCAGTTCACGCCGGAAGGCAAATCCGGGCGTGTCACCAAGGCCCTCGCCGCTCTAAGGCGCGAGCAGCCTATCAAACTTTCTCCGGAAGACTGGAAGTGGGTGGCCGAGGACGCTGATGTCGAGGATCAGTCCTGAGCATGGCGTCGACGCCCCTTTCGAGCCTCCCCAGTCGCAGTTTCGTCTTCATCGACGCGAACATTTTCATTTACGGGCTGAGCGGCGAATCCGCACAGTCCGCTCAATTGCTGGAACGCTGCCTCCGCGAGGATGTCACTGGAATCACCCTGTTCGAAACGGTGAACGAGGCGACGCACAGGTTCATGGTGGCCGAAGCCCTGGCGAAAGGTCTGATAACCCGCGGGACAGCGAAACGTCTGCGCGAACAATCCGGGTTGATCCCGGCGCTTAGCGATTATTGGGTGAACGTTGAACGCCTCCTGGCGCTCAATCTGCTCTTTGTCCCGGTGAACGAGGAAATCCTGCGGGCCGCACAGCCCGAGCGCCAAGCTTTCAGCCTTCTGACGAATGACTCGATGATCGTCGCGTGTATGCGCGAGTACGGCGTCTCATTCCTGGCTACGAACGATGCCGACTTCGAGCGAGTGACAGGCATCACGGTCTTTAAGCCGAGCGACTTGCTCACCTAAAGCCGCGTCGGCAATGCTTTGCCTTCCGGTTATCTTTACGCTCCCGTCTTGATTACACTCAATTGGCTCGTCCTGTGGATGTATGCCTTGGCTTCCTCGGCCGCTCTGTTGTCACTTGACTTTATCTAACGCCATTATTCATGAACGCGCCAGACGACGGCGGAAGGGCACAGCTTTAACCGTGCCGTTAGAGAGGCGATCTGAAATCCCTCTCGTTTCGCGCTGGAAGCGGCCCGTGGCGTCAGTCTGCTGGCGGCGCGAAACGAGCAATCGCTTAGGAGGCGCGTTTTCGGCAGGGTTGAAACCCCGCCCTTCCGCGAATAATCCAGGCTAATGCAAGCCCGCGATGAAACCCAATCGCGAGACACCGGAAATAATCAGCAATTGCGGGAGGTTAAGACGCACGCTTCGGCTCAGGCGGGACGACCTCCGGACGCTCTTACATTATTTTTGAGTCCTGCTGGAGTTCTGTGAGAGAAGATTTCGATGGGAGACCTCTACTCTTCCTAATTGCGACGCGTTCGGCGGATGATCCATTACTGTTTCCACAAAATCGCCTAGTTCTCTCGCGGTGAACTTGTTTCCTTCAATGTTGGCTACCAGGTTTCTCTGGCGGTCGATAATGACGGTATGCAGCGAATGTGTCATCATGCCCATATCTTGCCAATAATCGACGCCAAACATGCTGGTCACTTGCTTAACCTTAGGCGTGGGGCCGGTCAGGAAGTGCCACGATGCAGGGTTAGCATTCCAAATGCCGGCGTACTGAGTCAACTCCTCCGGTCGATCGTGGTCCGGATCGAGGGTCACGGTCAGTAGAATTAGGTCGCGGCCCATTTGGGTTTTGAAACGTTGCTGAAGACGGCCAAAGTTGTTGGAGAGACGAAAACAGAAGTTCGGCAGCGGGCAGCGCGTGTAAACGAAATCCACGGCCACGACTTTGCCGGCAAACTGAGACAGCGCCACCCGGCTTCCGGTCTGATCGATTAAGGAAAAGTCAGGGACGTGCTGGCCAATAGCCAGCGCCGTACTGGAAGAAGAAGTCTTTCCAAGGACCTTGTCCAGCATTGCCAGACGGCACGCATCCAGGGGATCGGTCTGAAGGCTTTCGAAATGGCGAATGCGGACGCTTTCGGCATACGAGTCTCTTGAGGTTACGACCAATGTGAAGTTCACCATCATACCCGGCTGCAGACCGTCGAGCTGCCTAGGATCCCGGACAGGCAAGGGCATGACCATGGCATCCATGTACCCCGGTATTTCCTGAGCGGATACGACGAACATCGAATGATTCCTATTCACTTTTAATACGAGTCCAGTGGCGGCGTATTGTTGCGCTGTCCATGCTGGCAACACGGAGACAACGAGGAGAGCCACTATCGATGCTCCCCGTTCGACAAGCCAGACTTTCCGTCTCATAAGGTCTATCCCTCCCGACTCTCTTACCCCCTTCTGTCAGGCGAGTCCGTGTCTCTTTCAACCTCGACTGCTGCCGCCCCTTGCGGGGGCCGCATCGGAAGCTTCCGACGGACCAGTTTTTCGTATTGTCCGGCGAACTCTTTGATTTCAATAAATTGGTTCGTATGGAGGCTTGAGAAGGTCTGCCGTGTATTGCTCACCGGCCACCATATTTCAACCTTCTCGATCCGCGCTGACGGGCCCAGCCCGATGTGTTGCTCTAACGGGTTCGCGCCGAAAGAGCCCCCGCTTCCCACCGTGCGGTAGATGGATCGGGGACCGCGTCCTTCGTTCTTCACGGTGATTGCAATCCGCGCACCAAGGGCGGCACGGTTGGTCTTCGCGCCCACCAGTTTTAGCGTGATCCAGTTGTTGGCATTGCCAGGATTCTTGAAAAATCGGAAGGCGTGCCTGTCGCCGGGAGTGGCTCCGCCGATCACGGTAAGGATGTCTTCGTGCCCTGCATGGCTCATGTCAGCAAAGGCAACGCCGTGTCCCTTGTGTAGCTCGCCTGTTCCAGATAAAGCCGTGACGTCCACGAATCTCCTGCCTCCGTCATTACGGAGCAGCACGTTGGGCACCAAGGCGCCGTAGGAAGGATTTCCAGTACCGAGGTAGATATCGAGAAATCCGTCGTTGTCGATGTCGCCGAAGTTAGCTCCCATTGGCATGAACACCTTGTCCAGCCCCACCAGGTTCGTGACGTCGTCGAACGTTCCGTCCCTCATGTTTTTGTAGAGCTTCAGCGTTACGGCGTTGTGCGGGAGGCCGAGATATGTCCTCAGGGTCTCATCGATCGAGGTGTAGTAGCTGGTTGTGAACAGATCGGGCCAGCCATCGTTGTCGTAATCAAAGAACCAGGTTGCGAAGCTATGCCCGAACGGGTCCCGCACATCGGCCTCCCGGGCAACTTCTCTAAACGTGCCGTTGCGCTCGTTGTGATACAGAAAATTGCTGCTGCCAATGTTGGTGACATAAAAGTCGACGTATCCGTCGTTATCGTAGTCTTCGGCCACCACTCCTTTCGTGAAAGCGATTCGGTCCACTCCGGCGGCGCCGGAAATATCCTCGAACGTTCCATTCCCCTTGTTCAGGAAAAGATGGCTGGGACCCCGTTCATTACCGACGAATAGGTCCAGCAAGCCGTCATTATCGATGTCAGCCCAAGCAGCAGTTTGCGTGCTGATTAAGTCGGTGAGACCCGCTTGGCGCGTCACGTCGGTAAAGGTCCCGTCGCCGTTACCCTGCAACAGAGACATCTGCTGTGGGTATTCCCACGCTCCACGCAGTACCAATACGTCCAGGCACCCGTCGTTGTTGTAGTCAGTCTGGATAATATTCAGCCCGCCAAAAAAATTTTCTAAGCCCGCGTGCTGCGTTCGATCCGTGAAGGTTCCGTCTCCGTTGTTGCGGAAGTAGCGGAGGGACGCTTGAGCGTCAAAACTGGAGACGACAACATCAAAGAGGCCGCGATTCTCGAAATCATCGACAATGATTCCCCCGCAGTCCGAAAAGCTAGTCAGGCCCACGTCGGGCGCTACATCAACAAATCGCCCGACGGACTGCTTCGACTGGAACCCCGTCAACGGAAACAGGAACTCCTCCGGTACTCCTGCGGGGTACTTCCCGAGGGTCATGCAAGCGAGATTGAGCAGCCACTTCGCCTCAAGGTCGTTTCGGTCCTGGCTGAGATAGTTCAAGAAGCGCTCCGCAGCCTCCTGGGAATCCCCGGTCACCGAATAGGACAGCTTCGAAGACATTGGAAAGAGACATTTCTCCCCTGGATTGCGGTATACGCCATTTTCCATTTCGGATTTGTGCAGGTGGGCAATTCCCAGCACTGCTTCTAGTGTAGTGCGTCAGACATCGCTTTACATAATTCGGACGCTGAGATTCGGTCTGCCCATGAAAATACAGCGTTTGGCGAAGATCCCAAATGTAAAGAAGCGTTGGACGCACTACACTAGGTAATGCACCATCTGAGGCGAGGCGGACTGGGAAAGCCCATAAGCGGCCCTCCACTGCTCAATTGCTTTCGCCATGTCTCCCTGGAAGGCGTATAGTTGGGCCAATAGATAGCGCAAGTGTATGGCCGTGTCAGCCGGTGGATCATCCAGACTCGCGGGATCCAGAACGCCCTGCAATCGTTTTATTGCGCTGGGAACTGACTTTTGGTGAATTTCTGCGATACTTACTAAGTTCCGATTCCAACCCTCGGGCTTATAAGGAAAATCGTGAAAAGCCGCCTCCTCCTCTCCCAAGCCGTCCACTTCGGGTCCGTAGCGGACGGCTCCAGGCCCAGTCAAAGAAAGGAGACGGTTGGGGTTTCTGTCGTCGCTGGCTCCTGGGGGCTGACGGTCAATTTTCAGAATGGCATAGCCCTCTGGAATTCTGACTATAGGGCTAACCTGCCCTGGTGCAATCCCTTTCAAAGCATCTCTCAACTCCGGTCGCAACTCTGCAGGGTTAAGCACTCCAAGGTAGCCGCCTTGATTTGCTGTGGGATCGAGTGACCTCTCCATGGCGAGCGAGGCGAAGCTCTCCCCCTTGTTCAGCCGGTCCAGGATTTGCCGGGCTCCGACGAGAGAATCCACGACGATCACTCGCAACGGAATCTTATCCGGAGGAGTGCTCCGGGAGGTTTGCAGCGAAGCCTGCGCGAAAACCGTCCCTGGAGCAGCCATTGCACCACCCAACGTAATCGCGCCCTTGAAGAGCAGTGATCGCCGGGTGAGCATGATCTTTGTGTCTGCGGACGACATGAGTGAAAAGCCAGAGCATGACTCTAAGGGAGGCAGAGGCTCCGGACAATAGGCTAGAGTTCCTAGAAAGCTGGGAACGATTGCCTAAGGGCTGCAAAGGACAACAGGTGCAGCAGACCCTGTCGTGAGTAACGCGATGAACTATCGCGTTTCTCTCTGAAGTCGCACGTATCAGCGCTGCGGCATTTGTCACCGGAATTATGCGGCTCGCATGGTCATGATAAGCGCTCGTTATAACTGAATTTGGCCGTTCGACTAGTAGATATAAATATTGACCAGTCCTTCGCTTGTAACTATCCTGTTGGGCATGCTTGATCATTTATTGACACAAAGCGACGAACGTCACGTTCATCCCACGGTTTTCTCTCTCTGGCCGGGGAGATAAGCAGCTAGAAGTTTTTTCGGAAGCTACCGTTTTGAAGTTCAAATGCTGGAGGGAGCTACCATGAAACACTCAGTAAATAAGGTCTTCGGATATTATGGGCTGCTAATCACGACGCTTCTAGTCTCGTTTTTCTGCTTGGCGTATCCCCTTTATGTCATTCGGCCATTCCGTTACCAAGGACCACACGAGTTGGCGATGGCGTTGACGCTCATTCTTGTTCGCCCGTTTGCTGAGGGTGTCTGCGCTGTCCTGGCCCTGGCAGGGCTGGCCTGGTATTGGCAGCTGGAGCCGCGGCACTTGCGTCGTATCGCTGCGGTTGCAGGGACCTTCTTTGTGTGCGCGTTCGCGGTTCTGTCGCGGGTCAATGTTTACGAACGAATGTTTCATCCGGACATCCATCCTGCTTTTGCCGCCATCCGGCAAGTCAAGCTGGACCCGGCCGACAACGTGCTTGCGGTCAAGCTTGGAGGCAATGCCCGAGCGTACCCCGTTCGAGTTATTGCCTATCATCACGTCATTAACGACCTGGTGGGCAGAGTTCCGATCGTCGCGACCTATTGAACGCTCTGTCACACCGGTCTGGTGTGGAGACGCGAAACCGGTGGTTTGGTTCTGACCTTTCATCTGGCCGGGATCAACAATCAGAATTTTCTGATGCGGGACGATCAGACCGGCTCCTACTGGCAGCAGATAACCGGCGCAGCCATTTCGGGGCCACTGAAAGGCCGGCGGCTAACTTTTGTCCCGTCCGACGAGTTGTCGTTCGCACTTTGGTCGGCCGAGGAGCCTGGCGGCACGGTCCTAAAGGATGTGGCTAAGTATGCCTCTGACTATGCCCCCAAGAACTGGGAAAAGGATATGCAGAAAGAGCCCACCGTCCTGAGCTTTGCGGACCCGGCACGAGGCCTGAAACCGCGCACGCTCATGCTAGGTATCCAGGCGTTCGGAGCCAGCCGCGCCTTCTTGTATGACGAGGTCGTTAGAGAGAAGTTAGTGCTGGACAGTGTGGGAACAGAGCCCGTTCTCCTGCTGGTAGGCCCCGATCAGCAGTCGGTGCGTGCCTTTCGCGACCGCATACCCGGAGTTTCCGGAGCGCCTGCTTTCTATCGTACGCTTGACGACAAGTCCTCTCAACCGGCTAATGCCACCTGGCTAAGACAGGCTGCCTTCGCCCCAATAATGATCGATGAGGCGACCCAAAGCCAGTGGGATTTTCAGGGCTGTGCCGTATCAGGCAAGGCCAAAGGGGTCTGCCTGAAACAGGTTCAGGTCCTTAAGGACTACTGGTTCGACTGGCGGAACTATCATCCCCACACCACTGTCTACGTGCACAGGTAGTCGAAAACTGCCAGACTCGCGTAGCGGCTGCGTGCCTTCACCGCATTTTATTCGAGGTTCAGATTGAAACGCTCAGGGAGCGTCGGCTATGCTTCGCCAGAACAAGGTGATGAATGCGATTCGCTCGCGACATGGTTTCTGGAAGAGGCGCTTTGATCGCTTGTCCGGTTCTGCTTCCGCTTCTTGACTGCGTTAGGCCAAACCCTGGTTCTCATGTCGTCGAAGAAAAACCCGGCAATCGGAGCTCTATCACGCTCTTTGAACACCTGAACAATTCTTCCGTGTAGTCGCACCCCAGGCTTGCGACCAGAAATTGGCCTACAGAGGTAATCCGCGTATCGACGGCTACGAAGCAGGGCTGGAGGTGGGAATCCCGGACCTATCTGAAATCTGTCACGGGAATTAACGGCTAGTGGAGAGTTCGTTGATATTGAACACCATCCACAATGACGGAAACAATAGGAGGACCACTATTCGATTCTTCCACGGTTAGCGCATCAGGCGCGGGGAGATTGTCATCTATTCTGGACCAAGTGTTCCCGAAGTCGTCGGAGCCGAATATCTCGGTTGAAGCGCCGTCGGTTCCGGAAACCACTAGATAGTCGTCGGCGCATGCAGCGTGTTGGAAAGAGAATTTCGTTCCAAGCGCCGAGAGTTGAAGTTCGCTCCAATGTTTTCCGTCATCAGATGTCCTTAGCGCAGTCGGCTTTTCGCCGCCAAAGAATAGTAAGGTAGGGGATTCAAGGTTTAAGCACCCGGCGACCAAATCCGGGCGCTGTGGTAGAGGCGCGTGTATGCTGGAAGCGGTAGAGGGGCTTGGCACATTATGGGCGCTCAGAATCAACGGGACCGTCAAAACCGAAACCGGTTGGCGCGGCATACCACCTATGGCGAGGACCCCCCTGAGCAATGGGTATATCTGCCAATCCCCGGCGGGCAGATCAACCCCCGGGACCTTGAGGCGCCACCCGAACGAGGATCCTAGTGTAGTGCGTCCAACGCTTCTTTACATTTGGGATCTTCGCCAAACGCTGTATTTTCATGGGCAGACCGAATCTCAGCGTCCGAATTATGTAAAGCGATGTCTGACGCACTACACTAGAACAAGAAATGAGTTAGCGTCTGGCTGACTGTAGGACGAGCAATATACATATTCAAAGTTTCCAAGGCCTGCGATTTGGGTAGCGCGGTACCCGGGCTTCGAAGAACATGGATCCCCTAACGCCATTCTCCAACTGTGCCCGCCGTCTGATGAAAATTCCGTTGCAATCACCTTGCGGCGAGCAAAGAGACCCCAGAGAACCGGATCATCGCCGGATACGCTCAACGCTTGGTCGGACGAATACAGTCCAACCGGCACATCCCATGCCTTCCCATCCTCTGATTGTAGTGGCCCTGAAGACGTGGCGAGAAAGTGGGTAAAAAACGAGCCAGATGTTAGAGTCCGAATTTGAGCGCTCAGCGGAATCCGCGCCGGAAGGGTGTTTAGTATCGTCCAGCTTGCAGGAGCTTGTAACGGAATTGAATGCCAACCGATCTGCGTGCCGTGATCATAGGTTAGCACCGCAAGTGTTTGATTAGCGGGACCATACAAAATCCATTTCCCATTTTGCATGCCATCAATCAAATCACCTTCACAGGCTTTGTCCCCGGCCGCATTCCAGAATAAAAAGTGCCCATCACCGGAACCTAAGTTCTCCTCGCCGAGAAGTCGACCGCTCGCGTCGTAGAACCTCCAGACTCCTACGATTCTCCCTGGAGCGGGTATGGATTGTGGCTTACCGCCGGGGGTTCCGTTGGACCAGTCGATTCCGCGTTGAATTCCAGCGGGGACCCGCGCAAACAGCGCAGGTTGGAGGCCGAATCCAGTAGCCTGCGGGCCGCAAGCGAGGCTGGGAACGCCAGCCGAAACTGAGCCCTCTACTCGTTCGCCGGTGCCCGGATCGTAGACAACAAAAGGACCCTCTGCTGCACCATTTCCAAACGTGAACTGCGCTCTCAGATCGCCTACTTTCAGAGCACCCGCGGCTGGACTTGTCCAGTACATTTTCCACTCTCCGTCCATAACGCCATGGACAAAAGTACCTGCGAGGGAGAATGTACTTTCGGACCAGTCGTGATAGCGCCACAGACCTTCTTCTTTTCCTCCTACCAACGCACCTTCCTCGCTCGGCATATAACTGAGTATTTTTGACCACTCTCCTGTGCCGTTCACTAAGGTTACGCTTGGAATGACAGTCGGAACGTTAATATTTAGGTAACGCGCGCAGTTCGGATCGGTTTTGGGTGCAAATCGCCAACTTCCCCAGCGCAGTCCCCGCCGGAATTCTCCTTTTGACGTGAAGTAGCAGTTGTAAGAGAAAAAAGGACCGTCCAGGGCGCCATGTTTATATGTTGCGATCGTAGTCATCGAAACACCGGTCGGACCGCAGCGGCCGTCCCTAAAATCTCCATCAAGCCACCCATCGGAATCATAGTGTTCCACGGACATCGGTGTGCCGCGGCAGGTTTCCTGACGCGATAAGAGCTGCTTATGGTCACCATATGTGGTCATGAGCGCGCTGTTATCGCTGGAATTGTCGATACAAGTACGATTTGTCACATCGGTATAGCAGTCGCTCTTACGATTCCCGTTCGGCCAAAACGTAACGCTTCGATATTTGGCACCGTTTTTCAGATAGTCTTGTCTGCAAATTCCCAGAATTCTTCCGGTCAACCTTGGGCCAGTTGGAGCACGAACCACTTCCCCATACCTCACTGTTGTCAGGATAAGGCCGTCGGGCAGTTGTTGCGGGGGTGACATCTGACCGCAGTTGGGCTCAAGCTCAACCTGAGCGATGCCACGTGGGACGACGGCCGTCATGCAGATAACAAGTAAAAGAAGGAGGGCTCTGACTCTCATAAGGCGTTCGCTCCAGGGACTCCCGGACGATCGGTGCACCCAGCATTTTCCAGCGTGCTACAGGGTGATCGTAACAGGAGTGTTCATAGGGTCCGGAGAGAATGTATTCCAAACAGTGAATCCGCTCGCGGGATTGTTCGGATCCGCTGTCCGCCGATAACAAACCACGTTGTCGTCCGTATTCAATGTGTAAGCTCCCCCTGCGTCGAGAGGGCCATCGTACCTTATAGCGTTGTTGTCGCAGTTGCCAGACCCAGAACGGACTTGCAATACTACTGTCGTACCGAATTGGCTTTGGAAACTAATCTGATACATGAACCTCGCTCCCGATTACGAAAAATTTTCAGCCTAAGAATGGTCCTCGCGGCTGAGCTGCGACCAAACGGACCTGCCGAAGACTTCTGGTCGCGACTTCAAAACCACAATTGACGGGTCCTGCGCTGGACTGAGCACTGACCGGTAGCCACCGCATACAAACCAGAATCCAAGATTTTGAGTTCTGAAAACATGCCTAAGGTCCCTCCCCTAAGCAGCTGGTTTGCCCTGGCTGACATGCATCTTAGGCCTGATCGCCGAAGGCGACCCGATCATGTTCCGCTGCTGCCAGTCGCCTCTCATACCTATCCAGTCGGTCACTCGATTTCACCGGGGCTACTGAGAGTCTTTCAACAGGGCAGTACTCCACAGAGAAGCATCGCAACCCAGTGTGGATTGGAGCAACTGAAGCAAGCTTCCGAACGTAATGGGAGTCTGATCTTCCGATGCCCCTCCTGATGCAGGAGCACCTTACCATATTAATAACAGGAGTTCAATAGATCGTCAAAAGTAATGTCAAGCCTCTTTAGAAATGTCCCCTCTCTTACCTCGTTAGAAGTGTCCCCTTTTTCTTTTGGTCTTTGTTCTT
>JASHOS010000115.1 GCA_030040995.1 Terriglobia bacterium | reverse complement strand
ATGCCAAGGTAGGGATCGCAGTTTTCCCTCTCCCGAGGGAGAGGGTGGCTCGCGGCCGGCGTCTTCACCAGCCGGCGCGAGCCAGGTGAGGGGTCACTGAAAACCTCGTGCAAAAAAGGAATCTGACGCTCCGTACTACCACTTCCTCCGGCAGGTTGCGGTATGGGGCGCGTTTTGGTAGCGTAGGGCTCGCTTTTTAGCCCTGTCATGATGGGCCGTTGGCCCGCGAAAGCAAATGAAAATGCTCCTTGTCGGCGGCGGACGAACTGACGACGCCATAAGTCTTTCGTTTTCAGAAGATCCACGCTCAAACCGGGAGCATTTTCAAGGCTGCGGCTTGTCATTTGCACGAAAAAGCCGCAGCATTACAAGGCGAACGCTGCGCTACAACCACCCCTATCCGGACTTTGACGTGACCGTGCTTCCCCCGGATTTCCCAGTTCATGTTAGCGCCGCAATGTGCTACACTGCTTTCCGCGCATTTATACCGTAAGCACCGTAGGAGCTGTGATGGAAGAGGTCGCAACGATTCTACCCAAGGCCTTAAGAAGACAACTCACCCGCCAGCACCCTCCCGTCCTCGAAGTTCTCTTTCCGTTGTGGTCTCGCGTCGTTGGGAAGTTGATTGCTAAGCACTCCCGTCCGGCCGCTTTCGGTAATGGCATCTTGACGCTTGCGGTTTCCTCCCTGCCCTGGGTCGCCGAGTTGCGTGAGATGTCAGAGCAGATCTGCTGTCAGATCAATCGATTCCTCGGGAGTGCTGCAGTTCGGAAGATTCGAGTGATTCACGAGCCGGGTTGCGAAGCACAAACTGAAATTCCAGCCGAGCCGGCGCCGGTAAACCTTCGAGCGGAAGACGACTTGACAACGGAAGGCGTCAGTAATTTCTTGTGGCCGTCTGGAAAGGTTAGCATTGATCCTGAGATGGCAGGAATTGTGGAACGTTCGTTCGTGAAGTATTTTTCGCGCCCGGGAAGGAGTGCCAACTGTTGACCCTCACTGAAGACGACGTGCGGTACGTGGCAGAGTTGGCTCACCTGGAGCTAACCGGGGGCGAGGTGAAACTGTTTAAGCTGCAACTAGGCGCCATCCTGGAGTACATGCAGAAGCTCAATGAGCTCGATACGGCTAACATAGAGCCTATGGCTCAGGTGCTCGGGCCCGGAGCGCCAAATCCGTCAATCCGCGCCGATCGGAATGTGCCTTGTTTTCCGCAGGAGATTGCCCTCGCCAATGCGCCCGACCCAGGTCCAGGGCTGTTCAGGGTGCCCAGCGTCATCGAACGGGAATAATATTCTGAAGGAGAGTAGCGCAGACCGCCGTATTTGCGGTCTGCGGCTTTTCGCTCACCCGACGGATAAGCCGCGGAGTCACAAAGGTCTGGGTGGCGCAGACATGGCCTCTTTTGGCCATGTCTGCGATTTTCGTGGCTCGCAGACATTGCAAAGTGCGCGATTTCTGCGCCACCCCTTAACGCGGATTGTGCGCCCAATTCCCAGACACTACACTATGGACCTGACGGAGCTAAATATCAGCCAAATTCGTAACGCCCTTGCCGCGAAGCAAGTATCTGCGGAGGAGATTTGCCAGGAACACTTGAAGCGCATCGGCGAGAGAGATTCTGAGGTGCGCGCCTATCTGACGGTCACCGCCGAGCGCGCTTTGGCTCAGGCAAGAAAGGTGGACCGCCTAGTCACGGAGGGCAGGCCGCTGCCCGCGCTGGCTGGAGTTCCTGTAGCGATAAAAGACGCGATTGTGACTCGGGGTGTCCGAACCACGTGCGCATCGAAAATCCTGGAGAATTACGTTTCTCCTTACGACGCGACCGCCGTGGAGCGGTTGGAATCGGCTGGGGGCGTGATCCTGGGCAAAACCAACTGCGATGAATTTGCCATGGGTTCTTCAACGGAGAACTCCGCCTTTTTCCCAACGCGCAACCCGGTTGAGCCAAGCCGTGTCCCGGGAGGGTCGAGCGGAGGGTCTGCAGCAGCCGTGGCGGCCCATCTCGCTACGATTGCTCTCGGGTCAGACACGGGAGGGTCCATCCGCCAGCCCGCCGCCTATTGTGGTGTCGCCGGCATGATGGGTTCCTATGGCCGCGTGTCGCGGTACGGCCTCGTGGCGTTCGCCTCTTCACTCGATCATATCGGCCCTTTTGCGCGGTCGGTCGCGGACCTCGCGTGCGTCCTGGGCGTGATCGCCGGGCGCGACCCGCTGGACTCGACCAGCGTGGATGTCCCAGTCCGCGACTACGGCGCAGCCCTCGATGGGGATGTTCGCGGTCTGAAGGTTGGAATTCCCAGGGAGTACTTCGAAGGTTTGAGCTCCGAGACGGGAGCAAACATTCAGAAGGCAGTCGATTTGCTCGCCAGGCTGGGTTGTGAAGTGCACTCCATAAGTCTCCCGCACACGGCTTTTGCCATTGGCTGTTATTACATCATCGCCACGGCTGAGGCCAGCTCAAACCTGGCGCGCTACGACGGCGTGCGCTACGGCTTCCGATCTGAGGATCACAAGAACGGCTTGCGAGAGATGTATAAAAAGACGCGCGACGCGGGATTTGGCGCCGAAGTGAAGAGACGGATCATGCTGGGCACTTACGTGCTTAGCTCGGGCTACTACGACGCCTACTACCGTAAGGCGCAACAGGTGCGCTCGCTCATTGCGCGCGATTTTCTCGAAGCCTTTGACGAAGTTGACGTGATCGTGACGCCCACCTCGCCCTTCCCGGCCTTTAAGCTGGGCGAGCGAGTTGACGATCCTTTGCAAATGTATCTGGCCGATATCTACACCGTGAACGCCAGCCTGGCCGGTATTCCCGGAATTTCCGTCCCTTGCGGCCGCACCGCTACTAAACCCTGCCTTCCCGTTGGCATGCAAATTCTTGCGCGCCACTTTGACGAAGCACGGTTGCTTCAAGTTGCCCATGCATTCGAGAAGGCAGGCGGGTTCGCCATCGCCTGACAGCTCATACCCTGTGTTGACACACCCTCTGGACCAGCACAAAATCAACTCAGAGGTCCCCTCATGGGTGCTGCAGTCGCGCAGGAAACTTCCACGCTTCATGAAGCGCGATGGTGGGAAACGCTTCCTAACGGGAAAGTGCATTGCTATCTCTGCCCGCGCCATTGTCATGTGGGCGATGGGCAGACGGGTTTCTGCTATATTCGCAAGAACATCGCCGGAAAACTTTATAATTTAGGTTATGCCCAGCCGGCGGCGCTGCAAATCGACCCGATTGAAAAGAAGCCGCTGAATCACTTTATGCCCGGCTCGCGCGTATTCTCGATAGGCACGGCCGGGTGCAACATGGGCTGCTTCTTCTGCCAGAACTGGGACATTTCGAAATCTAAATCGGATCAGATTCATTCCACTCATCTCGAGCCTGACCAGGCAGCGCTCGCCGCGTGGCGCTATGGCTGCCCTTCGATTGCCTTTACCTATAACGAGCCTACCATTTGGGCGGAATACGTCGTGGATATAGCAAAGTCTGCACACCGCGCCGGCCTGAAGACGGTTATGGTGACGAACGGATATATCACGCGCGAGGCTCTGTTTGACGTATACCAACACATTGACGCTGCCAACGTGGATTTGAAAGCCTTCACCGAGAAGTTTTACGCCAAGACAACCCTCACCCACCTTCAGCCGGTGCTCGATACGCTAAAAGCTTTGCGCCACGAAACCAAGGTCTGGTTTGAGATGACGAACCTGATGATTCCGGCGCTGAATGACGCGGCTGAAGAGACGAAAGAACTTTGCGGGTGGGTGCTCGAAAACCTCGGCGATGACGTCCCTCTACACTTTACGGCCTTTCATCCGGATTTCAAGCTCCGCGACCGGCCCAACACCCCTCCGGAAACCTTACACGGAGCCCGGCAAATTGCGATAGACATGGGATTGAAATTCGTCTATGAAGGGAATATCTATTCGGACGGCGGAAACACCGTCTGTCCGGCATGCAAGCGGACGGTGGTGAAGCGCTGGTGGCACGAGGTCAGTGGCCTGCGCATCCGGGAGAATGGCCGCTGCGAATTCTGCGGCGCCCGCATTCCCGGCTATTTCCGGCGGCCAGCGCTCGCACGCCTGGAACACCTCACGGCTTTGACCTGAAGGCCCTCCCCCCTAGGGTTGCGTAGAGGCGGCTTTATGCCGCCACTTTGGGTGGCGGCGTAAACCCGCCGCTACGTCCGCGCTCGAAACTGATTACGGCCCTACTCCTACGCTGCCGTTTGACCTGCCGAATGGCCCGGCATTATAGTACGCGCCATGCGCCTCTTCATCCGTTCGTGTATATGCCTGCTCTTGTGCCGGTGCCTGGTTGGTGTTGCTCAAGAGCCTGGCGGCCCGGTGACGGTGCTGCGCGCCGCGCACTTGCTGGACGTGCGCAGCGGCCAGATGATCACGCCGGGAATTGTCGTGGTGCGCGGCGAACGTATTGTGGCCGCCGGAGGGGCGGCGGCAGTGCCCGCCGGGGCAGACGTTGTGAACCTGCCGGGTTTGACGCTTTTACCTGGCTTGATCGACGCCCACGTGCATCTGTTCCTCCATCCGGGCCGGGGCGAGAACATGCAGACGGTGCAGGAATCGGCCGCGCAGCGGACGGTGCAGGCAACCCTGGCAGCCAAGGCTGATCTATGGGCCGGCTTCACCACCGAGCGCGACATGGGCACCGAAGGGGTGGGCTCGGCCTCCACCGCGATCCGCGACGCCATCAATGCCGGCGAGATCCCCGGACCGCGGCTATGGGTTTGCGCGAACGCCATCTCGATCCTCGGAGGGCACGAGGACGCGCTAGGCTTCAATCCTGCCCTGTTCATTCCTTCCAACGCCGACGTGGTCACGGGCACCAACGAGCTTATCCACACCATCCGTGAGCAGATTAAGGAAGGGGCGGATTTCGTCAAGATTTATCAGACGGGCCGCGACCAGTTTATCGGCGGCCATTTCTTCACTCCCTATCAATTCACAGAAGCGCAACTGGCGGCGGCCGTCGAGGAGGCTGCGCGTGTCCGCAAGCGCGTCGCGGTACACGTCATGGGCGAGCCGGGAGCGCTCTACGCCGCCGAGGCGGGAGTGATGTCGCTCGATCACGCCGTCCAGCTTAGCCCTCAAACCATGCAAATCATGCGGGCCAAGGGCATTCCTTCCGTTCCCACATTCACGATCTTTCAGTATTTCGCGCAGCATGGTCCGCCGGCGGAGCGCGCCTTCATGCAGGAATTCCTGAACTACAAGATTCAGGAATTCCACAAGCAAGTGGCGGCAGGCATTCGCTTCGCCGCCGGCTCGGATGTTGGACCCTTCCCGCACGGCACGCAAGCCGAGGAGTACGTCTTGCTAGCGCGCTACGGATTGACGCCGCTGCGCGCGATACAGGCTGGAACATTGGAAGGGGCGCGCTTGCTGGGAGCATCCGGCTATCTCGGCCAGCTCACTCCCGGCTACATGGCCGACGTGATTGGCGTGCCCGGCAACCCGCTGCAGGATGTCTCAGCGCTCCAGGACGTGCGGTTCGTGATGAAGGCAGGAAAGGTCTACCGCCTGCCCAGCCAGCCGAACTGGCTCAAAAGCTACTGGAAGATGTGGCTTAACCAGAACAGCCAATAGCAGCATTGCCTGATCCCCAGTTTCGTGCGCGGGGAACCAGCACTTCCCGTCGCGCCGCCGTCCGGCGGCAAATGCCGGGCCGCCAAGCGGGACCGGCGCTTCAACGGTTGCCGGGGCCGGAAACGGAGAACGTGTGGATTATTCGAATCTGCCGTACTGATCCCGCCAAGCGGGAGAAGCATCCCTGCATTTGTTCGAAAAACAAAATGCCGTGATCCTTCGGGGCGCTCAGGATGAGAGCGGCGCCAATTCTCATCGGATGGGGTGCCCCGGGGCCTGAAGTCTCGCTAATTGTTTCCTGCCTTTTTGGGCAAACATTGCCTAATGGTCCTGCCTGGGCCCCGCTAAAAGCGTTCTAATCCCGCCGATTTGAGAAATCAAGCTATTGAAACCAAGGGACTTGAATATTATCCTCGGCGCGAGCTGGATTGTGGATAATGGCCTGCTATCAGGAGTAAACGAAGGACTCGCGCATGATAGGCACGGTCGCCATACAGACCGAAGCTTCGCCGTTGCCGACGACAAGCAATGGAGCTGCGGTCAGCTCCACAAAGGGCGGGGCGTTTGAAGATTATCTGCAGACCGCGCTCCAGACCAGCAACGCCACGGAGCAGACAATGCCGGCGCCGCACTCAAAGAGCGCCAAGTCCTCGTTGACAAGCCGTGACGCTTCACCAGCGACCCTGCTTGCGCAAGTTCAACAGCCGGCGAACGCCAAGGGCTCTTCATTCTCTCCGGCGCCATCGAGTGACGCAGAGAATGCCGCCGCAGCCAGCGCGGCTGCGCAAGCAAGCGGCCAGGCGTTAGGTGGAACGCGACTCTCCTGGCTGGCCCAGATGTTGCCGGACGAGTCGACTGGCCAAGGATCGGAAGCTGCCGCCAGTCTCCTTCAAAAATCTTCTCAACCGGGCCTTGCGCAAGGGAAGGCAACGGGCGCCTCGGCAGCGCAACAATCTGGGCATTCAAGCGACACTTCCAGCTCTTCTGACACAACTGGCGCCGCAGCACAACAAGGCGGGAATTCGAGCAAGACTTCCCTCTCCGCTAGTACGGCTGGCGCCGCTGGGCCGAAGACCGGGATCGCTTCAAGAAGTTCACTTCCGGCTGGTTCAGGTAACGACCCGGCCCGCGAAGGCAGCTCTACCCAAATCGGTCTGGACATGAACGAAGCGATGGCATCCCTGGAGCGGGCGGGATTACCTGCTATTTCCGGCTCAACTCTGGAGAGCACCAACGCGATGAGCGCCGCCTCTCAGAAGCCGGAAGCACCAGCCGTCAAGACTTCGTCTCGCCCTGCCAGCAATTCGGCCGCTCCGGCGAAGAGTGCGCCGTCGAAATCCGGTGACGCCGCTGATTCCCGGCCCACGAGCAAAGATGGGAGTTCCAGCAACGGCGATGGAACGCCAGACGGTACTGGAAACGGTGATTCACCTGGTGCGGCAAAGGACAGCCCCACTTCATGGGGTGACAATTCGAAGAACGCAACGACGCAAGCGAGTCCTGGCAAGTCTTCCGGCTCCGCGCAGACAAGCAATCTAGCTAACGCCGCAGGGGTGAATACTCAGGGTGGGAGTGCCGCTCAGACATCAACGACATCACTGACGAGTTTCCCGGCCGCTCTAACTCAGGCGGCATCAACCGGCGGTTCCGCGGGCCAGGCGGGAGCTGCGGCCCAGCCCGCGAATTCAGCCCAAGCGCCAATGGGCAATGCGATTACAGCGGCCATGGGCACTCCGGTAAGCTCGTCGGGAGCGACGGTTGGCGCCGCGTCTTTAATGCAGAGCGACGGGCGGGCTGAAATGCGCGTTTCGGTTCAAACCGACACCATGGGGACCTTGCAACTTCATGCAGTGCTCGAGAGCGGGCAAATCGGCGCGTCCATCGCTGTAGTGAGTCATGAGGCCCATACGCTGCTGAATAACGAGCTGCCGGCTCTTCAGCAGGTGCTGGCTGACCAGAACGTGCGGCTGGATCACCTTACGGTCGTCAATACGCCGATGAGCGCCGGCGGAGGCGCTGAAAACGGTTGGAATTTCAAGTCAGGAGACTTCAACCAGCCACGAAACCAGGTGCCGTCCTTCGGGTCCTCATCCCCGGCTACGGCCACAACAAGCGGCAGTGCCGAGCCAGTGGCGGAGATTGTGCCGGGCCGGTTGAGCGTGCGCGCGTAAGACGCAACAGGCCGGGATTCGGAGTTGGGAAGTTCAGGCTTGGCATTGTAGAGGAGATAAGTTTTATGGCAACAAGTACGAATCCAATAAATGGTACGGGGAGCTCGACCCCGAGCTCGAGCAGTTCAAGCGGGCTGCCCGCTCAGCAGATTACCGAGACAGATTTCATGACCTTGCTCTCTGCTGAGCTTGAGGGGCAGGACCCCACGACTCCCGTGGATCCCACAACCTTTGTAACGCAGTTGGCGCAATTTGTGGTGCTCGACCAGGCAACACAGATCAACGACAGCGTAACACAAATCTACAGCTTGCTGGAGAACTATTTGGGCAGCTCGTCGAGCAGTTCCAATTCCTCGAGTTAGCTCCAGTACCGGAGATACGTCCTCCACCGGATCTTAGGGTTAGGCAGAAAAGACATTCGCGTTTTTCGAATTCAATAAGGAGAACACCCATGGCATCTTTTTCAATTCCAGTTTCAGGACTCGAGGCAAGTGAAGACGCTCTCTCGGTCATTTCCAATAACCTCGCCAATATGAACACAGTGGCCTACAAAACCAGCACGCCGGAGTTTAGCGATCTTCTCTATCAGCAACTCGGTACCACCGGCGCAGGCGATCCGATCGAGGAAGGCCTCGGGACGGAGATGAGCTCGACGGAGACGGACTTTACCCAAGGAAACATCGAGAGCACTGGCGTGCCAACGGATGTGGCCATCAGCGGCAATGGCTTCTTCCAGGTGGAGTCGGGTGGAGTGACTTCCTACACTCGCGATGGCGACTTCACTACGAACTCCGAGAACCAGCTCGTGACGCAGGATGGCGCTAACGTGATGGGTTACACGGCCACGAACGGCGTGGTCAACAGTAGTGGCAACTTGAGTCCGCTCTCGATTGACCTGGGTCAGACCATTCCCGCTGTGGCGACGCAAAACATTCAGCTCAATATGAACCTCGATGCCAGCGACACGGCGGGCACCACCTACAGCACCACCGTGGAAGCCTATGACTCCCTCGGCCAGAGCCACGTGCTGACGTATACCTTCACCGCTGAGGGAGACAACACGTGGGACTACTCGATTACTATTCCCGGCGCGGACGTGGGATCCACAGACACAAGCGTCACGGTGCAAACCGGAACCCTTACGTTCAATGGCAGCGGCGCACTGACCGCGGTCACCGCGGGGGGAACGGGCGGCACGGGAACTGGCACGGTCAATTCGAGCAACAATGTCACCGGCATTACCATCGGCACCACAGGTACCGGCGGGACCGGGGCCTTCGCCGATGGCGCGAACGCCATGACGTTCAACTGGAATCTAACCTCGAGCGGCACTCCGGTGGTCTCGCAGGATGCAAGCGCCTCATCTGTAGCAAGCGCCACCCAGGACGGCTATGCAAGCGGCTCGCTTTCCAGTTATTCGATTGAGTCGAACGGCATCATCGAGGGAAGCTTCTCGAATGGCGAGACGATGGCCCTCGGTCAAATTGCGCTGGCAAACTTCCCCAATACCCAGGGTCTCTTGCAGGTCGGCGACAACAATTATATGGCCACCCTCGCTTCCGGTCTGCCGACCGTTGGTGTTCCAGGGACCGGCAGTCTCGGAACCCTCACCGGCGATTCGCTCGAAGAGTCCAACGTCGATATCTCCTCACAATTTTCGGCGCTCATTCAACAGCAGACGGCATATGAGGCCGATGCCAAGGCGTTTACCACCTTGGACAACGTGGTCCAGTCTGTTCTGAACCTGGTGACGACGTAATGCCCGGGCATCATTCCGAGAAAACTCTCATGAGAGTTCCCTAGTATCTATCTGCAAAGCCTCGCATCCCCCGTATCACTCGTGCGCTTTGCACCTTCGCTGCCCTCTGTAAGCTTGCAGGAACAGGCGATTTTCGGGTTCCACGCCCTCACACCGTCTGTCTCACTGCACACCTTGGTTTGGCTCACCAGTTGCACCAAGCTGGGCGGTCATGCCAGAAGCCGCTAATATCCGTCCGCCCCAGATGGATTCTCCTGGAGCAAAAAAGTCAGATTCGAAGCCGGTCCTGATCGCGGTGGTGGCGGTCTTATGCGCCGCCTTGGCGGCCGGCGCTTATTCCTTGATGACGCGGAGGGCAACTGCCGGCTCGCAAGCAACGGCGACCCCGGCTGCGGTGCAAGCTGATGGCACGGCGCCGGTCGCGACCCTTAAACTCGATTCATTTCTCGTGAACCTCGCGGATGCAGACCACAATTCTTTTCTTCGCGTCGGCATCACTCTGGGGCTCGGCAAAAAGCCTGACGAAGCAAGCGGCTCGGCCACCATTCCAGAGCTTCGTGACGCTATTTTGAGTGTTCTCACCACCTGGCAATCCAGTGAGCTGCTGGATCCGGCGGGCAAATCGAAGCTCAAGCAGCAGCTTCTTACGACTTTGCAGCGACGGGTTCCGCAAGTCGGCGTGACCGGCATCTATTTTACAGACTTCTTGATTCAGCAATAGGGTGCGCGGCATGGGCGCAGAAAGTCCAGTCGTTGATCGTGAGTCCCGGACGAGTCCCGTTCCCGGTCCTGAAGACTCTTTGTGGAGAGATATTTCGGGGCTTCAATGCCAATTGAGTGTCGAGCTGAAAATGGAAGGCTTCAAAGTTCGGGACCTGCTTGCACTCGAGATCGGGAGCATTCTTAACAGTCCCTCCAACGCGAGCGATCCGGTCCCGGTTTGGGTTAACGGAGTCAGGATCGGGCTGGCAGAATTTGATGTACTGGGCGCCCGCCTCGCAATTCGAATGAGCGAGTTGGAATAACACTAACGCCTCAGCTTTGGGCTCGTCGGTAGCGGCGGATTTAGCCCCGCCAAACAAAATGGCGGCATAAAGCCGCCTCTACGCGCCCGAAATTGAGGAAATACGACTAACCAAGGGCGCCGCAAGCGGCGCCCCTACAGGATGAGGTGATGCTGAGACAATTGGTTTCAATCTTCCGGCGGATCAGAGCCGCAGGGCGAGGCGTGCGCAAGAGGAAGGACCGCTCCCTTCGTCTGTGTGAGACCCTTCCGTTGGGGGAGCGAAAGTATTTGGCCCTCGTGCAGGTGGAGGGTGAGAGATTTCTCGTGGGCGCAGCGGGAAATTCTATCTCTCTTCTGGCGAGGCTTGCTCCGGCAACGGGCGGCGAGGACGCTTTTGCCGGCCTTGGTTCCGGGGAAATGTATGTTCCTGAGGAGTACGAAGCATGGCGCTAACCTTCCGGCAGGCGGGGAAGGTCGTGGCGGCCGGTATCTTGCTGGATGCGGTTTCTGGAGCTCCTGCTTACGGAGCGCCCGCCCGAGCCGTCAGTGGCCTGCCGATTCCCGGTGGCGGATCCTTACCCTGGACCATCCTCATCGTGCTGACGCTCCTTACAGTGATTCCCGCCCTCCTGCTTTCCATGACGCCTTTCGTTCGTATTCTGGTGGTATTTCATTTTCTCCGCCAGGCTCTGGGCACCGATACGGCTCCCAGCAACCAGGTGCTTATCGGGCTGGCTCTTTTCCTCACCTACTTCGTGATGCAGCCGGTGGGGGCGCGGATTTTCACTGCCGCCGTTGTGCCCATGGAGCACGGGCATATCACCGTCTGGCAGGCCTTGGACGATGCAGCCGGCCCGATGCGTACTTTTATGCTGAAGTTCACACGCGAGAAGGATCTGGCCACATTTGTCAACATGGCCAAGCTCCCGCGGCCGAAAAGCCCCGCGGACCTTCCGATGCGCGTGATCATTCCGGCCTATATGATTTCGGAGCTGCAAGCCGGATTTCAAATTGGTCTTGTGCTCTATTTGCCGTTCATGGTGATCGACCTCGTCTGTGCTTCCGTCACCACTTCAGTCGGCATGTTTCAGTTGCCGCCCACGGTGATCTCAACTCCACTTAAGATCTTGCTGTTCGTCATGGTGAACGGTTGGAGCCTGGTTGTTGGCTCGTTAGTGAAAAGCTTCTATTAGCAGGTTGCGGGAAAAAGTGTAGCGGCGGCTTTATGCCGCCATTCACCGTGGCGGGATAAACCTGCCTCTACAGAGGTGGCTGTAGCAATCTTTTGTGCGTTTGCATTGGGGACTAAGCGGGGAATGGCATGACTCCGGACCGGGTAGTGACGCTCGCGCGCATGACGCTGGAAGTTACGGTTTGGCTGTGCGCGCCAATCCTGGCCGTGGCCATCATCGTGGGCTTTGTTACCAGCATCCTTCAGGTGATGACTTCGATTCAGGAGATGACGATTGGAACCGTGCCGCGCCTGGCGGCAGTGGGCATTGTGATTTATCTGATGATGCCGTGGCTGATCGAGAAACTGATGTCCTTCACTTTGACGCTATTTTCCAATTTCCGGCCGTTTCTCGGATAGAGCGCATGCATGGACCTGCAGAATTTGTTGCTGGGCAACCTGGACAAAGCATCGCTGGTCGGCGCGCGGATCAGCATGCTGATGGTTTTTGCCCCTTTTTTTGGAAGCACGGCGATTCCGATGCCGGTCAAGGCGGGGCTGACTGTAGCCGTAACGGCAGTCCTTATGCCCGTCTTCCATGCGTTTCCCGCTGTTCCCGACTTTGCAAGCTGGGTGCGAATCGTTCTGGGCGAAGCCGTGGTTGGGCTGGTGATCGGCTTGGTGATGAATTTTGCTTTCGAAGGAATTGAAATGGCCGGAGAGATTGCGGGATTCCAGTTGGGTTACTCTCTCGAATCCTCGATTGATCCCACAACACAAGCTGCTTCCTCGGTGTTTTCGGTGCTCTACCAGACGCTTTCCCTGCTGTTTTTTCTGCAACTTGGCATGCACCGGTGGATGCTGCTGAGCCTGGCAAGGAGTTACGCGTACCTGCCGGTGGGAGCGGCGCGCCTCAGCAAGGCCGGTGTGATGCATTTGATGCACGCATCCGGCGCCATATTTTCCATCGGCATCGAGCTGGCGGCTCCGATTCTTATCGCTACGATGCTCACCGATCTGTCGCTGGGGTTGATCAACAAGGCTGCTCCCCAATTTCCCGTGGTGTTTACTTCGATCTCCATCAAGATCCTCGTCGGCACCACGCTGGTTATTTTGTCGTTAGGGTTCTGGCCGGGCTTGCTCGGGGGCTATTTTGAGAGCGCTCTCGCGACAACTGCCCGGCTGCTGCGTGCCTGGTAAACATCGATGCCCGATGACAAGACACAAGAGGCGACGCCGTTTAGGCGAAAAAAAGCGCGCGAGCAGGGCCAGATCGCGCGCAGCCGGGAGCTGCCTGCCGCCCTCGCCCTGCTCATGATCGTGATGGTGCTCGACGATTTTGCGGAGACGTTCATCACTCAGTGGAGAGAGCTTTTTAGGCAGGGGCTGGCGATATCGCGCACGCAGAACCCTGAAAACATCCTTTACTTGATGGAGAGGACCGTGCGTGTCAGCGGCTACTGGACGTTTCCGTGTCTGCTGGTCGGCTTGGCGCTCTCGATTTTCGGCAATGTCGTGCAGGGGGGATTCGTCTTTGCCACCGCCGCTCTCACGCCTAGTTTCGCGCGCTTGAACCCGGTCACCAATCTCAGCAAGCGTTTCTCGGTGGCGGGGATTAGTAATTTTCTGAAATCGATCATCCCCATGGTTGTCATCGCCTACCTGGCTTTTTCGATGGTCCAGCGCGATTGGAATTGGATCGTCCTTTCTACGATGGAAACGGTGCGCGTCTCGATGTCCTGGCTGCTGGGCCGGATGTACGAGCTTGCATGGAAAGCAAGTGTGGTCTTCCTGGCATGGTCGGGAGTCGACTATCTTCTTCAGCGTACGCAGCTTTCCCGCCAGTTGCGGATGAGCCGCCAGGAAGTCGTTCAGGAGAATAAAGACATCATTGGAAACCCGCAAATCAAGCGCCGGATCCGGAAAATCCAGCTTCAGATGCGCCGCCGCATGATGATGCGCGACGTTCAAAAGGCCACCGTCGTCATTACGAATCCCACTGAATATGCCATCGCGCTGAAGTATCAGCCGGGCGTGATGCGCGCGCCGATCGTGGTCGCTAAGGGAAGAAATCTGATTGCCCAGCAAATCCGCCAGGAAGCGATCTGGCACAGCGTTCCCATCATCGAAAACCCGCCTTTGGCGCACGCCCTTTACCGGACCGTGCAAGTGGGGCAAGCGATACCTCCGGCCCTGTACGTGGCGGTTGCTGAAATCCTCGCGTTCATCTTCCGGACGCAAGCGCGCAATCGCGCGCCGGCGGCGGCCCGGGCGGGTGCCGGGTCGTCCACCCGGAGAAAGGCTTAATCGTGCCCAAGCCGCCAGCCTCGAAGACCGCGCCTGATCGTACCCATCGTGACTGGATTGTGCCCGTCATCGGCGTCGCCACGGTGTTTGTGATGATGGTGCCCATACCCGCCTTTCTTCTTGACGTTCTTCTCGCCGTGAGCATCACCGTGTCCGTGCTGGTGCTTCTGGTCTCCATGTACATTCAGCGTCCCGTGCAATTCTCTGTTTTCCCATCCCTCCTGCTTCTCTTGACCCTCTTCCGCCTTTCGCTGAACCTGGCGAGCAGCCGCCGGATTCTGCTGGATGGGAGCCAGGGGCCGGCGGCGGCGGGCAGAGTGATCGAGGCCTTCGGGCAGTTCGTGGTGGGCGGAAACTATGTGGTGGGTTTCGTTATCTTCCTGGCTCTGATTGCGATTCAATATCTGGTGATCAACCACGGCGCCGTGCGCATTGCGGAGGTCACGGCGCGCTTCACTTTGGACGCGCTGCCTGGCAAACAAATGGCGATTGACGCCGACCTTGGAGCGGGGCTCATCGACGAGTCGCAAGCGCGCACGAGACGCGTTCAAATCGCCCGGGAGGCCGAGTTTTACGGCGCGATGGACGGCGCCGCCCGCTTCAGCCAGCGTGACGCTCTGGCCACCATTCTGATTACGGTGATCAACATCGGCGCAGGATTCCTTATCGGTGTTTTCTATCTCGGCTTATCCTTCGAGGAAGCGTTGCGGACTTATACCATCCTCACCGTGGGCGATGGGCTCGTGACCATCATGCCTTCCCTGCTGGTTTCCGTGGCGGGCGGCATGGTGGCTACGCGCGCTTCTTCCGAAGACAACCTGGGAAGCGATCTCGGCCGGCAGCTTCTGCCTCGCAGCCGCCCCCTCTGGATCGCCTCCGGAGTGATGTTGTCTCTGGGACTGATTCCCGGTTTGCCAAAGTTCTCCTTTTTCCTGGTGTCCGGCATCATGGCCTGTCTGGCGCATTATTCGGGAACGCTCGTTCACCCGGAAGAAGCTGCGCAGAAGGCGGAAGGAAAGGGAGCGAAGGCTAAAGCGGCCGAAACCCTTCCTGCCATGCCGAAGCTTGACGATCTGAGCATGGAAGTAGGTTATGCGCTCGTCCCCCTGGTTGACGAGGCCCAGGGCGGGCAGATGCTGAAGCGCATCCGCGCCCTCCGCCGGCACCTGGCCACGCAGCTCGGTTTTGTCATCCCGCCCGTTCATATTACGGATAGCCCCCAGCTCAAACCCAAAGAGTACGTGGTTCGCTTGCGCGGGGTCGAGATTGCGCGCTGGCAGACGGATGGAAACTCGTTGCTGGCCATCAGCGCGGAGACTCAATCGCCCGCCATCGAGGGAAAGGACACGCGCGAGCCTGCTTTTGGAGTCGCCGCCAAATGGATCGATCCGGGCCAGCGCGAGCGCGCCCTGGCGGGCGGCTATGCGGTAGTCGATCAGACGTCGGCGATTGCCACCCACCTTGCCGAGCTCATCAAGCGTTACGCATACGAGCTGCTCACCCGGCAGGAGACCAAACGCTTGCTCGATTCGCTCTCCGAAACTCATCCCAAGCTGGTGGAGGAGCTGGCGCCGAAGGTGCTCACCCTGGGCGAAGTGCACCGGGTGCTCCAGCAACTCTTGCGGGAACAGGTCTCGATACGCGATTTGCCTACCATTCTCGAAGCCCTACTCGATGCGTCCGTCGTGGGAAAGAATCCCGTCATGCTGGTGGAAGCCGCCCGGCAGGCCCTGGCGCGGGCTTTGGTGCAGCCGCTGCTCAATGAGGAAGGTAAGCTCACGGTGGTGACGATGGACCCGCAGCTTGAGGAGCAGATTCATCAGGTTTTTGAGGGACAGGCATTGCAGGGCCGGCCTTCCGCCGCCCAGGCATCCTATTTGCGGCGCGTTGTCGATGGGCTCCGGGGGTTCATGGGCGAACAGGTGGCTCTGGCATGCCCGGCACTCGTCTGCAATTCGCCGGCCCGGTTTCATCTGCGCCGTTTGCTTGAGCCGTTTCTGCCGAAGGTGGTCGTGCTCTCGCCGGCGGAAATACCCAATTCTGTTACCGTCCAGTCGATGGGGGTCGTTCACTAACGGCGCAAGACGATGAGCAAGACAAGAACAATGATGTCGCCGTTGAAGGCTGCCAAGCAGAACTACGAGGAAGTCTCCAATCTGGAGCAGGACGGGCGCGAGCGCCTCATCATGGAGAACCTTCCGCAGGTGCATTACATTGCCAAGCGCATCCACGACCGCCTGCCTCCCCACGTGCCTTTTGAAGACCTTGTGAATGCTGGAATCGTGGGTTTACTCGAAGCCATCCGCAATTTCGACGCGTCGCGGGGCGCGCAGATCAAAACCTACGCTGAGCTTCGCATTCGAGGCGCCATCCTAGACAGCTTGCGGGAAATGGACTGGAGTCCCCGCGCGCTGAGACGAAAGGGGCGGCAGCTTGAGGAATCGCACAACCGGCTTCGGCAAGCGTTGGACCGCGCTCCCTCGGAGCAGGAATTAGCCAAGGATATGAACGTCAGCCTCGCCGAGCTTCGCACCCTCTTGTGCGATTTGCGTGGCCTAAATCTGGGCAGCATTCAGGCGATGCAACAGGAGGACGGAAAAGGCGAGCAGGTGTTGAAATACCTGCCCAACACTCCCGACGAAGACCCCTATTTCTTCTGCCTCCAATCGGAGCTTAAGGAGTATCTGGCGCAGGCGGTGGATGAACTGCCCGAGCGGGAACGGAAGCTTTTGGCCCTCTATTACAAAGAAGACTTGACGATGAAAGAAGTGGGTGCCGTGCTCGGGATCGGAGAAGGTCGGATCTCTCAGTTGCACTCTGCGGCGATGGCCCGCTTGAGAGCAAGGATGCGAGAACTGCTGGAGGGACGTCCTCCGGCGCATGCAAGCTCTTGACCCGGCTCTGCCTCAGACCAGACAAGGCCCGAAGAGAAATATCAGGGCCCAAGGCGAAGGACTGGTAGCGCATCAGACCGCTGTATTTGCGGTCTGCGGCTTTTGACTCACCCGGCGGACAAGCCGCGGACCTCAAAAGCGCAGGTACGTGCTACCCCTCGCCCGCCTGCGGGCAGGAGCCGCTCCGTCGCTGAAGCTCTGGAGCTTAAGCGACCTTCGGTGGGCGCAGGCCCGGCCCGCGCCGCGTGGAGCAAGTGCCGGCCGCGATCTCTCCCCGGAGGGGGCGAGGGCATAGTTTCGCTCGGGTTTGCTTGCGGCTCTGCCGCGCTGCGCTACGGAAAAGTACAATGGCAAAAACTTTATCCCAAGAAGAAATCAATGCGCTCTTGCGTGCTGCCCGCGCCGAAACGGCGCGTGATAAGGGCACAGCGTCCGCTCCCCGGTTCAGCCGGTTCGTTTTCGGCAAGGCATCCCACATTTCCAAGCAGCAGATTCACGACGTCGCACAAACGCACGAAGTTTTTACTTACAATCTGAAAAACCGGCTGTCGGCGTACCTTCAGGTGACGGTGGAAGTGAGCCCGATGTCGGTGGACGAGGTTCCGTACTCGGAATTCATTCAAAGCGTTCCACAACAGAGTTATATTGCTTCCATCCGGCTTCATCCCGCTCACTCGCTGGCCATTCTAAGTCTCGATTTGCCCGTTGCGTTCTCGATGATCGACTTGATGCTGGGAGGCAACGGCAAAGCGCCGCCGCCCGAGCGCCACACCACCGAAATCGAAGAGAAGGTCCTTCAGATGGTGCTGGACATTATTTGCGAAGAGCTTCAGGCGGCCTGGCGCCAGGTTGTGGAAATGAACTTCGCCTTCGACCAGACACAGCGTGCGTCAGACCTCTTTCGCCTTATGCCGCCCTACGAGAAGATTCTTTTCCTCAGCTTCGAAGTCCGCATGCCGGAAGTTTTCAGCACGCTCAGCATGGCGTTTCCTGCTGCGGCTTCATCGCTCTTGCTCAGGCGGCTGGGGAAGTTAGGCGCCCACAACACCGGCGCAACCCCGAAATCCCGAGCTCAAATCCGGCAATGCCTCGAAAGCTGTGTGTTTGACGTGGAATTGACCGTTCCTCCCACGCGTATCCGAGGCAAGGACTTACTCGGCCTCCGTCCAGGCCAGACGATCGTTATTCAGCACCGGACGAGCCAGCCTTTGACGCTCAATGTGGCAGGGAGAAAGATGTTTTCAGGCTACCCGGCGAAGAATGGAATACAGAGGAGCGCGGTCATTGAAGAGAAATTCGCGGTGCCGTACCCGGCCGAAAGGGGTAACTTATGAACACAACAGAGAGCTCGACCGCTGCGCCCCAAGCGCGGGAGTACCTGGACGTTTGGGCCATGTCTCTTGGCGAAGGATTGAATCGCCTCCTGGATGCTGAGGTGACGGCTCAGCAAGTAAGCGGAGAGGATTCGCAGGCGCAGATCCCGGAGCCGTCGGCGAGCGGTTTCTCGGTGCGTCTTTTTGGTGGGAAAACCGGGGAACAGGCTTTCTTCCTCCCGGCCGCCGAAGCCCTCCGGCTTGCGAAGCTGTTGGGGGGCGCAGCGTCCGAGGAAAGCGGCGCGCTCGGCGCTGAGGGACAGCAATTAATTGTTCAGTTTTTCAAGCAAACAGCGGCGGCAATCTCGATGGAGGATTGGCTCGGGTTTGCGTGTGAGCTGGCGGTATCGGGAGCGGAGAAGACCGGGTGGGAGAGCGCGGTAGACTGTGCTTATCAGTTTTCGACGTCCGAAGGTGTGCTGCTCGTTCTAAAGGCACAGCTCAGCGCAGACTTCGTTTCCGCGCTCGAAGCCGCCCCGCGCGTGTCCGATTCTGCCGGAACGGAGAGCGTCTTGCCGCAGCCTCCCGTCTCCCGGCCGGAACAGGCTCGCGACATCAATCTGGACCTGCTCAAAGACGTGGAGTTGGAAGCTACGCTCCGTTTCGGGCAACGTGAAATGCTCCTTGGTGACGTCCTGAACTTGGCGCCCGGAAGCATCGTGGAGCTCGATCAGCAGGTGCAGGACCCTGTAGAGCTTCTCGTCGGAAACAAGGTGATCGCCCGGGGCGAAGTCGTGACGGTGGAGGGAAATTACGGCTTTCGCGTCACCGCCCTTGCGAGCCGCGAGGAAAGACTCGACTCGTTGCGCAAATGATGCAGGGTCACACGACTGGGGAGGATCATGAGTTCTCAACCTAAGCAGTGCAAGAACGTCCGATGTTCACGGTCCGGAAGCTTCTGGAAGAGGTCCTTCCGGCAGCCGAAAGGTATGTCGCTGAATGATGGCTGGTACTGCTCTCCAGATTGTTTCGAGGAAGGCGCTGGCGGTGCCCTTGCGCGGCTTAATCTCAAGGCAGAGCGGGGAAAGTCCGTACGATACCGGCTGCCGTTGGGGCTTCTCATGCTCTCGAAGGGGCTCATCAGTAATCAGCACCTTCAGGACGCCTTGAAGGCGCAGCGGGAGTCGCAGAAGGGCCGGTTAGGGGAATGGCTACGCGAACAGGGCATCGTCACGGAAGAGCAGTTGACGACGGCGCTGGGGATACAATGGGGGCTGCCCGTCTTCCACTTGGCCCAGGCGATGGGTTTCGCGGAATGCGCGGCGATGGCTCCATTGCCCATCATGGAGTCATCCCGAATGGTGTTGGTTCATTACCTGCCGAACAGCCGCAGTCTGTACGTCGCCTTCTCGGATGGCATCGACTTTCCCGCGTTGCGCGCGCTGGAGCAGATGCTCGGTTGCAGCACCCACCCGTGTGTCATCGGCGAATCCGAGATATTGGAAGCGTACGATGACATGCGTCGGCTGCCGCGACCTTCGGAAGCCGTTCTCGATTTTACTCGAGATTCTGGAAAGTTGGCGGCCACAATCCGCGAATGGGCAGAGTCAAATGAGGCGAATAACGTGCGCGCCGCAGTCTGCCCCGACCACCTTTGGGTGCGGCTTGAAAATTCCTCCATCGTAGGTCACCTGCTATTTCGCTTACCCGAGGCGGTCCCGCAGGTCATAGCTTGAAACCGGCGCCTCAGACGAACCATCCATGACCTCCTCAACGGGCGAAGACTTGCGAAATCAGAGAGGGAGAAATAACGGAGTACGAAAAGTTGACTCAAATGCAACAAGCACAGGCATCTAGGGACTTCCCTGCATTTCTAAAGGTCATCTCTTTGTGGCCGATACAAGATGTGTTAGGGCGATTCCACTCTCGATGCGAGGGCATGATGGTTGCTGGAGGGCCGGATTGCGCTCTTCCGTCCGACGGGAGAATGTATCCGGGCACCCAAATTCGCGCGCTTCACATTGAGTTGAACCTGTTTGCTCTGCCTCCCTCGCTTGGCCGCATCAACCGCCTGCTCAGTTCTGCGCCCGTAGACCTGAAATGCCTGGGAGAGGCGGTCAAAGAGGAGCCTCATTTAGTCCCGGAAGCTCTCAAACTCTGCAATTCATCGCTTTTCGGTCTTTCGCACCCAGTAGCTAGCCTGGAGCAGGCAGTAATCATCATGGACTCGGACGTGGTC
The DNA here is from genome assembly GCA_030040995.1 of Terriglobia bacterium. Lineage (GTDB taxonomy): Bacteria > Acidobacteriota > Terriglobia > UBA7540 > UBA7540 > JASHON01. The sequence goes on along the minus strand of JASHOS010000115.1, from coordinate 7,010 downwards.
CGTACTCTACTGGTGGCTTGCTGGCTCATTCAATTTACCAGAGCGAATCTGGCTGCCCGCGAGAATCTTGCCTTCTGGCGCCACAGCTTGCTGGTGGCGCAACTGAGCCGGCGACTGGGTGAGTGGACCAGCTACGCGCAGCCCGAGTGGGTCTTCCTGGCAGGCCTCTTTCACGACATAGGCATTCTCCCGTTTTTAGCAATGCTCTCCCGGACCATTTCGTCTGAGCCCGGAGGTGTTTTCGAGAATGTTGGAGAGAGCATTGAATCGCAGCGCCGCCGCTTCGCAACCGATCATTGCGAGATGGGATTGCTTCTCGGCACCGATCTGGGTCTTCCTCTGCCGCTCATCGAGGTGTGCGCCCGCCACCATCAGCGAGGTGCTGTCCTTTCTCACACTCCACTCTCCTCTCTGGCGAGTGCGGCAGAAATGATCGCCCAAGCGGCGGCGCCCGGAGGCGCGAGCCAGTCTTCCGCTGGCGCTGCCCAAATTATACGGGACGCCATCGGCGAGTATTTGCCGGGATTTAGCCGGCTGGCGAACTCAGGTCTGGCGGCGTCTCTGGAATCCGACTTGCGAGGCGCGTCCACTGAACACCGGGACAGTCCGGAGAGCATCTGGGAAGAGCACGTATCAGGGCTGAAGGTTCCGGCGCGGGCAGGCGATCCCGCTTGGCGGGAGAGGTCCGGCGACTGAGCGGTCCTTGTGCTATCACGCGCCTCAACCTGGTCCTCGCGCCAGCCGATAAACCTTATGGACGGCAATCCGAGCGCGCGATGTGTTAGATGAAAAGTGATGAGCAAGAACACTCAGTTCATTTGCCCTCGTTTGCTAACCACTCATCTCTTGTCACTCATCACTAGTCTTTGTAGGGCGTGGTTATGAAAAAGCTTTCTGTCCTCATTATCGATGACTCTTCGGTCATGCGCAAAATCGTAGAACGCTCCTTGCGCCAGGCGGGTCTTAAGCTGGATAGGGTTATGGAAGCGGATAATGGCGCAGACGCGCTCAATATGGTTCAGGGCGGCGCCATTGACCTGATCTTCAGCGATATCAACATGCCTAAAATGGATGGGATTGAATTCCTCCGGCAGGTGAGGGCCACGGAGGGAGCGAAAGCGATTCCGATCTTAATGATCACCACGGATGGAACCGAGCCCAAAGTTCTGGAGGCCATCTCGCTCGGCGCGCGGGGATATATTCGCAAGCCGTTCAGCTCAGACCAGGTCCGCCAGCAGGTGGCGGAAGTTTTGGCGACATGAGACCGTGCTGAACGCTTCTCCGCTTATGATAGAGAACGACGATTTTGTTAAGGAGTTTCTCGTCGAAAGCAATGAAAATCTAGACCAGCTCGACCGTGACTTGATCGAGCTCGAAAAGAATCCTGCCTCTCGCGAAATCCTCAGCCGTATTTTCCGGACCGTTCATACGATCAAGGGAACAACCGGATTTCTGGGCTTCTCGAAGCTCGGGTCCGTGGCGCATGCGGGAGAAAGTCTGCTGAGCCGTCTTCGCGACGGCGACTTCTCCTTGACGCCACAGATCGCAAATTACCTTCTCGCAATGGTGGATGCGGTGCGTGAGATGCTCGCCGCCATCGAGGCCACGGGCCAGGATGGCGGGCAGGACTATACCCGGCTCGTGGGTGCCCTTCAGGGTTTTCAGGGTGCGCCCCAGGCGCGCCAGGAAGAGGCGCCGAAACCCGGTCAGGAAGAAGAAGTCGGGCTTGAAACGCCTTCTGGACCGCTCCTTCTCGGCCAGATTCTCAGCCAGTCCGGCCATGTGAGTGACGCAGAGATTGAAGCCGCATTGCAAGCCCAGCGGGCCGGCGACCCGAGGCATCTAGGAGAAATTCTCGTGGAGCGCGGCGCCATTTCGCCTGCGGCTGTTCGAGAAGCCATCGAAAAACAGAAACAGCAACAAGCCGTTTACTATGCGGCGAATACGATCCGGGTTGACGTGTATCAATTGGATAAGCTCATGGACTTGGCCGGCGAACTGGTGCTCGCCAGGAACGAGATTATGCGGCTCGCCGCTGCCCAGCAAGATGCCTGCCTGCTTGGGGCCTCACAGCGCCTGAGCCGGATCACCCGCGAGCTGCACGAGGGAGTGACGAGGGCGCGCATGCAGCCCATTGACAGTCTGTGGAGCAAGCTCCTCAGGCTGGTACGGGACCTTGCTCAAAGCTGCGGGAAGAGGGTGCGCGTGGAAATGGAAGGGCGGGAAACCCGGCTGGACAGGGCGATTATTGAAGCCCTTAAGGACTCCCTCGTGCACGCCGTCCGGAACGCCGTGGATCATGGGATTGAAACGCCCGAGCAGCGCATTCGAGCGGGCAAGCCTGCGGAGGGGCTCCTTACGCTGAGCGCCTTTCAAGAAAGCGGGCAGGTGAGGATCGAGATTTCCGATGATGGCGCGGGCATCAACCTGGCTCGCGTGAAGCAGAAAGCTATCGACCGCGGGCTGGTGACCCCGGAGCAGGCTGCCTCGATGCCGAAACGGGAAGCAATGAATTTGATTTTCCTGCCGGGTTTTTCGACTGCCGCAGAAATCACCAATGTCTCCGGGCGCGGCGTGGGTCTGGATGTTGTGAGAACGGACGTCGAAAAAATCGGCGGTGCGGTCGAAATCGAAAGTGAAGCCGGCCGCGGATCGGCGCTGAAAATCACGGTTCCTCTCACGCTCGCGCTTCTTTCGGCCTCATCGCCGAGCGACGCGGCGAGCGTCTCTCCCTGTGTCCGTCCGGTAACCCAGGCTCGTAAAGCCGAAGGAAGAAGATGACGCCCGAATCGCTCGCTCTCATTCGTTCCGCCAATTCCAAACTCTCCCGGTTCCTGGCCCGCCTTCCGGATCTCTCGCAGAGCGGTAGCAGTCCGGCCATAGATTTGGGCGCTACGCAGAAACAATTGGCCATTATGAGCAGCACCATCGCAAGCGTTGGCCGGCACTTGCGAATCTCCGAAGCGCTCGACGTGGAAGCTAGGGCGCAAGTTGAAACTTACGCCGCGAATCTTGAAAGACTCAGATCGTTCATCATTGCTCTTGAAGTCTATGCCGCAGCGCAACGCCGTCAGCTTGCAGCGCGCGTTGGCCAGGTGAAGCAATCTCTCGCCTGGTGCGCGGCCCTCAAACTCACCACATCCGAGTGAAGCCGGCCATGCTCCGCCGGACTGCTGCCCCGAAGGGGTAGACCGTGAATAGCCGTTCGGTCTCAGTAAGGGTTTTCGAAGACCTTGCCGATTCTCGACCAACGTGTCTTCTGGACGAAGTTCAGGAGGATAGAGCCGTCAAATTGCAGGCGTCCTTCGAAGGTATCGTTCAGCCAATCGTCGCTGGGAGCGTTGTAGGACCAGTAGATAAGAAGGGGCTCGCCAACGATATTTTTTTCCGGCACAAAGCCCCAAAAGCGGCTATCTGAGGAATCGTCGCGGTTGTCGCCCATCGCGAAGATATAACCTTTCGGAACGTGCAGACCGTCCGGCCGGATATACTTCGGCATCTCTAGTGCCCAGCTAGGCTTGATCTGAACAGAATCCGGATACGTGTCAATCTCGTTGAGGGCTGGCGGAAAATTATCGCATAAGGGAGACGCATCGGGGAACTCGTGTACCACATACGGCTCGCGCAGAAGCTTGCCGTTGAGGTAAACCCTCTTGTTAACGATCCGGATCACATCTCCGCCTTTGGCAATGGCACGCTTCACGTACATGACGGAGGGGTTTAGCGGATACCGGAAGGCAATCACATCTCCCCGGCGGACCGTGCTGAGCCGGGGGAGCCGCCAGGAAGTGTAAGGGATTGAGGGGCCGTAGAGTAACTTATCCAGAATGACGTGATCCCCAACTAGAATCGTATTCTCCATCGATCCTGTGGGGATGAGGGTGACCTCACCGATAAACGTCCGAATACAAAATACTGCAATCAGGATGATGAACAGAGAGCGGACCAGTTCCCATGTGCTCTCGCCGGTTTTCTTTGGCTGTTCTGCGGCCGCAGGCGGCGCTTCGGGGATTGGGGTTGGGACAGCTTCCGAGGTTTCGATCGGGTCCATAGGTCAGTCGCGGTGGCGGATCGTAATCAACGGCTCTTGAATGGTGGTGGGATAGCTGGACGTATAGCAAGCCAGGCAGTACCGCCCGTCGTGGTCTCCAACCGCCCGCCTGAGTCCTTCAAGCGACAGGTATCCCAGCGTGTCCGCCTCAATGTACTTCCGGATTGCCTCCACGCTATGCGTGGAGGCAATCAGCTCCTGACGGGTGGGCGTATCGATCCCGTAAAAGCAGGGAGAGACGGTCGGCGGACAACTGATTCGCATGTGGACTTCCGTAGCGCCAGCATCCCGCACCAAGCGCACGATCTTGCGGCTGGTGGTTCCGCGGATAATGGAATCGTCTACCAGCACAACGCGCCTGCCTTCGATAAGGCTGCGCACCGGGTTCAACTTGAGCTTCACACCCAAGTCGCGGCTGGCCTGAGAAGGCTCAATGAACGTGCGCCCAACGTAGTGGTTGCGAATCAGGCCAATCTTTAACGGGATGCCGGACTCCTCGGCGAAGCCAATCGCCGCCGGCACGCCAGAATCGGGTACGGGCACCACGATATCCGCCTCTGCCGGATGTTCGCGCGCCAGCAGGCGTCCGAGTTGCTCGCGGCTTGCCTGAACCGAGCGTCCGAAGACCAGGCTGTCGGGCCGGGAGAAATAGACATGCTCGAAAACGCAGTGGGCGGGCTGGGCCGGAGGTGAAAATCGGAGCGATGTGATTCCCCGACGGTCCAGGATCATCATTTCGCCCGGCTCGACGTCGCGAATATAGCTAGCATTGATTAAATCAAAGGCGCAGGTTTCAGAAGCGAGGACGTAAGCGTCACCCAGGCGTCCCAGGCAGAGAGGGCGGAAGCCGCGCGGATCGCGCACTCCATAGACGCTTTCTTTGAATAGGGCGACCAGCGAATAGGCGCCCTGCACGCGATCCAGCGCGTCGGCCAGTGATTCCGGTATGCCGGTCTGTTTGGATCGCGCAAAATAGTGAAGAATCACCTCCGTATCACTCGTGGTCTGAAAAATATCGCCTCGCGCCTCAAGCTCCCGCCGGATGGCGGGGGCATTCACCAGATTGCCGTTGTGAGCGAGCGCCACCTGCCCTTTTTGGCAGCTTACTGTCAGGGGCTGGGCATTTCTCAGATCCGTTTCGCCCGAAGTTGAATAGCGCGTGTGCCCAATGGCGATATGTCCCGGAAGGCTATTCAGGACTTCCGCGCTGAACACCTCGTTCGCGTGTCCCATCCCCTTGTGGTGCGCCAAGAAGCTTCCATCCGAGACAGCGATACCCGCGCTTTCTTGGCCTCGATGCTGCAAGCTATAAAGACCCAATTGCGTGATCTTCGCAGCCTCCGGATGGCCGTAAACGGCGAATACCCCGCACTGATCGTGGAAATGGTCGTCTTGCAACTCAACGCTACGGTAAATCTCTGGGCAGGAAAGCGCGGGCTGGTGATCGCGGAAATCAGCGGATGTTTTTTGTCCCGGTCGCCGCAAAACGACTCCCTTCACAAGATCCCTTCCTCATTGTTGCTCTAACGCCAGCGGGGCGCAATAGTCTCCTTGTATCTGCGAGTCATGACTCACTTTTCGGGCGCGTAGAAGCGGCTTTATGCCGCCATTCTGTTGGCGGGGTATCCCGCCCCTACAACTGCGCCCCAAACTGAGGCATGACACCTGCGGGTTCCTTCCCGATCTGCTGATAGCGGAAACAATCCAGGAGGTGGTCGTTTACCATTCCCACAGCCTGCATGAAGGCATAGCAGATGGTTGATCCCACAAATCGAAAGCCGCGGCGGATGAGCTCTTTGCTCATCGCGTCGGATTCGGATGTTCGGGCAGGAACTTGGCTTAAAAGACGCCGCGCGTTCGCCTTCGGCTGACCATCGACAAACTGCCAGATAAAAGCATCAAAGCTTCCCATCTCCTCCTGAACCTTAAGAAACAACTTTGCATTTTCGACGGCGGAACAGATTTTGAGGCGGTTGCGTACGATTCCGGGATCGGCGAGCAGCTTCTCGATACTCCGCGAGCTAAAACGGGCCACGCGCGCGGGATCAAAGCCTGCAAACGCGGCGCGATAGTTTTCGCGTTTCTTCAGGATAGTCTCCCAGCTCAGCCCCGCCTGTGCGCCTTCCAGAACCAAAAACTCGAAGAGCCGGCTGTCGTTGTGAGCCGGCACACCCCATTCTTGATCGTGGTAGGCGATGGTCCGTTCGCTTACGGCCCACGGGCAGCGCCTGATTTCGATCCGATTCATATATGGCCCGCCGCGGCTGCTCGCGTCATCCCGGCCGTGCCGCGCGACTGTCAACAAGGGTGAATTGGCCCGTGATAAAAAGTCAAGGTAAAAAGACACTACCCCAATCCGTCGATGACAAAGCTGATGGATGTAGGGGGACGGCTTGCCGTCCCCCTAGATTATCGCCCAACCAGGGTAGGGCAAGCTCTACCCTACACTGCCTAACTTATGGGCGGATCCAGAACATGCCTCGCTTGACTCTCGGAAAATGCACTGAAGCAGTTCGGGGCACTTCTGCGGCGTAACAGTAGCGCCGGACTTCCAGCCGGGCATCTCACCCGAATGCCGATCTAAAGGTCGGCGTTACACACCGTCGGCCCCATTCTGGCCAGTTTTCCTAACCGAAGCCATACTGAAGCCACACCGAAGCCAACCTTCCTTGTAATCTGCTTGTGCTAGAAATAGTTATTCGACCTTGCCCGTTTTCATCAAACAAGCCGCTTGTTTTTAGTAACTTAGGTGCAGTTGGAGTCGCTAAGAATTGGCTTCGTCTGGCTTCGTTCCTCTAATTTTCTTTTAAAATCCTTAACTTACGGGTATGCACCAGAGTCAGGAGGACTGTTTTTCTGGTCTTTCGGTTCGCTGACAACAGCTAACGCTATTCTTATCCGCGGCTTCGCGCAATTCGCCGCTCTGATTGCTGCCTGTCGTGGCAGCGAGCTTGGCGGT